>CANBWO010000005.1 GCA_947373155.1 Microbacteriaceae bacterium | reverse complement strand
CCTGGGTGGCGGCGGCTCTGCGCGCTGTAGTAAACTTTCCCACGGTGCCGTGTCCGAGCGGCCGAAGGTACATGTCTCGAAAACATGTGTGGTTGAAAGACCACCGTGGGTTCAAATCCCACCGGCACCGCCACGAAAAAGACCAGCTAACGCTGGTCTTTTTTCCTTAAGCAAGGCGTTGCTAGACCGAGACCGCCGATTTAGTTGGACTCCAGATTTAGCTCTGGGAACCCGCTAGGTCGGCGGTTTTCTTATTTCTGGAGTACTTTATTCGCCGCCGAGTTAAGGCCACTCGGCCAGGCACTGACCCAGAAAATCTCGGGCACAGAATTTTATGGGTACATATTTCCAAATTGCCCGTAGCGGAGTCTAAACCCTTCACCTAGAGTCCAACTAACAAGAAGGATGAGGGGTAACCGGGCTTGAAAATAAGGCTATTAGTAGCAGGTTTGTCGGCTGTGCTTTGTTGTGCGGCGTTGACGGGGTGTTCAACAACGGCCAATGCCGGGGCAAGCGTTTCGGAAGCCTGGCAAGCGGGTTACGATGCCCAAGCTAGCATCTCGGCAGAGCCTCAGAGCTCATTCGCGGAAGCCTATGCTTATTGCCAAACTTTGCAGACATATGAATATGTAACTTCAAGCGAAACCGAGGCTTCTGATTACGTAGAGGGCTGTATTGCCTATGTTTATGACGGTAGTTCAAGCAACGCAAATCAAGAAAGTCCTGCGGTTCCTGTCGAGCCTCTTCCAGTAACCGAGGACATATTCAGTGCCCTAAATGCTTCTGGATCGACTTCTTGGTCAGTGGATAAAATTGCCAACCTAAGCGGAATACCTTCCCTTGCTGATTACCTTGGATCAGCAAGTGACGGAACCAATTGTGCTGTTTGGAAATTCGAAGATGAAGCAACGGCTATCCACGAAGCCGAGGGTGGATCATTCGACTGGGTAACAGGTTATTACTGGTATGGGTCTGACGATTACGGGGACGGAATAGTTTTGATTGCTGATAGCGCCTATGACGGTTGCGCTGTAGATGCAGCAGATGTCCTCAACTGGAATCTCGAATGAAAACTACGGGCTGTTTACAGCTACAGTTCAGCACCACAAAAGCGGCACTTCTTTGCAGCCTTTTTTATTTGTTCAGCACAAACCGGGCAAGGGTAGTCTGTCGATTCGAAAACTACAGCTTCACCCTCTGCGTATAGGGCTCGCCACGACATAGCAGAAATACCTCGCGTGTACTGGATGTTGATAACCCCGGTCGCACCTAACTTACTTGCAGCTTCTTGAAGCTTAAAGTTGACGTCCTCGATGGTGGGTGTTTTTGAAAAGTTAGTCGCTGCTGCAACTTTGACTTTGACTTTTCCGAGTTTTCTGAACTCGAGTTCAGGTTCTCCCGTGAATAGCTCGATGTGGAGGGTCATCCCAAGTTCCTTTTCCTAAAGTCTGCAGACCGAAGGACCTTACAAACTAAATAGCCTTACGTGCTTTTGCGTTAGAGATTTCTTTTTCGAGGTCTTGCTCAATCGCTTTGGAAACCTGATCGGCATCATGATGTTTGCCTCCAAGCTTGTGAAGTTCAAGAGTACGAAGCACTCGGCTGTCTGAAATGTAATCCATCACAGCAAATAGAACACCGGAAACTACGAATGTTAGGTGGATAAGTACCTGCCAAAAAATTGCAGTGACTGGAATATCCTTCGGGTGCGAAGATAGCGAAATGAAGTCCTTGAGCAGCTCAATTACCGAGATGGCGACCAGCGATCCGATTAACTTAATTTTTAGACCTGAGAAATCAACCGTACCCATCCAGTAAGGGCGGTCTACGCTGTCTTCGGCCGCATCAATCTTTGATACGAAGTTCTCGTAACCTGCGAATAGGACGATCAAAATCAGGTTTCCTAGGAGCACCAGATCTAGCAGAGCTAGAAGGTCTAATACAAAGGTGTGAGTGTCTGGTTCGGAAATGTGGCTAACTAAGGTCCAGATTTCGAAACCGAACTTCACCACCAGAGCAAAGAGTGAGATTACCAGACCGACATAAAGAGGTGCCAGCAACCAACGGGACCAGAAAATCAGGTTTTCTACGGTCTCCTGCAGCCAGGCTCCCAAACGCTTTTCCATAATGCATACCCCCACGGACGTCAAATCGATTATCAGGCTACGTGCAACTCTGGAAAGGCCCACTCGGGCAAACGTACATGTGCATCTATTAAAAATAAATAACCCTAGGAGCGCCCAAGAAGGCAAATACCAATCCCCGATTTCGCTAGATTGGCACTCAATGTGACTGTGTTACAGCGGTACTCTGGTTATTTTCTTCAATTGGAATGGACCACTAGCAGTTCACATTTATGTCAGGGGAGGCATGTCTGTGAGTTCGACCATAAGACGTGCAACAATTCTGCCTTTGGTGACAGCGCTAATCCTTCTCGTGGTGAGTCTCGCGCTCTATCTACTTAGATATCAACTCGCCAACAACCTCTACTTTGTCCTTGGCTATCTTTTGACGCCTCTGGGGATAACAGGAACCATGGCCTGGGATCTCTTAGCGCAACGTCGTGGGCAAATGAACCCGAACTTTGATGTGAGACCTACACACACAAAAGTAATCAAATGGCTAGTTCTTTGTGGATACCTTGTCGCAGTTTTGCACATCGTTGAGTTGGGCCGAATCCTCGGGCAACAAGTAGTTCAGAGTGGTTGGCTGCAATGAGACGGCAAATGAGACTGTCTTTGATTTTGGCCTTGGCTGGATCAATTCTTTTTGCAAACATCGGCTCTGCTATTGCTTCGCAAGGTGACCAGGGTGCAAACGTGCTTTCGCCAGTGGGGCAGCAAGCCTTCACAGATATCAGCACCTGCCTAACCTCTGGCAAGTCTCCTTCGCTAGACGTTTATTATCTGATTGACAACTCGGGTTCGCTTAGTTACACCGACAAGGGCAATGTGCGCCAACAGGTGATCGAATCAAGCGTTTCGCAGCTGAAAAATTTCGCTGACTCAGGCGTAAAAGTAAATTACGCTGCGTCTACATTCGCCTCCGGAGTAAGCCAGATAAGCTCTTGGGCCCCACTGAAAAGTCCGTCAGATTTCCAAGGTGCTACGTCCAAGATTCACCGAGAGGTAAACAATCAACACCTCGCGGGCTACACAAACTGGCTCGGAGGCATGCAGGAGGCCTTATCTGCATTCCAGACCAGAGGCACTGACTCTTGCAAAATGCTGATTTGGTTCACGGATGGCGGAATCAATCCAACAGGAAATACAAACGATATCTCAAAGTCACTCAAGGCACTTTGTGGGGACGGAATCGGACTCAGTTCAGTTGGTGAAGGCAGAGGCAGCTTTGGTTTGATGGCAAAGCTTCGCAAACAAGGCGTATCGATTTTTGGTGTCCTCTATCAGAACGACACGAGTACTCTCGAGAAGTTCAACTCTGACTTCAAAAGTAAAACCTCGAATGGGTTGACCGGACCCAAAAGGCTTGAACTCGAGCACTACCTAATGAGTTACATGGTTCCGCTGGTGGAGGGTTCAGGCGAAATCCCAAACAGCGAAGTTGCAGCATCTTTTGGACTGCCGGGCGGAGGGCATCTAACGTGTTCGCAGGTTGGAGAAAACGGACTTTCGCCCGCGGGGCTGCCAAATGGAGCCTTTCTGAATGCACAAGATCCAGTTGGGCTCTCTTTCCAGTTTCTTAGCCTTCAGAACTCGATCAATGGCGGCAAAGGTTCGGCAATAGTAGACGGAAGCTTTTCGGTGCCGTCGGGAACCGCTGGATTCGCTGTTTTAACCGAAGCCCAAAACTGGAAACTTGAGGGACCCAGCGGTTCAGGTATCTCTATTAGCCCAGCGTCAATTTCCAAGACAGGGTCCTGGACTGTGGAAACTTCCGCTGGTGTCACACAAATTGCCTTCAAGGTGGAGGATCAAAAGAAGCTCGAAGGCCCATGGACTTTCACCGGAGGTGGGCCTAACTCTCAGTTGTTCTTATATTCGGGTTTGACAATCAACTTAGACAGAGATAGGCAAAGTCAAGTTGTAGCCGGCAGAAGCAACACACTGACCGGGCAGATTGCTCGTACCAAAGAATTCCAAAACCTGCCCATTGACTTAAACCGCTTCCCGCGCAGCGTGCTTAGTTTGAAAACTTTGGATGACCAGGGAAACCTCCAAGATGTCTCAGATGTGAAAGTAATTCTCAACCCTGTTGGGCAGTTCAAAATCGAAAACTTCAAACCATCGGGAAATCAGAAATCCGTGAATCTTTGGCTTGCTTTGGACCTTTCTGGTGGTTTCCAACAAGTTCAGTCTCAGTTTGATGTATCACTTGTCGACGCCCAAGCACTCACAGTTCCAGCTGCTGATGTAGTCAGGATGACTGCGCTAAACGGGCCAAAAGGTACCGCAACGGGTACTCTCACGCTAACGGGACCGAGTGTTGGTTCGGCACCTTCTTATTTCTGCCTAGATAGTGCTGCAATTCGAACCAGCGATGTACAAACCGGCTCATCGAAGACGGATCGAACCTCGAGTTTCAAATGGACTTTCAACGGCAAGAGTCAATCACCCCAGTTTTGCATTCAGGTGAACCAGGGCAAAACTGTGGACATCGCGGTTCAGGCCAGAAACCCTATTCAGGCTGATTCGAATGTAGTTTCTATTCGCTCGTTCTCAAGCAAAACAGGCGCAGCAAAACTAACGGGAACAATTCAGTTTGAATTTGAGTCCAAGGCGCTGGTGAACCCATGGGCCATGGCGCTTTCGATCATGCTTCTTCTGATCCTCGGCTTAGCTCTGCCCATTCTGGCTATGTATGCCTTTAATAAGTTGACTACTAAGTTCTTGCCGGCCGTGGGTATGGTTAGCGCAGAAATCCCCGTGAAATTTAACGCTTCTGGGCCGGTTCGGTTGCTCGATGCGAGGCCAAACAGCTCATCCGAAACAATCCTTGTCAGTGCACAAGACTTTAGGCCTCTGGCGTCTAATCCAAAGGCCACTAAAGAAGTTAACCTGCAAACTGCTGGGGCTGGGGTAGTCCGAGTGAAACTCTGGCCGCCGCTGAGCTCGCCCTGGTTTGAACTGGTATCCCGGCCAAATTCAAGGTCTATCAGTGTTTTTCGAGGGGCTAGAAAGAACAGCGAACTTTTCCAATCGGGAAAAACCCAAGAGATTTCGCCTAACCTTGCTGATTTTTGGTCACTAGTGATACCGGAATCTGAAGTTATTCGTGTGGCTTCCCTCGCATCCAACTCAACAGCGGCCCAACCAGTTATTCTGCCACTAGTTTTTCCACCGGGGGCTCCTGGAGCTGTGCAGAGCACTGTGATTAGTAGTGCAAGTGGCAGTGCAGCAAGCCAAAATCAAGTTTCCGCCACTTTGATTGTGTTTGCTCGAATGGGCCAGTTGTCTGAATATCAGGAACGATTGAACTTGATTTCTAACGATGCATCCCTAGAGAAGCGCTTCGACCTGATCAAAAAGGACCTGGCTAAACCTGCCAAACCTCAAAAGGTGAAAAAGTCCAAACCAGCCTCAGAGTCAAAATCAAATGGTTTTCAGGCAGAGGCTGTACAAGTTGTGACACCGCCTCCACCGCCTGGCGCTGCCCAAAATGTGACTGCACCTATGGAATCCGGACCCTTCCCTCCGCCTAGCGGTGCGACAGTGTTCCCCGCTCCACCAACAGCCCAGACCGGAAACTCCGGACCCTTGCTACCAGCGCCCCCACCTGGGGCATAGTTTCGGAAGAAAGTAGATAAAAATGCAACCATTCCTTCTTGTCGGTGTCGGCGGATCAGGCGGCAAAACCCTTCGCGCTATCAAGCGCAATGTTGAGAACCAGCTCAAGCAAGCTGGATGGACTGGCGGCATCCCTGACGCCTGGCAGTTCCTTCACATCGACAGTGTTGCTTCTCAAGATGGAATTGATTTTCCAGCCCCGTTCCTGAATAGCACGGAGTACCTTTCATTAGCTGGAGACAACCTCGCCTATAGCGCCATTTACGACAGCCTAATTGGCGCCATAGATTCCTCCAGCCAGCCATCGAATGAACGCCCGCTTCCTGCGAGAGACAAGGTCATAATCGATCCTTCTAAAGGAGCTGGCGCCTGGCGAGCGATTGGTCGCACGCTTGCGGCGGCTAACCTTAACAAGATTCGGAATAGAGTTGCACAATCTCTTGCGCAACTTAGTAGTGCTCAGGCAACCGCTCAATTAGAAGCACTTTCCAAAGTGCTCAATGCGGGTCAATCTTCAGTTAAACCAATGGGTGTAATCGTTTTTTCCTCAATTGCTGGCGGTTCTGGGGCTGGAATGTACCTAGACGTGATTGAAGCAGTTAAAGCGGCTGGCGCAGGCGCGCATTGGGTACACGACACAACGGCTGTTCTCTATACACCAGACGTTTTTGCGGGTGTAACAGCTCCGGTGAACCTCGCAGGAAACGCCCTGACTGCAATATCCGAGTACATGAGTGCGGGATGGCGTCAAAATCCGACCAAGGCAACGTCGGCCTTGTATTCCTCGCAAGGGATTTCGCCAGGTTCCTCCGACCCGCAATATCACATGGGCCCTAAAGACGTATACCTAGTTGGAATGAAAAATGGCCAGGGAACAAACTTTGGTTCACAAACTGGTGTTTATCAGGCAGTTGGCGTGAGCTTCACCGCCTTGTTGTTGAACGAGTCGGTTCAAGACAACTTCAACGCGCAAATAAAGGTCAATGTCCGTTCTGAAACTGACGGTGATCAATTAGATATCGTGGACAAGAAGGATCCGACGGGTCGTTTTTCGGCACTTGGATTCAGTCGACTCGCGTTGGGAATGGACCGCTTTGCTAATTTCAGTTCTGAGCGCTTGGCTAAGCAAGCGCTTACCACCATCATGCAACAGCACCTCGCGCAGGATCCTGGCATGGTCCAAAAAACAGCGCAACAGTGGATCGACTTCTACGCGGACATGTACATCGGCAAGTTCATTTCAGACCTTGGTTTGAACGAGGTTACCGCTGCCAACAATCAGGTCATTGACGCGCTAAGGCCGAACATCGTTGATGTAAAGGCGCGTTTTAGGTCGTCAGTGCAGGGTTTTGCCGAATCAGGTCTTGCAGCAAACGGGCAGTCCTTCACAGACTGGAGCAGCAAGATTGTCAATTCCTATGAAAATAACTTGCATAGTGCACTTGGTGAAGTGAAAGGCCTAAGGCTTCCAAAAATCCGTTCTTGGGTCGGAGCCATGCAAAAGTCAATCATTCAGGTTGTTCTGGAATCGATTTCAGATGTAGGACTACCGGTTACTTCTGAAATGCTTAGAAGGGCAACAGCTCAGGTGGTTCAGGCAAGCCAAGAGCTTATCGATGAGTCGCACACGGAGCGAGCTAGCGTAGCCAATGTTCAACTCTTGGTATCGCAAACACTTGGCTCTGTTGCCACAATGAATGCGATTCCTGTGAACAACCCGGCAATCGCTGAGGTTTACAGGATGATTAGCGATACGGCGTTTGGTTGGCAAGCAGAAAGCGATCTAAAGGTCCACGCAGCGGAACTTCTTGGTGACTTGGCATCCAATTACCTTGAGCCTTTGAAGTCATCGCTCAAGGCGCTGGAAGCTTCTCTGAACAGCGGTCTTGCAGCACCTAAACTTTTGAACGGGCAAACCAACCCGTATCCGCTCTGGCCCGATTTCTCGTCTAGCCATGTTCCTTCGGGGTTCAATCCAGCACCAAACGAGGCGCTGCTGGTCGATGTGAATGATTACCCGAAAATCTTTGACGAACTGGTGCAGCAGACGATCAAGCAGGACGGTGTGCCAGCAGATCGCGCTGTGATCAAAGAGTTGCTCCTCGGCAGTTGGGGAGATGACGTTATCGCCAAACTATCTGCCCAGGAGACCTGGTCAATCATAAAAGTTCTGCAAGAGTGGATTCCTCTAAATGTTGACTTTAGAGTCAGCAGCTCTGCTCCTAACCAGCAAGCAGCTTTTGAATTCCAAAGAGACCACATGGAGTACCCAGAGTATGCACGCAAATGGCTACTTGTACCAAGCCGGCCCTTCAGCCAATACATAAGGCAGGACATTGTCACTTTCCTGAATCCAACTAGCAAGTCTCAGGCGCCTAGTCGGCTATCTGACTTCCAAAAAGCCTTCACGAAGTTCACCTCGTTGGCCGCACCGTTAGTAGATATAAACCTAGGTTTCTTGACAGGGCAAGTGCAACCCGGATCGACTTTCGAGAGTCGAATAATAATCTCGCCTATTCCCGTGGACGCCGGAGATCCGCTTTATGCCTCTTGCCAGGCGGCGCTGCAACAGGCGGGCATGTGGGAAGCCGCCAAGAGTCCCGGGTGGTTTAAGGCTGAACCGATGATTGAGTCGATCACCATCATGACCAGTACGCCAAGATTTATCCAGCCGGTAGCAATCAATTCCTTGATGGAACCAATTTCGCAGCAATGGGAGGCAAGTTCAGCACTTAGAACTGGAAGAGCTAAATACCTTGCGTATAGAAGGTCCAGACCACTTGCAGAAGCCATTCCAGCGGATGAGGCGTCGTGGACCGCCATGTTGCAAGGTTTCTTTGTGGCCCGTTTGCTGAACCAAATTTCTTTGAGCAAGCCAGACGCCGAGAAAGATCACAAGGCTTCTATCTGGTTTGATGCTTCTACCGGGTACACCGCTTTCCCCTATCCGCTTATGGCGACTGACATGGCTGGAACGCTAAACGAATTGCCAGCACTTCTCTTAATGTCGTTGCAACTTGCGCTAGTGGATTGCTACCGGTTAAAGTCACTGGACCCGCTGAAGCCGTACAACCGACTGAAGAACCTTGGTAATAATCCGGCTGAACTCCGTAATTGGATTACCACTGGTCAACTCCCGAGTGGGGCTCCGGCACCCAAGGATGCAAAAGCTGGAAGCAAACAAGATGATGTGAAAATTCGTCAAGCCAAATGTGTTCAATTTCTTAGGGATGAGGCTCAGTACTTTTCAGACGCTTGGGCCGATTGCAAGGACGGTGACCCAAGAAACTTCCCACTCAGTTGGGAGATCAAGGACGATATTGACCGGGCGATTCAAGAGGTGCTGAACTCGGCGCTTAAAGTAACTTTGATTTCGACTCAAGACGACTTGCAAGAATCCGATCCTGAGGCAAACTAACATGGTGACTCTGTGAATAAGCTTTGGGATGAATCGGGAGCAACAATTGTCTTGTTGCCATCAGGAGAGCAAGGCAGGGCACTTTACCAAGTAGCTAAGAATTGGGCTGAGCTTGGGTTGCTGTCCGTTGGCCTCTGGATCACTCCCGGGTTGGATACGCAGAAGCAAAATTCTTTGGTCCCCAAACAGCAGGTAATCGCATTAGGTCGGGCAAAAACCGGCTTGCCTTTAGAAGTTGAAGTTGAACTTTTCGATCAACTCGCTCTAGGCCCAATTCAGACCATCCGATTACTAGTGGTTAAGGCGTCGGCACCAGACGCAGAGCAAGACGCCAAGCAGGACAGCCTAATAGACAGCCTTACGCAGTACCTGCAGCTTGCTAGCCCGAAAACTCAAATGAGGGATGACGGTAGAAAGATTGCCGGTAACCTCCTGCTTTTGAATTTGATTGTTGCGCCAACCGAACATGCGTCGAGTTTGGGTAGAGAACTATTCAATCCAAAGTTCAACGCGAATTTTGTGGCTGCTGTTGAAGACCGCTCTGGGCCTAATTCGACAGATGGTTTCGTGCGTTCGGAAGAAGCCCAGAAGTTCGCGGGATTCGCCATGATGCATGTTGCTACATTGGGTGCCCTTTGGGTGGGCTTGCCTTCGGGAACTTTTGAACTTATCCAATCGGGTGTTTCGTCCACATCTGACACAGCTTACGTCTCCAGAGTTTACGTCAGTGCAATCCTTACCGATGGCTTGGCACGCAGGGCATCAAGCCGAGTTCTGCAGAGGGCTGCGGACCCGTACTCCGGCATCTTAGATTTGACCAGAAATGCGCCCATCGATGGCACCTATGAAATAGATAGCAGTCAAATAGATGCGGTTATAGGCCAGCTGGTTAAGAAAACCTTTGAGTTTGATAACAAAATGCTGTCCTATGAATCCTTTAGCGCCAAGAACCTAGAGAACGAGTACTGGGCTCACTGGTACCAGCAGATATTAGACTTCCTAAAGTTTTCGGGGGACAAAATGCTTAGGGTTCCCTACTTTGCTGTTCTCTGGGTTGGTAGCCGATTTGTTCACATGCTAAATGCCATTTTTCAAGGTGGTGACAAGGGTTCAACCTTAATTCGAGAACCAGAAGAACGGTTTGATGCGCTGGACCGAAGTATTAGAGGAGTCTATCAAGATGTTTTGAAAACTAAAGAGCAAGCCGACGAAGCCCTTGTGGCACCGGTGTCACCTAGTTGGGTAAAGTCTTCGCCCGAACTTTGGGAGAGCCTGCGGAAAATGCTTTTCGGCATCCTTGATGGTTCCAACATCGAATCCTTCGGTTTTCCAATGAAGGAAAATCGAGTCCCTATGTTCCATAGAGTTTCTTCGCTCTTTACAGACCCAGCCGAAAAGCTGACAATTGCTGATCCTGAAACTCCCAGTGAGGAGATTGAGCTTGGTTGGACTGATTTGATTGCTGGTCAGAACCTATCCAACAAGTTCTTGGATTTGCAAAAAGCCAGCGATGAAAAAATCCAAGACGCTCTGTCAAACGTAGTACGGCTTGAGAAAGACCTGGACTCTAGCGCCAAACGGATTGCCGCACTTGAGGAACGCCTGAATCAGATTGCTCAGCCAATAGAAACATCGGACGTCATCGAGTTAGCGGAAGTCGCGCAGTCTTCGGTGATTGCCGTGAAAAATGAGGAGCAGGCCAATGTCTGACGTATCGACGGCAGAGAGTCTATCGCTAGAAGAGGTTGAAGCAGACGCCAAAGCCGAGCCCGAGGAGATCGAGGCTAAGCCGAAAGGCTTTTGGGTGCGACTCATCGTTCGGCTTCGGACACGAAATAACAAAGCTGGTCATTTGAGTGGCTCAGATTCAGACACTGACCTAGCGATACTGCGCGAAGGATCTCTGGCGACTTCGATGTTGTCTGTGAATGAACTAGATATGAACTCAGCCGAATTGCAAAAAGTGCTCGAGGCTGCGGCTGGAGCACGGATTCGAATTCAACATGAAATGGATTCCTTCAGGCAGGTTTCCCAGGAGGAAAATGCGGTCAAAGACAGGCTAAAAGTTGCCCAGGATGCTCTAGAAGAGTGGCGCTCAGAAATCGCGACCACTTATATTGCAAAAGTTCAAAAGATTATGGATGAGAACTTATCCAAGGCAAAGGCAGACCTTGAGTTGCATAAGAACAATGTGCAATGTTGGAGTCTTCTAGATGAAGGCATGCTTTTGCGTCTGAGAAAGGCGTTCCACCTTGGCTTGGCAAAAACGTGGCGTCGAGCATTCTTTTGGCTTGCCTTGCTTTTTATCCTTCTAAATCTCTCGGCGATTAAGGCGCTTGCTTTTTTGGCTTTGCTCTACAACCCGGTTTGGTCAGGACCACTCCTTGTTGGGATAGGCATAATCATTTACTCGGCTGTAACTTTTGGGAAGAAATTCTTTGAAGCCAGCGAGATAAGCGACCAAGGTCAAAAAGAGGAAGAAAAGGCAGACAAGCAATCTTCTGAATCAGACGACGAAAAGAAAACGAAAAGGCACCGGCGCGCGGGACTCCGACTTGGAATATGGCTATTTATCTGGCTTGCCTCGATTGGTGTTCTAACTCGTTTTAGCACTTGGTTCACAACGTTTATCGTGCCAATACTGTTGCTCCACTCACTCGAGATAATCAGCGCCATCCTGACCTTGGGACTTGTGGCGACGCTTGCCTTGCTGGCTCGGTATTACTCGGGCTGGAGCACGTTTAGGCGCCAGGTGAATACTCAGATTGCCCAGCTGCAGGCAGTGATTGAGGGGTATGTCAAAACCCAACAGGAGATTGGCCGCCTTGAAAACCTATACCCGCAAGCAGTTGAGTGGATTCAGATAATCGCCAACGCGGTCTATCGTCCGTGGAAGACAGATCCGGCGTGGAGCTCAAAAACCGAAATTAGTAAAGATTCGGACTCATTTCCACATGCGTTGCGCATCGCTCAAGCTCAGGAAACAGGCGATCCAAGTCTGATTCAGTTGGAAAATGAAATCGCTCGCCGTCTATTAGTAAAAGGGTGGCGCCAGCAGGCATTTGTTGATTTGCTAGAGGAGATCGCGGCTCAGATGGGTTCGAACCCAGCCATAGTCAGCGTAGAAACCTTAGACCGGGACCTGCCTCACCAGAGTAACAACTCCAGGGCTCTCGTTTCGAGTTACCTCAACTTCTCTGCCGGCATCCAGGCCCCAGCACCCGCAAAGACAAAGCGCCGCACTGGCGAAGACATCAACCAGCAGTCGATAACTGACGACTATCTGGTGTCTGCAGCTCGGAAGAGGCTCTTTGGCCTAATTGAAACTACGCAATCCCAACTTTTGTCGAATATTCACCCGCGCGTTGAGCAGCTCGTTGTGGATCCGCTTCAAGAGTTGCAACTGAGCGAGAGCAAACTAGAAATTGCGGATAACTCTCAAACTTGGCAGGACTTCCTTGCTGGTTCTCTTGGAATCGATGCCATCGAGACCGTGGCACTGGGCTCTTTGACTTTTAATGTTGCGGGGCGAATGGCTGGGGTATCCGAAAATCCGATGACCTATGTTTTGGCACCAAAGCGTCTTGAGAAGAAGCTGCCTCGAATAGAAAATCCAGAGCTTGTCACTACGGTCTTGCTAGGCGATGACAAGCCTAGGGCTGTCGAAATGGTGGTGCGCCTCGATGTGTCTAAGCCTGTTCAGTTGGACCAACTTCGAGTTTTTGCAGAAAGTCAAACCGCTACCGAATCAACCGAAAATGAGTCAGCCGAGCCAAAGTTAGTATTCCCTCAGAGAGAGTTGTGATGAGTAAATGGTGAGAGAAACACTGCAACAAAAGTACGACCAAGCGGAAGAAAAGACCTTTGGGCGAATGAACCGGAGACCGCCCCTTGAAGACGTGGATGCAGGTATCTCGGATTCTGAGGAAATCTTAGCTGTCGCAAAGTGTCTTCAATATCCTGGTAGGCCTACCACATTGGTCTTGACCTCTTTGGGCATGCACTATTTCTCGCAAGGCATGTATTTGAGATCCGCAAATGCTAGCCATGAGTTTTTAGCCTTTGGGAACATCACCGGTATCCGTGCGGAAAGTGATTTGTTTGGCGGAACTGCCACGTTAGAGGTATCAGGAGCCAACAATGTGGATCTGTTTACGTGGTGTTCACCCAAGGACTGTGAATCAATAATTAATCTGTCAAAAGCTCTGATGGCTCAAGTGCAACTGAGCCCTCAAGCTGCTCAAGAGAATCCTCTAGACCAGATTAAGAAACTCAAAGAAATATTTGATCTTGGCATCATAAGTGAGGGCGAATATGAGGAGAAGAAGGCGAAGCTTCTCGGCAGCATTTAGGTTTTGTGTCAATCAGGCTATCAACTTGATAACAAGCAAGGCCGATAATCTTTTGAGATTAGGTGTCTAAGCTTCAAACTTTCTTTGCTGCCGAGTTGACCGTCATACCAACTAGGCCGGCAACCGCTATCGGCAGGATCAGCCAGTTTGCGGCAAAGGCGCCTGCGGTCAGCGCGGTTAGAAGCATGGCAACCAGCACACCAAAAGCCACGCGCCAGTCGTCGCCCACAACAAAGTCGTACCAGAACATTCCAAAGTTGGTTAGCCCGGCAACCAAGCCGTTCGGCTTGCTTTCAATGAATACCTCTTCATCGATGTCGCTGGCGTCAACCTCTGGGGTTAGTGGTTCACCGGTAGCCAACGCGATTTGGGCAAATCGCACGTGTCGAGCCCGAAGGGCCAACACGTAAACCGCGCTAAACGCAGCCACGAATCCAACCAACCCCAAAATGGCGAGGTCTGATCCAGGCCAAATGGCTCCTGCGCCCTCGGCGCTCCAGAAGATTCCAAACGAGGTGAGCATGATTCCAACCACAAACTTGAGCGCATTTTCTGGCACAAGCGAAAGCGGGCGTCGAGCCGCAAAACCAATAATGGTCACCAAAATCACAGCTGCAACCGCGGCCCAAGTTGCTGTGACAACCTTGTGCTGAATAGCGCCAAAGGTCACCACAATGAACGCCACCTCAAGTCCTTCTAACAGCACTGCCTTAAACGCCATGGTGAAGGCGTACCAGTCGTCCACGCCAAACTTGCTGGTCTTACCAGCTGCCTTAGCCGCGGCAAGTTCTTCTCTAAAAATCGCGTCTTCGTCGTGCATGGCCTTGAATCCGCTGGCACGCAAAATAGCTTTGCGAAGCCACTGCAAGCCAAACACCAAAAGTAGTCCGCCAATAACAAGGCGCAGCACAAAAATGGGCAGCAGTGAGATAGTTGGGCCAAACACGGCAATCACAACACCCAAAACCAAAACAGCTGCCATGGTGCCCCGCCCAGCCGAACTCCAACTGCGTGCTGTGCCCGCAGCCAACACTACGGTCACGGCCTCGACGGCCTCTACCGCGCAGGCTAAGAACACTGATATAAATAGTGCGATCTCTGAGGTGTTCATTTTTGTTCTTTCGTGCGGTGTGCCATCGATGGTTGTTTACAGACTAAGTCACGGGTAAAGGGTAGAGTTCCTCTATATAAAGGGATACTTTCTTGGAGGAAACCATGGACCTAAGCAAACTTAACTACCTAGCCATTTTGGTGGCAGCTCTAGCCGCTTTTGTGGCCGGCGCCATTTGGTTTGGGCCAAAGACTTTCTTCCCAGTTTGGTGGAAAGCCATGGGCAAGACCGAGGACCAGCAGCCGGGCGACAACATGGGCAACATGGGAGTTGTTTTTGGTCTGACCGCACTTGGTCAGCTGGTTATGTCTACCACCGTTGCAATTGTGCTTGAACTAACTGAGATGGTTCAGGGCAGCATCAGCATCGCCGATGGCGCGCTGGTTGGTCTGATTCTGGGTATTGGATTGGCTGCGGCCAGCTCTTTGAGTCACCGCCTATTTGCCGGCCAGGGCATTAAGGTCTGGATCATTGAAGTTGCCAGCGATGTCCTAAACATCACCATTTTGGGCATCATCTTGGCGGCTTGGCGCTAGAAACTAGCACCGCCAAATCGGCACTTTCCAAAGTCAGTGGTTGAGCCTAAACTAAATTGCACATGCGTTGCATACGCTCAGGAAATTTAGTTTAGGAGGCCAAAATGGCTGCAGTCACCGTTGGTTTTGCCATCGCTGAATCCGACCGCGCTCTGTTAGACGATCTTGTGGATTTTTATGCACAGGGAAATAGGTCTGAATTCCTGCGCCTTGCAATCAAGCGGATGGAGCGCGATCGCTTTGCCCAACGCATGCAGGATCTGCAAGCCGAGGTCAGGGAGCAGTTGGGCGGCAAGGTCCTTAACCAGGACGAAGTGGCTAGCCTTGTCCGCGAGGTAAAGGCCAAAGTTGACTGAAACCAAGCTCCGTTCTGTCTTTGACGTGAATGTCTACGTTGATGCAATTGTTGGGCCTGATTCCTCCTTTCCTCTTATAGAGTCCGTTCCGCCTAAAACAAGCAACGCAGCGATGGACGCCTTTAGCCTCGCCTATGACGGCGATGCATTTGCTTTATACGCTTCGCCGCACATTGTCAGAAACGTTGGTCGAGTATTCAAGACCCTTGGGGTGAGCGACGACACCACACAAAAAGTGGTCGAAACCATGATTGAACTTATTCATTTCTCTGGCGGCTCTGTTGTGGAACCGGATAGATCTGTGTTTGACATTCCAGATTTTGAGGACAACTTAATACTGGATTTGGTGAAAGCCGTTGATGCCTTAGTTTTAGTGACATCTGATAAAGATCTACTTTCGGTCTCGCCATGGAACCACAGACTCATCATGAAACCGAGAGATTTTGTAGCAAAAATTGTTGGTATGAAAGCGAGATACTAGACCCATGCCAGAACTCGTCATCGATGCAACGCAGCTACAGGTAAAACTGAGCCGCGGAGAAAAACTTGCCGCCCTTCACGGCGATATCACTGTGCCCATAAGCGCCATCACCGGCGCTGAGGCACTGGATTCCAAGTGGTGGATGCGACTCGGTTTGCGAGTTCCTGGCACGGGGTTGCCGGGTCTTGTGATTGCTGGCACTTATGTGCAAAAAGGCGACCGAGCGTTTGTAAGTTGGACCCGCGGTAAGCAGGTTTTGCAGGTGAACCTGACCGGCAAAAACTACACCCGATTGGTGGTTGGTGTGGCAGATGCCGAAACTTGGGCTGACACCATCAATGCCTACATAACAGGGTGCTAGCGGCCCAATACCAGAATTCACTTGGTTCCGCGGGGATTTCAAAACAATTGTTTACAACCGCGTCTTAATCGTTATAGACTTTAGGTTTGCTCCCTAATTGCGCCCTCATATTGTGGTCGGCGCGCGTGCTGCATATTGCGGTGGCACGTTTGGCTGCGATCTCCCATCCACTCACCCATGAGTAACACGCCCTTGGAGGGATTTTCTTTGGCTGCGAACAACGCTAAGACCAACAAGAATGACCGTACGGCCCAGCGCCCGTCATTTGCAAAGGTTAAGGAGCCCATTGCGGTTCCAGATCTACTAAGTCTTCAGACCGAAAGCTTCGATTGGTTGGTGGGTGCACCTGCATGGCGCAAGCTCGCCGGCCCAGACGCCCCAACTGGTCTAGAAGAAATCTTCGAGGAGATCTCTCCTATCGAAGACAGCAACAGCAGCTCGCAAGACGCCAAGATGGGTCTTACCTTTGCAGAGCCAATGCTGTTCGACCCTAACTACACTCCAGACGAGTGCAAGACCAAGGGCAAGAGCTACACCCAGCCTCTATATATCAAGGCCGAATTCACCAACTACCTAACCGGTGAAATCAAGTCCCAGACCGTCTTCATGGGTGACTTCCCCGTGATGACCGAAAAGGGCACCTTCATCATTAACGGAACCGAGCGCGTTGTTGTTTCGCAGCTTGTCCGTTCGCCCGGTGTTTACTTCTCGGTATCCACCAACACCACCGGTAACCTCGACGTCCGTAACAACAAGGCTCAGATCATCCCGAGCCGTGGTTCGTACCTAGAGTTCCTAACCGAGTGGGTAAAAGACGAGCGCAAGCCTGTTGCTCGCTTTGGCCAGCCAATCGTTCAGGTCCAGGTAGACCGCAAGACCAAGGTCTCTGCAACTATCTTCCTTAAGGCTCTTGGTCTTTCAGAAGACCAGATCCGCGCCGAGTTCTCGGACATCAAGGACTCAGTTGCAAAGGGTGCTCCTAGCTGGGAGTACGACCTAGACATCATTGAGAACACCCTTGCCTACGACAAGTCAAAGGTGTTCGCAACCCCAATCATCACCAAGGAAGACGCCCTTCGCGAGCTTTACCGTAAGGTACGCGGCGAGCAGGCCGGAGCCGAAGTTTCTGAGCAGTGGCTACGCAGCACCTACTTTGAGGCAAAGCGCTACAACCTTGCCAAGGTTGGTCGTCACAAGCTAAACCGCAAGCTGGGCATCAACGAGCCAGCCGAGGCCAACACCCTGACCATCAACGACGTTGTGGCAACCCTCAAGTACCTGCTTTTGTTCGACCTATCGATCAAGAACAACGCTTCGGCAAGCAACGCGCGTCTTGAGTTCCAGCTGAACCTAGCCGGCCAGCAGAGCACCATCGCTGTTAGCGCAGACGACATCGATGATTTCTCTAACCGCCGTATCCGTTCGGTTGGCGAGCTAATCCAGAACCAGGTTCGTATCGGTCTAAGCCGTATGGAGCGCGTGGTTCGCGAGCGCATGTCGACTCAGGACATCGAGGCAATTACTCCTCAGACCCTGATCAACCTTCGCCCAGTGGTATCGGCAATCAAGGAATTCTTTGGTGCTAGCCAGCTTTCGCAGTTCATGGACCAGAACAACCCGCTTGCGGGTCTGGCTCACAAGCGTCGCCTTTCGGCCCTAGGCCCTGGTGGTATCGCTCGTGAACGCGCACAGATGGAGGTACGTGACGTACACCCATCGCACTACGGTCGTATGTGTCCGGTTGAAACCCCAGAAGGCCCAAACATTGGTCTGATTGGTTCGCTAACCGCCTACGCAAAGATCAACACCTTTGGTTTCATCGAGACCCCTTACGCCAAGGTTGTAGATGGCAAGGTCACCTCAGAGATCGTTTACCTAGATGCTGCAGCCGAAGACGGCAAGGTTATCGCTGGTGCAGACGTACCTCTAAAGGCAGACAAGTCGTTCGCAAACAAGAAGGCTTTCGCTCGTTTCCGCGGAGACGTAGTTGAAGTTCCTTCGGAAGACGTGGACTACGTTGACATCTCCCCTCGTCAGTTGGCCTCGGTTAGCACCTCGCTAATCCCATTCCTTGAGCACGACGACTCGTCGCGTGCACTGATGGGTGCCAACATGCAGCGTCAGGCAGTTCCGCTGATCCGCAGCGAGTCCCCATATGTAGGTACCGGTATCGAGCGCGTAGCCGCAATCGACTCGGGTGCAGTTGTTGTCAACGAAGAAGCCGGTGTGGTTTCCGATGTAGACGCGGACGTAATCACCGTGCAGCTGGACAAGGGCGGAATCCGTCAGTACGTTCTGCGCAAGTTTGACCGCAGCAACCAGGGAACCGCAATCAACCAGCGCGCCATCGTTAACGTTGGCGAGCGCGTTGAGGCCGGACACGTTCTAGCCGACGGCCCTGCAACCGAGAACGGTGAGTTAGCTCTAGGTAAAAACCTGCTCGTGGCATTCATGCCATGGGAAGGCCACAACTTCGAGGACGCCATCATCCTGAGCCAGAACCTGGTAAAGGACGACACCCTTTCTTCGATTCACATCGAAGAGTACGAAGTTGATGCTCGCGATACCAAGCTTGGTAAAGAAGAGATCACTGCCGACCTACCAAACGTTTCGCAAGAGGCTTTGGCTCAGCTAGACGAATTCGGAATCATCCGAATCGGTGCTGAGGTTCGCCCTGGCGACATCCTGGTTGGAAAGGTTACCCCTAAGGGTGAGACCGAGCTTTCGGCCGAAGAGCGTTTGCTCCGTGCAATCTTCAACGAGAAGAGCCGCGAAGTTCGCGACACCTCGCTCAAGGTTCCGCACGGCGAGCAGGGCACCGTTATCGGTGTCAAGGTCTTCGACATCGAGAAGGGCGACGACGAACTAGGAGCCGGTGTAAACCAGCGCGTAGTTGTTCACATCGCTCAGAAGCGTAAGATCACCGAGGGCGACAAGCTTGCTGGTCGTCACGGCAACAAGGGTGTTATTTCTAAGATCCTTCCGGTAGAAGACATGCCATTCCTAGAGGATGGAACTCCGGTAGACGTAGTTCTAAACCCACTTGGTATTCCAGGTCGTATGAACTTTGGTCAGGTCCTTGAGACCCACCTTGGCTGGGTTGCCAGCCGTGGTTGGAACGTAGAGGGAACTGCCCAGTGGGCAAACGAGATGGTCGCTGAGATGCGTTCGGGTGAAAAGGGAACCAAGGTTGCCACCCCGATCTTCGATGGCGCGAGCAAGGATGAGGTTGTTGGTCTTCTAGACAGCACCCTGCCAAACGAGTGGGAGCGCGAGAACAACAAGAAGCTCGTGGCCAAGACTGGTAAGGCACGCTTGTTCGACGGCCGCTCTGGCGAAATCTTCCCTGAGCCAATCTCGGTTGGTTACATGTACGTTCTGAAGCTTCACCACCTAGTAGACGACAAGATCCACGCTCGTTCTACCGGTCCTTACAGCATGATTACCCAGCAGCCGCTAGGTGGTAAGGCCCAGTTCGGTGGACAGCGCTTTGGTGAGATGGAAGTTTGGGCTCTGCAGGCATACGGTGCTGCACACACCCTTCAGGAACTTCTGACCATCAAGTCCGACGACATCACTGGACGTGTTAAGACCTACGAGGCAATCGTTAAGGGCGAAAACATCCAGGCCCCTGGTATTCCAGAGTCGTTCCGTGTTCTTGCAAAGGAAATGCAGTCGCTAGCTCTAAACGTTGAGGTTCTCAACGCAGCTGGTCAGGTTGTAACCCTTCGTGAAGAAGACCGCGATGAAGGCGACCGCGCCGCCGAAGAACTCGGCATCAACCTATCCCGCAATGAAAACAGCGGTGTAGACAACGAATTCACCGAGTTCTAGACCCGGATCAAGAAAAGGAATTAAGGAAAAAAATGGAAGTTGAATCCTTTGACGCCCTACGCGTTGGCCTAGCTACTGCCGACGACATTCGCTCTTGGTCCCACGGCGAGGTAAAGAAGCCTGAGACCATCAATTACCGCACCCTAAAGCCTGAAAAGGACGGACTCTTCTGCGAGAAGATCTTCGGTCCTACCAAGGACTGGGAGTGCTCCTGTGGCAAGTACAAGCGTGTTCGCTTTAAGGGGATCGTTTGTGAGCGCTGTGGTGTTGAGGTAACCAAGTCGTCTGTGCGCCGTGAGCGCATGGGTCACATCGAGCTAGCCGCTCCGGTTACCCACATCTGGTACTTCAAGGGTGTTCCTAGCCGCTTGGGTTACCTGCTTAACATGGCCCCTAAGGACCTTGAGAAGATCATCTACTTTGCCGCTTACCGTGTGATGGAAGTTCACCACGACGAGAAGGCTTACGACGAAGCGATGATCCGCGAGGACTACATCCAGCGTGTTCGCCAGATCCTAGAAGACCGCGCCGCCGAAATCAGCGCAGTCGCCCAGGACGAGATCGATGCACTTCGCGTTCACGGTCTAGAGATGCAGCCTGCCGACAAGCTATGGGAAGCACCTGTTTGGGTTAACCTTCCTGCAGCCGACATCGAGCAGATTGTCAAGCTAGAAGAGAAGAACCCAGACGCATTCTTTAGCGGAAAGGCACGTGCTGCAGCTGATGCAGCAGCAGCCGATGCCGCAGAGGCAAATGGCGACGAGCCAATCAACCGCTCGGTTGCAGACGAGAAGGAAGTAAAGCGTCTTCTTAGCGAGTTCAAGAAGAAGACCGACAAGATCGTTCGTGAGTACGGTCGTCGCGAGCGTCGCGACAGCCTACAGCGCGAGCAGTTGGCTTGGCGTCTATTCCTAACCGCCGACAAGGGTGCCCTACTTCAGAACGACGACATCTTCGATGCCTTCGCTTACCAGTACGGCGACTACTTCGACCTATCGATTGGTGCCGAGGCGGTTCAGACCGTTCTTGCCGCCTTCGACCTTGTTGCAGAAGCAGCAGTGCTTCGTGAGCAGATTGCAACCACCAAGGGCGCAAAGCAGACTCAGGCAATCAAGCGTCTAAAGGTTGTCCAGTCGTTCATCAACAGCGACACCTCGCCAACCAGCATGGTTCTTGGCGTACTGCCTGTTCTACCTCCAGAGATCCGACCAATGGTTCAGCTAGACGGTGGCCGCTTTGCGACCTCCGACCTAAACGACCTATACCGTCGTGTGATCAACCGCAACAACCGTCTAAAGCGCTTCATCGACCTAGGTGCCGTGCCTCAGACCATCCTCAACAACGAGAAGCGCATGCTACAAGAGGCCGTGGATGCACTGTTCGACAACGGCCGTCGTGGCCGTGCGGTAACCGGAACCGGTAACCGCGCCCTCAAGTCGCTTTCCGACTTGCTAAAGGGTAAGCAGGGTCGTTTCCGTCAGAACCTTCTGGGTAAGCGCGTTGACTACTCGGGTCGTTCGGTTATCGTTGTTGGTCCTCAGCTAAAGCTCCACCAGTGTGGTCTTCCAAAGCTGATGGCACTTGAGCTCTTCAAGCCATTCGTAATGAAGCGCCTTGTTGACCTGGGTCTTGCCCAGAACATCAAGAGCGCAAAGCGCATGGTTGAGCGCAGCCGCCCACAGGTTTGGGGTGTTCTAGAAGAGGTTATTCGCGAGCGTCCAGTACTTCTAAACCGTGCGCCTACCCTTCACCGTTTGGGTATCCAGGCTTTCGAGCCACTGCTTGTAGAAGGTAAGGCAATCCAGCTGCACCCACTCGTATGTTCTGCGTTCAACGCCGACTTCGATGGAGACCAGATGGCAGTTCACCTTCCGCTATCGGTTGAGGCTCAGGCCGAAGCCCGCATCCTGATGCTTGCATCGAACAACATCCTCAAGCCATCCGATGGCCGTCCGGTTGCTGTTCCATCGCAGGACATGATCATTGGTCTGTTCCACTTGACCAACCAGATCGATGGTGCACTAGGCGAAGGCAAGGTCTTCTCGACCGTATCCGAAGCCCAGATGGCATTCGACAGCCACGTGCTTTCTTTGAACGCACTGGTCAAGATCCGCATCAATGGCGAGCTTGTTGAGACCACCCTTGGTCGCACCCTATTCCGCGAGGCATTGCCTGCAGGATTCGTGTGGACCGAAGGCCAGGTTGGCAAGAAGCAGATCACCAAGATCATCGATGACATGGTTGGACTATTCCCTCGTACCGAGGTAGCTCAGTCTCTAGACCGCATCAAGGATGCTGGTTTCTACTGGGCAACCCGTGCTGGTGTATCCATGTCGATCTCCGACGCCAACTTCGACTCTGGCGAGTTCGAGGCAAAGCGTAACTCTGCAATCTTCGAGGCTGAAAAAGAGCACACCAAGATTCAAGAGGACTTCGACAACGGTCTGATGTCCGACCTAGACCGTCGTGACAAGCTGGGTGGCCTTTGGTTCAAGAAGACCGCCGAGATTGAGACCATGCTTAAGGAATCAATCCCTCACGACAACGCTATTTACAAGATGGTGACCTCTGGTGCTCGTGGAAACTGGCTACAGATTCGTTCTATCATCGGTATGCGTGGCCCAGTAACCACTTCGTCTGGTGACTTTGCTCCGATGCCTGTAAAGGGTAACTACCTGCTTGGCCTAACCGCCAACGAGTACTTCATTAACGCAACCGGTGCCCGTAAGGGTAACGCGGACACCGCGATGAAGACCGCTGCAGCAGGTTACCTAACCCGTCGTCTAGTAGACGTTGCTCAGGACGTAATCGTCCGCGAGATCGACTGCAAGACTTCGCGTGGCGTTTCGGCAATCGTTTTGGACACCTTCGTTGCTCCAGATGCAGACTCGACTCAGATCGAACTCTCGCTGAAGCAGCTTCGTGAGGTAAACCACTACAGCTACGAGATCAACTCGAACGTGGCTCCTACCGATCTAGAAATCGCAGAAGCAGACAAGAAGCGCGAAGAGAATATCGAAGCGATGTCTGGTCAGATTCTCATGCGTTTCTTGGCTCAGGATGTCCTCGATGGCAAGACCGTAGTAGCTAAGGCAGGCGAGAAGGTATCTTCTGAGCTTTGCGAGCTACTTCTTGACCCAAAGAACAAGGTAGAGAAGCTAGTTGTTCGCTCGATCCTTACCTGTGAGTCTGAGACTGGTATCTGTGCAATGTGCTACGGAGACTCGATGGCCACCCGCGACACCGTTGAGGTTGGTGAAGCAGTAGGTATCATCGCTGCTCAGTCGATCGGTGAGCCTGGAACCCAGCTAACCATGCGTACCTTCCACACCGGTGGTGCTGCTTCGAACGCAAAGAAGCAGACCATCCTTAAGTCCATCGGTGGTCAGAAGGTTCGTGTTGAGCGTCTGATTTCCTACGACATCACCCAGGGCCTAAACGGTGTAACCGACCTCCTAGAGGCTCGTGTTGGATGGCGTCAGGCCGGCAAGGTTGCTGTTATGGCATTCTGGCCAGGTACCGTCGACATCGTTGAGGTTCCAGCGGGTAACTCCACCAAGTTCGACGTCTACGTTCGCCCTAACGGCGAGCAGGCTGAGAAAGAGGCCATGGAGCTTGCTAACCAGTACTCGTTCTCGCGTACCACCAGCAAGACCTTCAAGAAGCTATCGCCGTTTGCTCCAATCAT
Source organism: Microbacteriaceae bacterium (assembly GCA_947373155.1). Lineage (GTDB taxonomy): Bacteria > Actinomycetota > Actinomycetes > Actinomycetales > Microbacteriaceae > Rhodoluna. The sequence goes on along the minus strand of CANBWO010000005.1, from coordinate 68,299 downwards.
CTCGGTTGCTAGCCTCGACGACCTACTAGTCGAAAACGGCGAAGTAGTGAAGTCGGGCGAGTACCTAGTTGACGGAACCCCAATTCCTCACGAGGTATTGATGGTCAAGGGTGCGCGTAACGCTGCAGCCGAAATCATCCGTGGTGTTCAGGCAATCTACGGTTCGCAGGGTGTTCCTCTGCACGACAAGCACCTTGAGGTTATTGTTCGTCAGATGCTGGGCAAGGTTACCGTAATCGACTCGGGCGACACCGAAATGTTGCCTGGTGAGATCGTGGACCGCGTTAAGTTCACCAAGACCAACCGCGCTGCTGTAGAGCAGGGCAAGAAGCCGGCTTCGGCTCGTCAGGAAGTAATGGGTATGACCCGTGCTTCGTTGGCAGCTCAGTCGTGGCTATCGGCCGCTTCGTTCCAGGAGACCACCCGAGTTCTTACTCAGGCAGCTCTGGACCGCAAGTCCGACAAGCTGGTTGGCCTCAAGGAGAACGTCATCATCGGTAAGCTCATCCCTGCTGGTACCGGCCTTGCCAAGTACCGCAACATCACGGTTGAAGCCACCGAAGAAGCCAAGAACGAGAAGTACCCTAACCGTATCTGGGCAGCCGAAAGCATCGATGATGACTTCGACTATGGCAACGCCTTCAACCACACCGACCTAAGCTTTACCTCGATCGAGACCTACGCAGGCGACTCGGTTGAGGCTGCGGCGGAAGATATCTAAAAACCATTTGACCCGTCGGAGCGTCTTAGGCTAGGCTTATCCAAGCGTGTGCTAGTGCACACTTTTGTAGATGCCTCGGCCTGGATCTCTCCGGCGGGTCACCCAAAAAACTAGGTGTACATAACATCGCTCTGATGAGTGCACCGATGCTTGCAAGCAAGAAAACCTCGAACCGCACTGGTTCGAGCTCTAAAAGGAGAAGTAGTGCCAACAATTCAGCAGTTGGTCCGCAAGGGACGCACGGCTAAGGTCACCAAGACCAAGACCCCTGCGCTTAAGGCCAGCCCACAGCGCCGCGGTGTTTGCACCCGCGTGTACACCACCACCCCAAAGAAGCCAAACTCGGCGCTTCGTAAGGTTGCACGTGTCAAGCTCAGCAACGGTATCGAAGTAACCGCGTACATCCCGGGCGAGGGCCACAACCTTCAGGAGCACTCGATGGTGCTAGTCCGTGGAGGCCGTGTTAAGGACCTACCAGGTGTTCGTTACAAGATCGTCCGCGGTGCTCTAGACACCCAGGCAGTTAAGAACCGTAAGCAGGCTCGCAGCCACTACGGTGCAAAGAAGGGTAAGTAATGCCTCGCAAAGGTCCAGTCACCAAGAAGCCAGTTGTAGCCGACCCGGTATACGGCTCGCCAGTTGTTTCGCAGCTAGTTAACAAGATCTTGCTTGATGGCAAGAAGTCGCTAGCTGAGCAGATCGTTTACGGCGCTCTTGAGGGCGCTAACAAGAAGTCCGGCACCGACGCAGTTGTACTGCTGAAGAAGGCCCTAGACAACGTACGCCCAACCGTTGAGGTTCGTTCGCGTCGCGTTGGTGGCTCGACCTACCAGGTTCCTATCGAGGTTAAGGCACACCGTGCCAACACCCTTGCTATGCGCTGGTTGGTTAGCTACGCAAAGGCTCGCCGCGAGAAGACCATGACCGACCGACTGATGAACGAGATCCTCGACGCATCGAACGGTCTGGGCGCTGCTGTGAAGCGTCGCGAAGACACTCACAAGATGGCAGAGTCCAACAAGGCATTCGCTCACTACCGCTGGTAGTAGCAATTACATCCGTCTGTTTACCTTTGGTTAAACAGACGGATGTACTTATTTCTTAGACACTTAATTACCCCCTACGGAGGACCCAGTGGCACAAGACGTGCTCACCGACCTGAACAAGGTTCGCAACATCGGCATCATGGCTCACATCGACGCCGGTAAGACCACCACCACCGAGCGAATCCTGTTCTACACCGGAATCACCCACAAGATTGGTGAGGTGCACGATGGTGCAGCCACCATGGACTGGATGGAGCAGGAGCAGGAGCGCGGTATCACCATTACCTCGGCTGCAACCACCTGTTTCTGGAACAAGAACCAGATCAACATCATCGACACCCCTGGACACGTGGACTTTACCGTTGAGGTAGAGCGTTCGCTTCGTGTTCTAGACGGCGCTGTTGCTGTGTTCGACGGTAAAGAGGGTGTTGAGCCTCAGTCTGAGACCGTATGGCGTCAGGCAGACAAGTACGACGTACCTCGTATCTGCTTCGTAAACAAGATGGACAAGCTAGGTGCAGACTTCTACTTCACCGTAGACACCATCATCAAGCGCCTAGGTGCTCGCCCACTAGTTATCCAACTTCCAATCGGTGCCGAGAGCACCTTTGAGGGCGTTGTAGACCTAGTCGAGATGCGTGCACTTACCTGGCGTGGAGACGTTGAGATGGGTGCTAAGTACACCATCGAAGAGATCCCAGCAGACCTTAAGGAAAAGGCCGACGAGTACCGTCAGATCCTTCTTGAGACCGTTGCCGAGACCGACGACGCTCTAATGGAGAAGTTCTTCTCGGGAGAAGAGCTAACCGTAGCCGAGATCAAGAAGGCCATCCGCAAGATGACCGTCAACTCGGAGATCTACCCAATCCTTTGTGGTTCGGCATTCAAGAACAAGGGTGTACAGCCAATGCTGGACGCAGTTGTTGACTACCTACCTACCCCGCTAGACGTTCCTGCAGTCGAGGGTGGAGACCCACGCGACGAAGAGATTCGTCTGCGTCGCGAGCCAAAGAGCACCGAGCCATTTGCTGCTCTTGCGTTCAAGGTTATGACCCACCCATTCTTCGGTCGTTTGACCTACATCCGTGTTTACTCTGGTGCAGCTAATCAGGGCGACCAGGTTGTTAACTCCACCAAGGGTAAGAAGGAGCGCATCGGAAAGCTTTTCCAGATGCACGCCAACAAGGAAAACCCGGTTGAGTCGGTAACCGCTGGCCACATCTATGCGGCTATCGGTCTAAAGGACACCACCACTGGAGACACCCTGTGTGACCCAGACCACCAGATCGTTCTTGAGTCGATGACCTTCCCAGATCCAGTTATCTCGGTTGCTATCGAGCCAAAGACCAAGGCAGACCAGGAGAAGCTAGGCCTAGCTATCCAGAAGCTAGCCGAAGAAGACCCTACTTTCCGCGTTGAGCACGACCACGAGACCGGCCAGACCGTTATCTCGGGCATGGGAGAGCTCCACCTTGACATCCTTGTCGACCGCATGCGTCGCGAGTTTAAGGTTGAGGCAAACGTTGGTAAGCCACAGGTTGCATACCGCGAGACCCTGCGTCGCGCTGTAGACAAGTACGACTACACCCACAAGAAGCAGACCGGTGGTTCTGGTCAGTTCGCTAAGGTGCAGATCAAGCTTGAGCCAATGGAGGTCGAAGGCGACAAGACCTACGAGTTCGTTAACGCCGTTACCGGTGGACGCGTTCCTCGTGAGTACATCCCTTCGGTCGACGCCGGTATCCAGGACGCTATGCAGGTAGGTATTCTTGCCGGCTACCCAATGGTTGGCGTAAAGGCCACCATCCTAGATGGCGCTTACCACGACGTTGACTCGTCGGAAATGGCGTTCAAGATTGCAGGTTCGATGGCTTTCAAGGAAGCCTCGCGCCTAGCTAACCCTGTGCTACTCGAGCCGCTGATGGCCGTCGAAGTACGTACCCCAGAGGAATACATGGGCGACGTCATCGGTGACTTGAACTCTCGTCGTGGTCAGATTCAGTCGATGGATGACGCTTCCGGCGTCAAGGTCGTTCGCGCCCTAGTTCCACTGTCTGAAATGTTCGGTTACGTTGGAGACCTACGTAGCAAGACCTCTGGTCGTGCTGTGTACTCGATGACCTTTGAGTCTTACTCTGAGGTTCCTCGTGCGGTTGCCGACGAAATCGTTCAGAAGAACAAGGGCGAGTAGTAGTTTTACCGCTACGGCTCAAAACCAACTAAAATAAAACGAAACCCATAATCTCTTCGGGCATATTCTTGTCCGATGAAATACACCAGTCCTGAGGAGGACCCAAATGGCTAAGGCGAAATTCGAGCGCACCAAGCCGCACGTTAACATCGGTACCATTGGTCACGTTGACCACGGTAAGACCACTCTGACTGCGGCAATCACCAAGGTACTTCACGACAAGTACCCAACCCTTAACACCGCTTCTGCGTTCGACCAGATCGACAACTCCCCTGAGGAGAAGCAGCGCGGTATTACCATCAACATCTCGCACGTTGAGTACCAGACCGAGAAGCGCCACTACGCACACGTAGACGCTCCAGGCCACGCTGACTACATCAAGAACATGATCACCGGTGCTGCACAGATGGATGGCGCCATCCTTGTTGTTGCTGCAACCGACGGTCCTATGCCTCAGACCCGCGAGCACGTTCTACTAGCTCGCCAGGTTGGCGTTCCTTACATCGTTGTTGCTCTAAACAAGAGCGACATGGTTGACGACGAAGAAATCCTAGAGCTCGTTGAGGTTGAGGTCCGCGACCTACTCAGCAGCCAGGAGTTCGACGGCGACAACGCACCAGTTGTTCGCGTTTCGGCTCTAAAGGCTCTAGAAGGCGACGCAACTTGGGGCGCAACCGTTCTTGCTCTTATGGATGCAGTTGACGAGTTCATTCCTGAGCCAATCCGCGACACCGACAAGGCATTCCTAATGCCTGTAGAAGACGTGTTCACCATCACTGGTCGTGGAACCGTTGTTACCGGCAAGGTAGAGCGTGGCCAGATCAAGGTTAACGACGAAGTTGAAATCGTTGGTATCAAGGACAAGGTCAAGACCACCGTTACCGGTATCGAAATGTTCCGCAAGCTACTCGACTACGCAGAGGCTGGCGAAAACGTTGGTGTTCTACTACGTGGAACCAAGCGTGAAGACGTTGAGCGTGGCCAGGTTCTTTGCAAGCCAGGTTCGATCACCCCTCACACCAACTTCGATGGAAACGTCTACATCCTTTCCAAGGATGAGGGTGGCCGTCACAACCCGTTCTACGCAAACTACCGTCCACAGTTCTACTTCCGTACCACTGACGTGACCGGTGTTATCACCCTTCCTGCAGGTACCGAAATGGTTATGCCTGGCGACACCACTGAGATGACCGTAGAGCTCATCCAGCCAATCGCTATGGAAGAGGGACTGCGTTTCGCAATCCGTGAGGGTGGCCGCACCGTAGGTGCCGGTACCGTTACCAAGATCAACAAGTAAGACTTCTTACTTTTAGATTCATGAAAATCCCCCGGGCTCAGGCTCGGGGGATTTTTGTATTTTTGCTCGTGCTGGGTTTAGTGGCTGGCGTTTTGGTGGCGGGCTACGCGGTACCTAAGGTGATCAAGCGCTTTACTCCTAAGGTTGCTGCAACTGGCCTAGAGGCTCCGCCGAGCCTGCTTCAGATTTATGTAGCCGACTTACAATCGGCGTTGGCCGTGAGATCCTTGCCTGCCAGCGAAAAGGCACGGCTTGCGTCTGTAACCAATCGAACCAAGATTTACCGAGATGGCTGTCACGGAAATCAAAAAACAACGATTCCTGCGGCTGCCTGCATATTTGGTGACGCGCGTGCAACCAGGGCAATCTGGCTCATCGGGGATTCTCACGCGGCCCAATGGTTCACACCGCTCAACTACCTTGCAAAAAAACATCATTATCAACTAGTGGTTCGCACCATGAGTAGTTGCCCCTTAGTTATTGGTGTGCCCGCGCTAGATGACCCCAAAGCAAACTACTGGCAATGCAAGGCTCACAATCAGTGGCTGTTACAGCAAATCGGCATCAGAAAACCAACTTTTGTGGCGGTTTCGGGCTACTCGGGAATTGAAGTCAAGAACCTCGCTGCCACCAAAGCGGGGCTTGCCGCCCTCGCGGGCCTTGGGTCGAGGATTCTGGTGATTGGGGACACACCAAAACCCAAGGGATCCGCCCCAGATTGCCTGGCCGTTCACTTAGTCGACGTGCGGCCGTGTTACGCGAGCCGAACGGCAAACCAGGCGGCGCGCGTGCGATCTTTACTGGCCGACCTGTCTCGGAAATACGGGTTTAGCTGGGTAGACCCATCGATGTGGTTATGCGTGGACCAAAAATGCCCACCGGTGATTGCCAAGCGACTGGTTTATGCAGATAACACGCACCTGTCAACTGAAACTCAGCACTATTTGGTTGGTCGGATCGAGGCCGCTTTTGCAGGAGAGCTCGAAAAGTAACAGAGGTCTGGAGTGACGCGACACACCCGACTCCGTGTACGCCACTTTGGTTTGAAAAACCCAGATAAACAAAAGAAAAAGAACTTTACTAATTCGGGCAACAAAAACTTGCAATGACACGCCCGAGTGTGGCAGGATAGACAAGTTCGTAAATCTGCGTGCTTTCGCGCGCGTCACTGTAGGCAATGTGAACAGCTGTAAATAGCTGGGCCGGCCGCAGCAAGAACCAAAAATGTAACCATCGATTTGATGTTGGATTTTGTGTCGTCTAGGCGACACGCCCGACAGCGTGGGTGGGTAAAGCAGTACCCCACCGGGTTCCTGGCAAGGCTTCAAAACCTTGGCATTCCGGCGGATTGACAGATAAACAGTGGTGCAACAGAAGTAGTGCTACTAAAGCGTCCCTAGGTCATTTGGCCGAGGGTGTGAACGAAAGAGAGTCAAGATGGCGGCCCAGAAAATCCGCATTCGACTTAAGTCGTATGACCACGAGGTCATTGACACTTCGGCTCGCAAGATCGTGGACACGGTTACCCGTGCCGGTGCGACCGTAGTTGGCCCAGTGCCTCTACCTACCGAGAAGAACGTGGTTTGTGTAATCCGTTCCCCTCACAAGTACAAGGACAGCCGCGAGCACTTCGAGATGCGCACCCACAAGCGTGTTATCGACATCATCGACCCAACTCCTAAGGCAGTTGACTCGTTGATGCGTCTCGACCTTCCTGCAGACGTCAACATCGAGATCAAGCTCTAAGGATCGAAAATGAGTGCACAGAACGCAAACGTAAAGGGCCTGCTAGGCAAGAAGCTTGGCATGACCCAGGTATGGGACGAAAACAACCGCATGATTCCGGTCACCGTTGTTGAAGCCGGATCCAACATTGTTACCCAGGTCAAGACCCTAGACACCGATGGCTACAGCGCCATCCAGGTTGCCTACGGTTCGATCGACCCACGCAAGGTAAACCAGCCAGCTGCTGGTCACTTTGCAAAGGCAGGCATCACCCCTCGCCGCCACCTAACCGAGATCCGCACCGAAGACGCCGCAACCTACGAGGTTGGCCAGGAGCTTGGTGTTGAGGTACTTGAGGTTGGCGCAAAGATCGACGTAGTCGGTACCAGCAAGGGTAAGGGCTTCGCCGGTCACATGAAGCGCCACGGCTTCCACGGTGTAGGTGCATCGCACGGTGCTCACCGCAACCACCGTAAGCCTGGTTCGATTGGTGCTACCACCACTCCAGGACGCGTTTTCAAGGGAACCCGTATGGCTGGACGCATGGGTACCGATCGCGTAACCACTTTGAACCTAACCCTGCACGCAGTAGACGCTGAGCGCGGCTTGCTGCTCATCAAGGGCGCCGTACCAGGTGCTAAGGGCTCGCTAGTATTCGTCCGCAATGCAGTCAAGAAGGGAGCGTAATTCTTATGACTAACGCTTCAGTAGACGTTGTAGACATCAAGGGCAAGAAGGCCGGCTCGGTTGAGCTTCCTGCAAGCCTGTTCGATGTTCAGACCAACATCCCACTTATCCACCAGGTAGTTGTTGCACAGTTGGCTGCTGCTCGTCAGGGCACCCAGTCGACCAAGAACCACTCGGCAGTTTCCGGTACCGGTAAGAAGCCTTTCAAGCAGAAGGGAACCGGTCGCGCTCGTCAGGGTAGCCTCCGTGCTCCACAGATGCGTGGCGGTGGTGTTGCTCACGGTCCAGTACCTCGTACTTACGAGCAGCGCACCCCAAAGAAGATGATCGCTGCAGCACTTAAGGGTGCTCTAAGCGACCGCGCACGTAACGGCCGCCTTCACGTAGTAGCAGAGTTCGCACTTGGTGCAACTCCTTCTACCAAGGCAGCAGCTGGTTACCTAGCTCAGTTCACCTCGAAGAAGCACGTTCTAGTTGTTCTAGACCGCACCGATGAGGTCAGCTACCTAAGCCTGCGCAACCTGCTGAACGTTCACGTTCTGCCTGTTGACCAGCTAAACGCATACGACGTTCTACTAGCTGACGACGTGGTTTTCACCAAGTCGGCAATGGACGCATTCATCGCTGGCCCAGCAAAGGGTGTATCGGCTAAGGCCGTTGCAACCGAGGCTGAAGCTAACCAGGAGGCATAATCGTGGCTGCAATCAACAAGGATCCACGCGACGTCATCATCAAGCCAATCGTCTCTGAGAAGAGCTACGCGCTAATTGACTCGGGCAAGTACACCTTCGAGGTAGACCCTCGATCGAACAAGACCGAAATCAAGCAGGCTATCGAGCACATCTTCAAGGTCGAGGTCGCAAGCATCAACACTCTGAACCGTGTGGGCAAGACTCGCCGCACCAAGTTTGGATTGGGCAAGCGCAAGGACACCAAGCGCGCAATCGTCACCCTAAAGTCCGGCACTATCGACATCTTCACCAACGTTGGTTAACGGCTAAGGCAAAGAGGAACTCACAAAATGGCAATTCGTAAGTACAAGCCAACGACCCCAGGTCGTCGTGGCTCGTCGGTCTCTGACTTTGCAGAGATCACCCGCTCGACTCCAGAAAAGTCGTTGCTGCGTCCACTTAGCAAGACCGGTGGCCGTAACGCCGCTGGCCGTGTTACCACTCGTCACATCGGTGGTGGCCACAAGCGCCAGTACCGCGTTATTGACTTCAAGCGCAATGACAAAGACGGAATCCCAGCAGTAGTCGCTCACATCGAGTACGACCCAAACCGTACCGCTCGCATCGCCCTTCTGCACTACGCAGATGGCGAGAAGCGTTACATCATTGCCCCGAACAAGCTCAAGCAGGGCGACCCAATTGAGCAGGGGCCTTCGGCCGACATCAAGCCGGGCAACGCGCTTCCACTAAAGAACATTCCAGTGGGTACCGTTGTTCACGCTATCGAGCTAAAGCCTGGTGCTGGTGCAAAGATGGGCCGTTCGGCTGGTGCAGCTATCCGTTTGGTTGCAAAGGATGGCGCTTTCGCGCAGCTTCGTTTGCCATCGGGCGAAATCCGTAACGTCGATGCACGTTGCCGCGCCACCGTTGGTGAAGTTGGTAACGCTGAGCAGTCGAACATCAACTGGGGTAAAGCTGGCCGCATGCGCTGGAAGGGCGTTCGCCCAACCGTTCGTGGTGTTGCTATGAACCCTGTTGACCACCCACACGGTGGTGGTGAAGGTCGTACCTCTGGTGGCCGTCACCCAGTTACCCCATGGGGTCAGGCTGAGGGTCGTACCCGTAAGCCAAACCTGCCAAGCGACAAGCTCATTGTTCGTCGTCGTCCAAACGGCAAGAACCGCTAATAGGAGTCTGAAGAAACATGCCACGCAGTCTTAAGAAGGGCCCGTTCGTTGACAACCACCTGCTACAGAAGGTTGTTAAGCAGAACGAAGCCGGCACCAAGAACGTGATCAAGACCTGGTCGCGCCGCTCGATGATCATCCCAGCTATGTTGGGTCACACCATCGCAGTGCACGACGGTCGTAAGCACATCCCTGTATTCATCACTGAGACCCTAGTTGGTCACAAGCTTGGTGAATTCTCTCCAACCCGCACCTTCCGTGGTCACGTGAAGGACGACAAGAAGGGCCGCCGCAAGTAAGCGGTGGTTCTGAGACCAGAAAGGAAAGACCATGGAAGCATTAGCGAAAGTTAAGCACATCCGCGTCACCCCACAAAAGGCTCGCCGCGTCGTCAACCTGATCCGCGGAAAGCAGGCAACCGAGGCTATGGCCATCCTGAAGTTCGCACCTCAGGCTGCCAGCGAGCCAATTTTCAAGCTAGTTCAGGCTGCGGTTGCAAACCTCGCAGTCAAGGCCGACGCAAGCAACACTGCTTACGACGCCGAGGACCTAGTTGTATCGGCAGCATACGTTGACGAGGGCACTACCCTCAAGCGTTTTATGCCACGTGCTCAAGGTCGTGCATTCAAGATCCTTAAGCGCACCAGCCACATCACCGTTGTGGTTGCTACTCCAGATGAGCTCGTAAAGAGCGCACCGAAGGCGAGGAACAAGTAATGGGTCAAAAGGTAAACCCTTACGGTTTTCGACTTGGCATTACCACCGACCACAAGTCGCGTTGGTTCGCTGACTCGACCAAGGTAGGACAGCGTTACCGCGACTACGTGACCGAGGACATCAAGATTCGTCACCTACTAACCACCCGTCTAGACCGCGCCGGTGTTAGCCGTGTAGAGATCGAACGTACTCGTGACCGTGTACGCGTCGACATCCACACCGCTCGCCCAGGTCTGGTTATCGGACGTCGTGGTGCAGAGGCTGAGGCAATCCGTGCAGACCTAGAGAAGCTAACTGCTAAGCAGATTCAGCTAAACATTCTTGAGGTCAAGAACCCAGAGATGGACGCACAGCTTGTTGCTCAGGGCATCGCAGAGCAGCTAAACGCTCGTGTTGCTTTCCGTCGCGCAATGCGTAAGGGAATGCAGGGCGCAACTCGCCAGGGCGCCAAGGGTATTCGAGTTCAGTGCTCGGGTCGTCTTGGTGGCGCTGAAATGAGCCGCACCGAGTTCTACCGCGAAGGCCGCGTTCCACTTCACACCCTCCGCGCCAACATCGACTACGGTTTCTACGAGGCCAAGACCGTTTTCGGTCGCATCGGTGTAAAGGTTTGGATCTACAAGGGTGACATCACCAACAAGGAGCTCGCTCGCGAGCAGGCAAACGCAAAGCCTGTACGCGGCGACCGCAACGAGCGCCCACGTCGTAACTCTGCCCCAGCTGCACCTGCAGCCGAGGCAGCTGCGCCGGTAGCTCAGGAAGCACAGGCATAACCCATGTTGATTCCACGTCGTGTAAAGCACCGCAAGCAGCACCACCCGTCTCGCACGGGCGCCGCTTCCGGTGGCACCAAGGTCAGCTTTGGTGAGTACGGTATCCAGGCCCTAACCCCTGCTTACGTGACCAACCGTCAGATCGAGGCAGCTCGTATCGCGATGACTCGTCACATCAAGCGTGGTGGAAAGGTTTGGATCAACATCTACCCAGACCGTCCGCTAACCAAGAAGCCTGCCGAAACCCGCATGGGTTCCGGTAAGGGTCACGTTGAGTGGTGGGTCGCTAACGTCAAGCCAGGCCGCGTTCTTTTCGAACTCGCTGGTGTAAACGAGACCATTGCTCGTGAAGCAATGACTCGTGCAATCCACAAGCTGCCTCTAAAGGCACGCATCATCAAGCGTGAAGAAGGTGACGCATAATGGCGATCGGGTCAAAGAACCTAACCCCAGATGAGCTGGACAAGATTGAGGACTCGGTCCTGATCGAGGAGCTGAAGAAGGCTAAGGAAGAACTATTCAACCTTCGTTTTCAGAGCGCAACCGGCCAGCTTGAGAGCCACGGACGCCTACGTGCTGTAAAGCGCGACATCGCCCGTATCTACACCATCATTCGTGAGCGCGAACTAGGTATCCGTGCAGTTGCTGCACCTGCTGTTGTTGCTGCTCCAAAGGCAAAGAAGGCAGCTGCTGCGGCACCTGCTGAGGAGGCATAACAATGGCTGAGGCAACTAAGGCTGCAACTCCAGCTAAGGTCGAGGAACGCGGAGATCGCAAGACTCGTCGTGGCTATGTAGTTAGCGACAAGATGAACAAGACCATCGTTGTTGAGGTTGAAGACCGCGTAAAGCACCCGCTTTACGGCAAGGTTATCCGCCGCACCACCAAGGTCAAGGCTCATGATGAGCTAAACAACGCCGGTATCGGTGACTTGGTCCTGATCGCAGAGACCCGTCCACTATCGGCAACCAAGAACTGGCGCCTAGTAGAAGTTATCGAGCGCGCAAAGTAAACCCCAGGGAGCTGTGAAAGCAGCACTACCCCTCAATAAGGAGTAAAAGTGATTCAGCAGGAGTCCAGACTCAAGGTTGCCGACAACACCGGTGCCAAGGAGCTGTTGACCATCCGTGTTCTCGGCGGCTCACGTCGTCGTTATGCGGGTCTGGGTGACATCATTGTCGCCTCGGTCAAAGACGCCATCCCTGGCGGTGGAGTCAAGAAGGGTGATGTAGTCAAGGCTGTTGTCGTCCGTACCAAGAAGGAAGTACGTCGCCCAGATGGCTCGTACATCAAGTTCGACGAGAACGCAGCAGTAATCATCAAGAACGACGGCGAGCCTAAGGGCACTCGTATCTTCGGCCCAGTTGGCCGTGAGCTACGCGACAAGAAGTTCATGAAGATTATCTCGCTCGCACCGGAGGTTATTTAATCATGGCTAGCATCAAGAAGGGCGACCTAGTAGTCGTCATCACCGGCCGCAAGCAGGCTCTTGGCGGAGACAAGGGTAAGCAGGGACGTGTTCTAGACGTAAACCGCGAGACCAATCGCGTAATCGTTGAGGGCATCAACATGGTTACCAAGCACGTCAAGGCTGGTCAGACCGACCGCGGCACCAAGACTGGTGGCATCCAGACCATGGAAGCCCCAATCCACATCTCGAATGTTGCTCTGGTAGACCCAGAGACCAAGCAGGCCACTCGCATCGGCGTACGCCTTGAGACCGTCACTAAGAATGGCGAGACCAAGACCGTTCGTGTTCGCGTTGCGAAGAAGTCAGGTAAGGACATCTAATGACTGACGCAACCACCAAGGCACCGGCAAAGGCTGCTGCTAAGAAGGCTCCTGCAAAGGCTGCCGCTCCGGTTGAGGCTGGCAAGGCTCTGCCTCGTCTAAAGGCCAAGTACCGCGCTGAGATCATTGCCAAGCTAACCGAAGAGTTCGGCTTTGCAAACCCTCACCAGGTTCCTAACCTGACCAAGATCGTTGTTAACATGGGTGTCGGCGAGGCAGCCAAGGATGGAAAGCTCATCGAGCTAGCTATCAAGGACCTAACCGCCATCACTGGCCAGAAGCCTCAGGTTAACAAGGCTCGCAAGTCGATCGCGCAGTTCAAGCTTCGCGAAGGCCAGGCTATCGGTGCTCACGTAACCCTACGTGGAGACCGCATGTGGGAGTTCCTAGACCGACTTTTGTCGCTAGCACTTCCTCGTATCCGTGACTTCCGTGGTCTAAACGGCAACCAGTTCGACGGTGCAGGTAACTACACCTTCGGTCTAACCGAGCAGACCATGTTCCACGAGATCAACCAGGATGCAGTCGACCGCCCACGCGGTATGGACATCACCGTTGTAACCACTGCAAAGAACAACGAAGAAGGCAAGGCGCTACTACTAGCCCTTGGCTTCCCATTCAAGACCAACTAATCATCGGAGAGGTCCAGCCGCCTGTAAGCGGACTGGAAACCGCCCGAGGAAGGCGCAACACAATATGACAATGACAGATCCGGTCGCAGACTTCCTGACCCGACTGCGCAATGCCAACTCTGCGTACCACGAACAGATCAGCCTGCCTTCGAGCAAGCTGAAGCTGACCATCGCAGAGATCCTCAAGTCTGAGGGTTACATTGCCAGCTTCGAGGTAAAGGACGCAGAGGTAGGTAAGACCCTTACCGTTGACCTCAAGTACGGCCCAAACCGCGAGCGTTCAATCGCTGGCATCAAGCGCGTATCAAAGCCAGGACTTCGCGTTTACGCAAAGTCCACCGAGATCCCTCGTGTTCTCGGCGGTCTAGGTATTGCTATCCTGTCCACTTCGAGCGGTCTTCTAACCGACCGTCAGGCTGCCAAGAAGGGAGTAGGCGGAGAAGTTATCGCCTACGTTTGGTAATCACAGATGTCTCGTATTGGTAGATTGCCGATTCCGGTTCCAGCCGGCGTCGAAGTAAAGATTGATGGAAACAACGTTTCGGTCAAGGGTCCTAAGGGCACCTTGAACCACGTAGTTCCAGCCCCGATTGAGGTCGTTCTAGAGGAGAGCAACATTGTTGTTACCCGTCCAGACGACGAGCGCGACTCGCGTTCGCTACACGGTCTAACCCGTACCTTGATCGCAAACCAGATCCAGGGCGTTACCCAGGGCTTCACCAAGGGTATCGAGATCGTTGGAACTGGTTACCGTGTAACCGCAAAGGGTTCGGACATTGAGTTCGCACTTGGTTACTCGCACCCGATTTACGTGAAGGCCCCAGAGGGCATCACTTTCACCGTAGAGGGCAACACCAAGCTCACTGTGTCTGGCATTGACAAGCAGGCTGTGGGTGAGGTTGCAGCTAACCTCCGCAAGCTTCGCAAGCCAGAGCCTTACAAGGGCAAGGGTGTTCGTTACGCCGGCGAGGTTGTTCGTCGCAAGGCCGGAAAGTCAGGTAAGAAGTAATGGGACTAACCACTAAGACTCGCGGCAAGAGCAAGGCCGCAGCTCGTACTCGTCGTCACCTACGTCTTCGTAAGAAGGTCGTTGGTACCGCAGTTCGTCCACGCCTAGTAGTAACTCGCTCGGCACGCCACGTATTCGTTCAGATCGTAGACGACAGCAAGGGCATCACCGTTGCATCGGCTTCGACCATGGAGAAGGACTTCCGCGCAAGCGCAGACAACAAGACCGACAAGTCGAAGGCCGTTGGTGCACTAGTTGCACAGCGTGCCCAGGCTGCTGGTGTTACCGAGGTCGTATTCGACCGCGGTGGTAACAAGTACGCCGGTCGCGTTGCAGCAGTAGCTGATGGCGCACGTGAAGCAGGTTTGGTCCTCTAATGGCAGAAAACAAGGAGACAGTTTTGTCCACTGAAGCAACTGCAGTTGAGACTGTTGCAACCGAGTCGGTAGAGGCAGGCGAGCGTGAAGCTCGTCGCGGAAGCCGCGAGCGTGGTCCACGCAACGAGCGTCGTGAGCGCGAAGAGAAGAAGAGCGAGTTCCTAGAGCGCGTTGTCACCATCAACCGTGTATCAAAGGTTGTTAAGGGTGGTCGTCGCTTTAGCTTCACCGCACTAGTAGTTGTCGGCGACGGCAACGGCCTAGTTGGCGTTGGCTACGGAAAGTCCAAGGAAGTTCCGTCCGCTATTGCCAAGGGTGTAGAAGAGGCAAAGAAGAACTTCTTCCGCGTTCCACGCGTTTCCAGCACCATTCCTCACCCTGTCCAGGGCGAGGCAGCTGCTGGTGTGGTTCTACTTCGTCCAGCCGCACAGGGAACCGGTGTTATCGCCGGTGGTCCAGTTCGCGCTGTGCTTGAGTGTGCAGGTATCCACGACGTGCTAAGCAAGTCGCTCGGATCCAGCAACACCATCAACATTGTCCACGCAACCGTAGACGCACTAAAGCAGCTAGAAGAGCCAAGTGCTGTTGCTGCGCGTCGTGGTTTGACCCTAGAAGAAGTAGCTCCTAAGCGTCTTCTTCCAGCTAAGGTAGGTGCCTAATGGCCGCGCGTCTAAAGGTAACCCAGATCAAGAGTGAAATCGGTGGCAAGCCGAACCAGCGTGAATCGCTGCGCACTCTAGGCCTAAAGCGTATTGGCGACATCATCGTCAAGGACGACAGCCTAGTAGTTCGTGGCCTTGTGCGCACGGTTGCCCACCTTGTAAAGGTTGAGGAGATCGACTAATGGCAGACGAGACTAAGCCAGCCGCAGCAAAGGCAGCCCCAAAGGCTGCTGCCGCTAAGGCCGCTGCACCAAAGGCTGCTGCAAAGCCAGCCGCCGAGAAGACCGCCGCTGCAAAGCCAGCCGCAGCAAAGGCAGCCCCAAAGGCTGCTGCCGCTAAGGCAGAGACCGCAGAGAAGCCAGCCGCTAAGGCTCCAGCTGCTGCCAAGGCTCCAGCCAAGGCTGCAAAGGCTGAGGCTGAGGTTGAGAAGGTTCAGGTTCTAAAGCTCCACCACCTACGTCCAGCTCCTGGATCGAAGAAGGACCGCACTCGTGTTGGTCGTGGTGAAGCATCTAAGGGTAAGACCGCCGGTCGTGGTACCAAGGGTACTAAGGCTCGTTACCAGGTTCGTCCTGGCTTCGAAGGTGGTGGCGTTCGTCTAGTAATGCGTACTCCAAAGCTTCGTGGTTTCAAGAACCCGTTCCGCGTTGAGTACCAGGTAGTCAACCTAGACGCCCTAGCCGAGCTTTACCCACAGGGTGGCGCAGTAACCGTAGCCGATCTAGTAGCCAAGGGTGCAGTTCGCAAGAACGAACTCGTAAAGGTTCTAGGCAACGGCGACATCTCGGTTAAACTGAATGTCAGTGTCGACAAGGTCTCGCGCTCTGCAGCCGAGAAGATTGTCGCCGCTGGTGGCTCAATCACTGAGTAACCCTTTTACCAAAGCCTTGGAGGCCTAAGTTGCTAAGCGCCGTCGTACGTGTATTCCGCACCCCGGATCTACGCAATAAACTCGTTTTCACTCTTTTCATTGTTGCTCTTTACCGTCTAGGTTCGTTCATTCCTTCACCTCTGGTGAACTACAAGAACGTGCAGCAGTGTATTGCTCAGAACCAGTCCACTTCCGGACTGTATTCGCTAGTGAACCTGTTTAGCGGCGGCGCTTTGCTGCAGCTCAGCATTTTTGCGCTGGGTATCATGCCTTACATCACCTCGAGCATCATCATTCAGTTGCTTCGAGTTGTGATTCCTCGCTTTGAAACCCTCCACAAAGAGGGCCAGGCTGGCCAGTCCAAGCTAACCCAGTACACCCGCTACCTAACAATCGCTCTTGCGGTTTTGCAGTCAACCACCTTGGTGGCCGTAGCAAACCAGGGTGCATTGTTCGGTAAGAGCTGTGTGCTTCCGGTTATCAAGGACAACACCTGGGTCGGCATTACCCTCATGGTTCTAACCATGACCGCAGGCACCGGACTCATCATGTGGATGGGTGAGCTTGTAACCGAGCGCGGTGTTGGTAACGGTATGTCGCTACTTATCTTCACCTCGATCGCATCGCGCTTCCCAGCATCGCTTTACCAAATCGTTCAGACCAAGAACATCGAGACCCTGATCGGCGTACTCGCCATCGGTGTGGTCATTGTTGGTCTGGTTATTTTGGTTGAGCAGTCTCAGCGCCGCATTCCAGTCCAGTACGCAAAGCGTATGGTTGGACGCCGCGAATACGGTGGCCAGAGCACTTACATTCCTATCAAGGTAAACATGGCCGGCGTGGTCCCAGTTATCTTCGCCTCCAGCTTGCTTTACCTACCTGCGCTAATTGCACAGTTCAATGGTCCAGACAAAAACGGCCACGTAGCCGACTGGGTAACCTGGGTTTCCAACTACCTCACCCGCGGCGACCACCCGTTCTACATGGCGCTGTACTTCTTGCTGATCTTTGGATTCACCTACTTCTATGTAGCAATTACCTTCAACCCAGAAGAAGTTGCAGACGACATGAAGCGCTACGGTGGATTCATCCCTGGTATCCGCGCTGGTCGTCCAACCATGGAGTTCCTGGACTACGTGCTTAGCCGCATCACTTTCCCAGGCGCTATCTACCTAGGTCTTATCGCTCTTATTCCGCTTATCGCATTCGGACTTCTTGGCACCAGCCAGAACTTCCCATTCGGTGGTACCTCGATCCTCATCATCGTTGGTGTTGGTCTGGAGACCGTAAAGCAGATCAGCGCTCAGATGCAGCAGCGTAACTACGAAGGTCTTCTGAAGTGACCCGCCTACTCTTGATTGGCGCCCCAGGTGCCGGCAAGGGTACCCAGGCAGTGCAACTAGCCGAAACCTTTGGTATCCCAGCTATCTCTACCGGAGACATCTTTCGTTACAACGTGAAGAACGAAACTGAGCTGGGCAAACTGGCTAAGTCGTTCATGGACCGCGGAGAATACGTTCCTGATACCGTTACCAACGATCTAGTTCGCAGTCGCCTAGCAGAGCCAGACGCAGCCGCCGGTTTCCTTCTTGATGGCTACCCACGCACCGCCGAGCAGGTTACAGAGCTAGACGGCATGCTTGAGACAGCTGGCACCCAGCTAGACGCAGTGGTTTTGCTTACCGCAGACACCGATGAAGTGGTCCGCCGACTCCTAAACCGTGCCGTGGAGCAGGGCCGAGCCGACGACACCGAAGACGTGATTCGTCGCCGTCTCGAGATTTACGAAGAGCAGACCGCTCCGCTAATCAACGTTTACGCTGGCCGCAACCTGGTTGTCACCATCGATGGACTTGGTGAAGTTGCCGAAGTTACCGGTCGTATCACCGCAGCACTTGCCGCCCGCGGCATCACCGCTTAGTTCGCCGGTCAAAAGTGTCTCGTCAAGAGTTCGAGCTCAAAACCAATGAGCAAATCCTTCTAATGCGCCGTGCCGGTCTAATCACCGCGGCTGCTCTCCAGGCAGTTCGCGAGGCCATCAAGCCGGGTATCAGCACCCTCGAGTTAGACGCCATCGCGGAGCAAACCATCATTAGCCTGGGCGGAAAGTCAAACTTCAAGTTGGTTCCCGGTTACTTCCACACCATCTGCGCATCAATCAACGATGAAGTGGTGCACGGAATCCCGAGCGCCGACCGCATTTTGCAAGCTGGCGATATTGTCAGCATCGATGCCGGTGCAATCATCGATGGTTGGAATGGCGATAGCGCGATCACAGTGGTTGTCCCTGGGGGAGAGCACAAAATCAGTGCCGCTCGCGAGCGAGTGAGCCGGGTTACCGAGATGAGTCTCTGGCACGGCATTGCGGCTTTGGCCAAGGGCAAGCGACTAAACGACGTGGGAACCGCCATTGAGAAGTACGTGAACTCGCAGGGAAAGTTCGGAATTTTAGAGCAGTACGTGGGCCACGGAATTGGTCGCAGCATGCATGAGGACCCACCCGTTTTCAACTATGCGGTACACGGCTCAACACCAAAGATTGTGCCCGGCCTAGTTGTGGCTATCGAGCCAATGGTGACCGCCGGCAGCGAGCGAACCAAGGTCTTGGCAGATGACTGGACCGTGAGCACCATCGACAAGAGCGATTCCAGTCACTGGGAGCACACCGTTGCGGTCCACTCGGGTGGAATTTGGGTTCTGACCGCGGTTGATGGCGGAGCAAGCATGCTGGCACCGCTCGGAATCACCGTTGCACCGCTCGGTGACTAAAAAACAATTACCAATTAACCGAGGTTTCGTCTAGGATTGAACTTCGGTGTTTCCACACGAAAATCCCCAAAGCATTTGGTCTTTCTTTTCGCGTGCTTTTGACACCAACAAGTAAGCAGATAAGTGAGTTTATGGCTAGCAAAGACGGTGTAATCGAGATCGAAGGCTCGGTTGTAGAAGCACTACCGAACGCAATGTTCCGCGTAGAGCTGACCAACGGACACAAGGTCTTGGCACACATCTCTGGCAAGATGCGTCAGCACTACATTCGCATCCTTCCTGAGGACCGCGTCATTGTAGAACTGAGCACCTACGACCTAACTCGTGGGCGCATCATCTACCGCTACAAATAAACCGCTCTGCAAACTAAAAAGACTCGGTGAGCCAACTAAACGGTTCACTGCAAACCGGTTCGAAAGAACCCCTAGCAAGAAGTACGAGACATGAAGGTCAACCCAAGCGTTAAGAAGATTTGCGACAAGTGCAAGGTCATCCGTCGCCACGGCCGCGTCATGGTTATCTGCGAGAACCCACGTCACAAGCAGCGCCAGGGCTAAAACCGCTTCAAAACTTATAACTAAATAACCGCCTCAAATGTTGGGGCAAAACAAAAAGCAATACTCAATGCGATACCCAAGTTTCTCGGGTAGCGCGGGCACCCTCCGATGAAGGCGGAGGCCTGGAACGCAAAAGCCAGGGCAGTGTTGTTGAAGACCTTCTATACAAAACAGGAGAAATCCCAATGGCACGTATTGCCGGCGTCGACATTCCTCGCGACAAGCGCGCGGAAATCGCCCTTACCTACATCTATGGAATCGGTCGCACCCGTTCGGTAAAGATTCTTACCGACACCGCTATCGACAAGAACACCCGCGTCAAGGACCTAACCGACGACCAGCTCGTTGCTCTTCGTGACTACATCGAAGGTAACTACAAGGTTGAGGGTGACCTACGTCGCGACGTAAACGCCGACATCCGCCGCAAGGTTGAGATCGGTTCGTACGAGGGTCTACGTCACCGTAAGGGCCTCCCAGTTCGTGGTCAGCGCACCAAGACCAACGCTCGTACTCGTAAGGGTCCAAAGCGCACCGTAGCCGGCAAGAAGAAGGCGGCACGCTAGCCCTTAGGCAGCGTTGCGCTCATAAAAGGATTTAGGAGAAACTCATGGCAGCACCAAAGAAGACTGCAGTGGCAGGCCGCAAGCCTCGCCGCAAGGAAAAGAAGAACATCACCGTTGGTCAGGCTCACATCAAGAGCACCTTCAACAACACCATCGTTTCGATCACCGACGCCACCGGCGCCGTTATCTCGTGGTCGTCGTCGGGTGACGTTGGTTTCAAGGGTTCGCGTAAGTCGACTCCGTTCGCAGCTCAGCTTGCAGCCGAATCGGCAGCTCGCAAGGCTCAGGAGCACGGCCTAAAGAAGGTTGACGTATTCGTTAAGGGTCCAGGTTCTGGTCGCGAGACTGCAATCCGTTCGCTTCAGGCAGCAGGTCTAGAGGTCGGTTCGATCTCTGACGTAACTCCTCAGGCTCACAACGGTTGCCGCCCACCAAAGCGTCGTCGCGTCTAGCCTTTGGCGCTACTTCGTCCGCGCGCACAAACCGCGTCTCGAAGTAGTTCGCCAAGCTCAACCGGGCCGGTTACTCCAGTCAATCGATTGGTTCTGACCAGCCACCCACAACTTCATACATTTCTATGAAATAGCCGCGCAGTGGCCACTGTGCGGACACCCCAAAATAGGCATCAAATAGCGGATGCCTAGCTGAAAGGAAACAAACGTGCTCATTGCACAGCGTCCCACCCTTGAAGAAGAAACCCTTGCACCAAACCGCTCGCGTTTCACCCTAGAACCACTAGAGCCTGGCTTTGGTTACACCCTAGGAAACTCGCTCCGTCGCACCTTGCTTTCGTCGATCCCTGGCGCAGCAGTAACCAACATCCGTATTCAGGGTGTATCTCACGAATTCAGCACCGTGCCTGGTGTAAAGGAAGACGTAACCGAGATCATCTTGAACATCAAGGGTCTGGTTGTTTCGTCTGAGAACGACGAGCCAGTTGTTGCTCACCTGAGCAAGACCGGCGCAGGCGCAGTTACTGCCGGCGACATCACCGTTCCTGCTGGCGTAGAGATCCACAACAAGGATCTAGTTATCGCCACCATCAACGACAAGTCGAAGCTTGAGATTGAGCTAATCATCGAGCGTGGCCGTGGCTACGTTCAGGCAAACCAGAACCGCAACCCAGATGCAGACCCAGGCGTAATCCCTGTGGACAGCATCTACTCGCCAGTTCTTAAGGTGTCGTACCGCGTCGAGGCAACTCGTGCCGGTGAGTTCACCAACTTCGACAAGCTTGTTGTCGAGGTAGAGACCAAGAACAGCACCAACCCAAAGGACGCAGTCGCATCGGCTGGTAAGACCTTGGTTGAGCTATTCGGTCTTGCAAAGGAGCTGAACGAAGCCGCAGAAGGTATCGAGATCGGTCCTGCACCGGTTGAGGCTGGCCTAGCTCCTGAGCTAGCAACCCCAATCGAGGACCTAGACCTAACCGTCCGCAGCTACAACTGCCTAAAGCGCGAAGGCATCAACACCGTAAGCGAGCTAATCGCTCTATCCGAAGACCAGCTGATGAACATCCGCAACTTCGGTAGCAAGTCGGTAGATGAAGTCCGCGACAAGCTGGCATCGATGGGCCTAAAGTTCAAGGACGCAGTTCCTGGCTTTGACGCCGCTTACTTCAGCTCAGCGTACGACGAAGACGCTCAGGCTTAATTTTAGAAAGTCATAGGAGAAAACCATGCCTGCACCAACTAAGGGCCCACGTCTGGGCGGTGGACCAGCTCACGAGCGTCTACTACTTAACAACCTTGCAACCTCATTGTTCGAGCACAAGCGCATCGTAACCACCGAGACCAAGGCCAAGCGCCTTCGTCCGTTGGCCGAGCGCCTAGTTACCTTTGCAAAGCGCGGAGACCTAGCTGCTCGTCGTCGTGTTCTTCAGCAGATCACCGACAAGGGCGTTGTACACGAGCTATTCACCAACATTGCACCTCAGGTTGAGGACCGCAACGGTGGCTACACTCGCATCACCAAGCTTGGCTTCCGTAAGGGCGACAACGCCCCGATGGCAGTTATTGAGCTTGTTCTTGAGCCAGTTTCGCCAAAGAGCGTAAACAAGAAGCCAAAGCTAGCTAACGCGGTTAAGGGTTCGGCAGTTGCTGCAGAGGCAATCGTTGAAGACGCAATCGTCGAAGAAGCAGTAGTTGAGGCACCAGCAGAGGCAGTAGCCGAAGCTGTTGTTGAGGCTCCTGCAGAGGTCGCTGCTGAGGCTGCCGCTGAGGCTGCCGCTGAGGCTCCTGCTGCTGAGGCAGCACCAGAGGCCTAAGCCTTTACCCTAAGCATCATGAACGAACCCGTTGACCTAGTCAGCGGGTTCGTTCGTTTAAGGGTGGATTTTGGCTACGACGGCACGGACTTTAACGGCTGGGCCAAACAACCCGGTCTTCGCACGGTTGAAGGCAGCATCCTTGATGCACTGAAACTGGTGTTCGACCACGATGAAAACAGTTTTGGCTTAGTGGTGGCAGGGCGCACCGATGCTGGCGTGCACGCCCGAAATTCCGTTCTGCATCTGGATCTGACCCCGGCTCAAATCAAGAGACTTGGGCGCTATTCCAGCCCATCGATGTTCGAAGGCGCAATCCGTGACCGGCTCAATAACATCCTCGATGATGACATTCGGGTTTGCAGCGTTACCGTGGCTCCAGAGGGCTTTGACGCCCGCTTTGCAGCCATTCACAGGCGCTACCGTTATCGCATCGCTGATGCGGTTAGCGTGAAAGACCCGGTGGAGGCCAGACACACGCTCTGGACGCGAAAGCCACTTGATTTGCTTGAGATGCAGGCGGCGGCTCTGGAGCTTTACGGCCTGAACGACTTTGCCGCTTTTTGCAAGCCAAGACCTTTCGCAACCACCATTCGTAACCTGCGCCAAGTCACTGTTCGCAGGCGCACCGATGAAAATCAGGTGATCGAGGTCGAACTGCTTGCCGACGCCTTCTGCCACAACATGGTGCGTTCCATTGTTGGAGCATTGATCGCGGTGGGCGAGGGGCGTGCCGACAGGCAGGTAATCGCCTCCAAGCTGGCTTCAGGCAGCCGCGAGGGCAGTTTCAAGGTGGTTTCTCCACGAGGATTAACACTGATGGAGATTGGTTATCCGGAGCCAGCGCTTATGGCCCAGCAGGTAGAAAACGCAAAAGCGCTTCGCAGCATCGATGATGAAGTGGAAGACTAAAAAAGTTAGTCCCGATTAGGGTTTGACCCGCGCGCCTAGTTGCAGGTAGACTTGACCCTTGGTATTGACCACCCATTTTGGTAGTCAATGTGAAAACTTGGATCCCCAGAAGTTTTGATTCTTCAATGAGCGGATTCATTTCAATCCGACATAGAAACGAAAAGGCAATTTAGCGTGCGTACTTACTCACCAAAGGCTCACGAGCTGTCCAACGAGTGGCTCATCATCGATGCCACCGACGTTGTTTTGGGCCGCCTAGCATCCCACGCCGCAGCACTATTGCGCGGCAAGCACAAGCCAACCTTTGCTCCTCACATGGACAACGGTGACTTCGTCATCATCATCAATGCAGACAAGGTAGCCCTAACCGGTTCCAAGCTTGCACAGAAGAAGGCTTACCGTCACTCGGGTTACCCAGGCGGCATGACTGCTACCACCTACGCTGAGCTTCTAGAGAAGACCCCAGAGAAGGCTGTAGAAAAGGCCATCCGTGGAATGATTCCAAAGAACACCCTTGGCCGCGACCAGCTGGCCAAGCTGAAGGTCTACGCAGGTCCTTCGCACCCACACGCTGCACAGCAGCCAAAGCCTTTCATCATCGACCAGGTAGCCCAGTAATAACTGGCTCACAGAAACCAAGGATTATTCGTGGCTAAGAACGACGTAGTAGCAGAAGTAGCTCCAGAGAGCTACACCACCGAGACCCCAGCAGCAAAGGCAGTTGCTCCAAAGGCAGCTCGCCCAGCGCTAACTGTTCCAGGTGCCGGCACTGGCCGCCGCAAGGAAGCAGTTGCCCGCGTTCGTCTGGTTCCAGGCACCGGTGCAATCAAGGTTAACGGTCGTACCCTAGAGGACTACTTCCCTAACAAGCTTCACCAGCAGCTAATCACCGACCCATTCAAGGTTCTAGACCTACAGGGTTCGTACGACGTAATCGCTCGTATCTCGGGTGGTGGCGTTGCAGGTCAGGCTGGTGCTCTTCGTCTAGGTATCTCTCGTGCACTTAACGAGATCGACCGCGACCACAACCGTCCAGCACTTAAGAAGGCCGGATTCCTAAGCCGCGACGCACGTGTTATCGAGCGTAAGAAGGCTGGTCTTAAGAAGGCCCGCAAGGCTTCGCAGTTCAGCAAGCGTTAAGCCCAAAAGCTTCTTCGCCCTCAAATGGCCCGCCTATTTGGCACCGATGGTGTTCGCGGACTCGCTAATCGCGATATAACCGTTGAAACCTCGCTTTTGCTCGCGCAATCCGCGGCAATCGTGCTTGGTGAAGCCGCTCGAGTGGCAGGCAACAAACCTAGAGCCGTAATTGGCCGAGACCCCCGAATTTCGGGCGAGTTCATCAGCGCAGCAGTCGCTGCCGGACTCGCTAGTTCGGGGGTCGACGTCTTTGATGCCGGAGTTATCCCAACCCCGGCCACCGCGTTCCTCACCGCCGATCTAGAAGCCGACTTCGGCGTGATGATTAGCGCTAGCCACAACCCGGCAGCCGACAACGGCATCAAGTTCTTTGCCCGCGGTGGCCACAAACTGGCAGACGCGGTAGAAGACAAAATCGAAGCCGGCATGCAGGCTCCAAAGCTCTCACCACTGGGTGGCGAGGTTGGGCACATCACTCGTTTTGCAGATGCCGAAGACCGTTACCTGGTTCACCTGCTCAAGAGTCTGCCAAATCGCCTCGATGGCATCCACGTGGTCCTAGACTGCGCCAACGGTGCTGCCGCGGGAGTATCTCCCGAAGTCTTTGTAGACGCGGGTGCCAAAGTCACCGTCATTGCAAACGAGCCAGACGGCACAAACATCAACCTTGGTGTGGGTAGCACTCACCTGAGCGGTTTGCAGACCAAGGTTCTGGAACTGGGTGCCGATGTTGGCATCGCACACGACGGTGACGCAGACCGCTGTCTGGCGGTAGATCACACCGGTGCAATCATCGATGGTGACCAAATCATGGCAATCCTGGCTCTTAGCGCCAAGGCCCGTGGTCAGCTAGCCCGCAACACTTTGGTTGCAACAGTGATGAGCAACCTCGGCCTCAAAGTGGCCATGCGCGCCAACGATATCGAAATGATTGAGACCAAAGTGGGAGACCGCTACGTGCTCGAGGAAATCCGCAACGGCGGATACACCCTTGGCGGCGAGCAGTCGGGCCACATCATCTTTAGCCGTTATGCCACCACGGGCGACGGCATTCTCACCGGCTTGCAGTTGCTAGCCGAGATGAAGCGAACCGGCAAGAGCCTTTACGAGCTCAGCCAGGTAATGCAGATTTTCCCTCAGGTTTTGGTGAACGTTCCGGGTGTCGACAAGACCAAGGTGGACACCGACCAAGCGATTCAAGATCTTGTTAAGCAAGCCGAATCTGAGCTAGCCGGAACCGGTCGCGTATTGCTTCGTGCATCGGGTACCGAACCGCTGGTTCGTGTGATGGTTGAGGCGGCAGATGAAGGCACCGCCAAGAGCTGGGCCGACCGCATCGCAATCCTGGTCGAGCAGCGCCTAGGGCTCTAGACCTTGCGCAGCAGCACGCTTTCAACGGTGTGCTGGGCACCCTTGTTCAAAACCAGTGTTGCGCGCGAACGCGTTGGCAGAATGTTGTCGATCAGGTTCGGCAGGTTGATGGTGTCCCAAATCTCATTCGCTCGGGCCAACGCCGTGTCGAACTCCACCTGCGAATAGCGGTGAAAGTAAGACTGCGGATTGGTGAAAGCAGATTCGCGAAGTTTCTTAAAACGGTTGATAAACCATTCTTTGATGTCGCCGGCCGCGGCATCCACGTAAATCTTGAAATCAAAGTAGTCGCTCAGGGCAAGAGCGGCACCCGGGCTTGGTTGCTGCAGCACATTTAGGCCCTCCACAATCAGCACATCGGGGCTTTCAACAATCGTGCGCTCACCGGGCATGATGTCGTAATAAAGGTGACTGTAAACCGGAGCCGAAACACTTGCCACGCCGCTTTTGATATCGGCCACAAACTTGAGAAGCGCCAAGCGGTCGTAGCTCTCTGGGAATCCCTTGCGGTGCATTATTCCACGGGCTTCTAGCTCGGCGTTTGGATACAAGAAGCCATCGGTGGTAACCAAGGCCACGTTTGGAGTGCCTTCCCAGCGGGCCAAAAGTTCGCGCAACACTCGAGCCACAGTGGATTTTCCAACCGCCACGGAACCGGCCACACCAATGACAAACGGGGTGCGCTTGGCTCGTTCACCTAAGAATCCGCTGGTTACCGAGTGCAGCCTCTGGGTTTCCGCCACGTAAAGATTCAGAAGTCGGCTGAGCGGCAGGTACACATCGCGGATTTCATCGATGTCTAGGAAGTCGCCAAGACCGCGGATTTGTGCGATCTCCTCTTGGGTGAGGGGCAGCTCGGTGCTGCTGGCTAACGCAGCCCAATCGGCACGAGAAATCTGCACAAATGGGCTAGGAGTTGCGGTTGGCTCCTGCGCTTGGCTCATAACTAGCCATTCTGCCGTAAATTAGTGGGTATGTGCGGAATCGTAGGCTACGTTGGCCCAAAAGCAACCCTGGACGTTCTACTCGGCGGTCTTCGTCGTTTGGAATACCGCGGATATGACTCGGCCGGTGTTTCCGTAATCGGAGCCCACGGCCTGGAGACCCGCAAGAAGGCCGGCAAGCTAGACAACCTGGTTGCCGAGATCGCCGCTCACCCAATGAGTGAATCGCACATCGGTATTGGCCACACTCGCTGGGCCACCCATGGCGCCCCCACCGATGGCAATGCCCACCCTCACCTAGGTGGACCAACCCAAAAACTTTCCCTGATTCACAACGGCATTATCGAAAACTTTGCCGAGCTCAAAGCCGAACTATTAGCTGAGGGCGCCAAGTTTGCCAGCGAGACCGACAGTGAGGTGGCCGCCCACCTGATTGCCCGCGAATACGAGGCAACCGGCGACCTGCCAACCGCTTTTGCCAATGTGGTAAATCGTTTGCACGGCGCTTTTACTATTTTGGTGATTCACGAGGACCAGCCAGATGTTGTAATGGCGGCTCGCCGAAACGCTCCGCTGGTTATTGGTCTGGGAGAGGGCGAGAACTTCCTGGGTTCCGACGTAGCAGCCTTTGTGGAGTTCACCAAGCGCGCTATCAGTGTTGGCCAGGACCAAATTGTGATTCTGCGCGCCGATTCGGTTGAGGTTCGCACCTTTGATGGCCACCCGGTTACTCCTGAGGAATTCACCGTGGACTGGGACGCCAGCGCCGCCAGCAAGGGCGGCTGGAGCAGCTTTATGGCCAAGGAGATTGCAGACCAGCCTCAGGCCGTGGCAGACACCCTCATGGGCCGCATCGACAGCGATGGACTGGTGCGCCTGACCGAGGTAGAAGGTCTGGATCTTGGTTTGGTCATGAACCTAGACCGCCTGATTATTGTTGCGTGTGGTACCGCAGCCTACGCCGGAGATATCGCCAAGTACGCCATAGAAAAGTGGGCACGAATTCCGGTGAGCGTTGAGCTCAGCCACGAGTTCCGTTACCGCGATCCGATTATCACGCCGAACACCTTGGTGGTTGCCATCAGCCAGTCTGGCGAAACCATGGACACCCTCATGGCTACCCGTTACGCCAAGGAAAAGGGCGCCAAGGTTTTGGCAATCTGTAACACGCAGGGTGCAACGCTGGCTCGCGAAAGCGATGCGGTCATTTACACTCACGCCGGCCCAGAAGTTGCGGTTGCATCAACCAAGGCACTCACCGCTCAGATCACCGCAGGCTACCTGCTTGCGTTGCTGCTAGGTCAGATGCGCCAGTCGCTTCCCGCTGCGGAACTTATGGCACTTGGTCAGGAACTGCTAAAGATGCCTGCCCGTGTGACCCGCGTGATTGAGGAACTTGAACCGGCCAAGGAATTGGGCCGCGAGTTCGCTAATGCCAAGAGCGTATTGTTCCTTGGTCGCAACGTGGGATTCCCGGTTGCCATGGAAGGCGCGCTAAAGCTCAAGGAGCTGGCTTACATCCATGCCGAAGGCTTTGCCGCTGGTGAACTCAAGCACGGTCCAATCGCGTTGATCGAAGAAGGTCAGCCGGTGATTGTTATTGTTCCAAGCCCTCGCGAAGCAGACAGCCTGCAGCCAAAGGTGATCAGCAACATTCAAGAGATTCGCGCTCGCGGTGCCAAGGTGATTGCGATTGCAGAAGAAGGCGACACTCAGGTTGAGGCATACTCGGAGCACGTGCTCTGGATTCCGCAGAGCCAGAGCATCTTCAGTCCAATCCTGGCCGTCATTCCGCTCCAGGCCTTTGCCATGGAACTTTCCACCGCCAAGGGACTAGACGTAGACCAGCCTCGCAACCTGGCCAAGAGCGTCACGGTCGAATAGTCGGTTTGACCATGATTGTTGGCATCGGTGTAGATGTAGTGGATTTGGTTAGGTTCCAAGAGCAACTTGCTAAAACTCCTGCACTAGTCGAGCGCCTGTTTCACCCTGTGGAACGCGACAACGCACCTCTTCAGCTAGCCGGAAGTTTTGCCGCCAAAGAGGCGCTGGTCAAGGCCCTCGGTGGTCCCACCGGGCTCAACTGGCACGAGCTAAGCGTGGTTCGAGACACCAACGGTCAACCTTGGTTGCACGCCCAGGGCGGCAGTGCCGAGCGCTTGGCGCAGGCCGGGGTAGCAAAAACTCATCTTTCAATTAGCCACGATGGCGGCATGCTGGTGGCCTACGTGATTGCCGAATCCGACCCAAACGCAGTGGCGGGTGCAGCATGAGAGAACTAGTAATCAACCTGGATGCGATTGCCGCCAACCTAGCTACCATGCGCGGGCATGCTCCAGGAGCCAAGGTTTGCGGCGTGGTCAAGGCCAACGCCTACGGTCACGGAATGGTGCCGGTGGCCTTGCGCCTGCAAGCCGAGGGCATTGACTACCTGGGCGTGGCAGACCTAACAGAGGCCCTGGAACTGAGAGCCGCCGGAATCACGATTCCGATTTTGGCCTGGCTACACGATTTCAACGAAGACTTTGTGGCGGGAGTGGCTGCCGATATTCAAATCGGTGTTTCCACCATCGCCCAACTTGATCTGGTTGCCAAGGCGGCCAGAGCTACGGGCAAGATCGCTCAAGTGCATCTCAAGATAGATACCGGGCTAAGTCGTAATGGCGCTACCATGGCCGAGTTGCCGCACCTTTTGCGCGCGGCGAAAGACTGGATCGGCCAAAACCTAATAAAGGTAACCGGCATTTTCAGCCACCTTTCCAGCACCGATGCCGCCTCCGACTTGATTCAGATCGAACGTTTTGAACTTGCTGTGGCCGCGGCCGCCGAGTTGGGAATCCACCCTGAACTGCGCCACCTAACCGCCAGCGATGGTTCGCTCAGCTATCCTCAGGCTCACTACGACATGGTGCGAATCGGCGTTGCGCTTTACGGCTTAAGCCCATTCACCAACCACACCTCGGCCGATTACGGTTTGATCCCAGCCATGACGGCCACGGCATCGGTGGTTCAGGTAAAAGGCGTTCCAGCAGGAGAAGGCGTTAGCTACGGCTACCTTTACCGAACTAGCGCAGACACCAACCTAGCTTTGGTGCCAGTGGGCTATGCAGAGGGTTTGCCTAGGCACGTGAGTGGCCGCGCATCGGTGAGCATCAATGGCGTGAGTCACCACCTAGCCAGCCGAATCGCAATGGATCAGTTCGTGATCGACGTTGGCAATCACGAGGTGAAGCCAGGGGACACCGTGGTGATTTTTGGTGACCCTGCCACCGGAGTTCCAGCCGCCGATGACCTAGCGGCCGCTGCGGAAACCATCAACTATGAAATCGTGACCCGAATGGGTGGGCGGTTCAAGCGCCGCTATGTGGGGCAGGCGTGAACGAAGTACTTTTGGTGCAACTCGGGGTAGCAGACGCCGATGAAATGCACCAGTTAGGGTTGAGCCTTGCCCAGCAATTTGTTGCCGGAGACCTAGTAGTGCTGACCGGTCCGTTGGGAGCTGGCAAGACCACCCTAAGCCGTGGAATTGGCGAAGGTTTGGGTGTGCTGGGCACGGTAAATAGCCCTACCTTCGTGATTGCCCGAACCCATAGGCGCACAAATGGCGGACCCGAGCTAGTGCACGTTGATGCCTATCGCCTCGGTAGCCCACAGGAGCTAGACGATTTGGACATCGACTTTGCCAACTCAATCACTTTGGTGGAGTGGGGAGCCGGCTTTACCGAGGGCATCAGCGACTCTTGGCTAGAGGTACAGATTGAACGAGACCACACCGGTGTCTCAGAGGTGCGTGCGGTGAAGATCACGGGCTTTGGCCCAAGATGGTCTGACCCAGCTATTGGTCAACAGATATTGGCAGGGCTGAAATGACTCAGATCACGCTATCTATCGACACCACTTCTGGTACCAGTGTTTCTATAACTCAGGGCGAGGGTGCTCTGGCTTTCGTTAGTCAGCCCAATGGCCTAAAGCACGCCGAGACCATCGGCGACTCAATTGCCAAGGTACTCAAAAACGCCGAGTTGAACCCGGGCGACATCGATGTGGTCGCAGTTGGTCGCGGTCCCGCGCTGTTCACTGGGCTCCGCGTGGGTATCGCAGCGGCAATCATGTTTGCCCAGGCGGTAGACGCCAAACTCGTGGGAGTGGTTAGCCACGATGCGATCGCGCTAGAGAAATATCGCCTCGATGCCTCGCTTCCAGAGCAACCGCTATTTATTTACACCGATGCCCGTCGCGGCGAAATCTACTGGGCTCTATATGGCGGACTTGACCACCATGGCCTTCCAATTCTGTTGGCCGGCCCATCGGTGGGTAAACACCAGCAGGTGGTAGACGACCTAACTATGGTTCACGGGCAAATCACCGAGGTAACCGGTGCGGCCTTTGCCACCTGGATTGGGCGGGCGGCAGCACTGCAACAGGCGGCAGGTGTGGCCAGCGATGACGTGACCGCGCTCTACCTGCGCGCACCAGATGCCACCGAACCAAACCCCAACAAAGCTTTTGGCAAGCGGGTGAGTTCATGACCGAAACTGCTTTGGCAAAGGGGTCGGTTTGGATTCGTGCAGCCCTGGGCACCGACCTGCCAGAGATCATGGCGCTGGAACGTGAGTGTTTTTCCAACGATGCCTGGAGTGAATCCGCCATGCAGGGCGAGCTGCACTCCGAGCACACCAGCTACTTTGTGGCCATGCTCAACCAGTCTCCAAACCGCGATGTGCTGATTGGCTACGCCGGTTTGAGCAAGGTTTCCGGTAGCGACCAAAGCGATGTCCAGACCATCGCTGTGAATGCCAAATACCGCGGACTAGGTCTTGGCCGCCGCCTGATGGAGCACCTGCTAAGTGTTGCCAAGCTCAAACTGGCAACCAGTGTGTTTCTAGAGGTGCGTGCCGACAACCCGGTGGCGCACGGACTCTACCTTTCGCTTGGCTTCAAAGACATTCGCACCATCAAGAACTACTACCAACCAGACAACGTAGACGCCATTGTGATGCAGTTAGATATTCCCCGCGACCCTGTACACGAACCAATCGTGCTGGGCATCGAAAGTACCTGCGATGAAACCGGTATCGGAATCGTGCGTGGAACCAAATTGCTGGCCAACGTCATTTCTTCATCGATGGACCTACACGCGCGCTTTGGCGGGGTGGTGCCAGAGATCGCTGCGCGCGCGCACCTTGAGGCACTGCAGCCAACGTTGCAGCAGGCGCTCGCCGAATCGGGTCTCAAGCTGGCAGACCTCGATGCAATTGCAGTTGCCAACGGCCCTGGTCTTGGTGGCGCACTCATGGTGGGTGTGGGTGCGGCCAAGGCCCTTGCCGTTGGGCTGGGTAAGCCGATTTACGCTGTGAACCACCTGGTGGGTCACGTTGGCGCGGATATTCTGGAACGCGGCGAGGTGGAGGTTCCAACCATTGCACTGCTGGTTAGCGGGGGTCACACCAGCCTGCTGTTGGTTCGCAACCTGCTAGACGACGTTGAGCTGCTTGGGGAGACCATCGATGACGCCGCCGGCGAAGCCTTTGACAAGGTGGCTAGATTGCTGGGTCTCAAGTACCCGGGTGGACCCGAAATCGATCGGGCAGCAGTTGGTGGTGATCCAAAGGCAATTCGGTTCCCTCGCGGACTGACCCTGCCAAAGGATATGGAAAAGCATCGCTACGACTTTAGTTTCAGCGGCTTAAAAACCGCGGTGGCCCGTTGGGTAGAGGTGGCAGTCGATTCCGGGCAAGAGGTTCCGATTGCCGATGTCGCCGCCAGTTTCCGCGAGGCCGTGGTGGATGTGCTGGTTACCAAAGCGGTAAACGCCTGCCTAGATAACAACGTGCCTAGGTTGCTGTTGGGTGGCGGTGTGGTTGCCAACGCACGGCTTCGCGAAGTAGCTGCTGAACGTTGTGCCAAAAATGGCATCGAACTGAGAATCCCCGCGTTCAGTCTTTGCACCGATAACGGAGCCATGATTGCGGCCCTGGGTGCTCAGCTGGTCATGGCTGGGCGGGAGCCATCGATGCTTAGTTTTGGAGCCGACAGCACATTGCCGGTCACAACGGTTCAAACCCTGTCTTAAGCTTCGTTGACTTTCACATTCGAACCAAAAGGTTTTAACAAAGGTTTCTAATAAACCACATTCCAAAATAGGCAAGTGATTGTGGGACTAATCGGAGGCTCAGCCTCTACCAATATTTATCTGCCGGCTACTGCCAAGACCTGGCCCCAACTGCTTGCTGAATTGCACGATAAGGAATGCGAGCTTTATGTTCGCCAGCAAGGGATGCTGACAATTTCGCGCGCTCTTCCACTGGCCTCAAGTTTTCCCGAGGTTGACGTTTTGCTTTTGAGCTTTGCAACCACACTCGGATGGCCTGTCATAAGTAAACGGATCACACGCCTGTTGGTCCCCGAATTCCAGTCGGAAACGGCGCTTCACCTGGCTGCTTTCCCAAGTAGGTCTAGGGTAAAGCGCATCAAAAAACTATTTCGCAGATTTGCCCTCAACACCCTAAAGTATTGTGCTTTTCCGCTCGGTTTATATCGGCCTACCAATAACCTCAGCGATCTCGAGGATCAGGTTCGGGCTTTAGTTGCAATTGCCAGCGCCAAAGCCAAGAAAGTGGTTTGGATTCAACATCAACCCATGCGGGACAACCGTATTTGGCTTGAGCGGCGAGTGTTTGACAAGTACTATCGCGAACTTATAAATACCCTTTCAAAAGTCGATCAGGCCAACTTTAGGTTCATCGCATTTCCGGCTGAGTTTTTAGAGCAGGAGAACTACTGCCTCGATGAGGTGCATTTGAGCGAACTTGGGCATAGAAATCTTGCGCAGTTCTTGCACCATGCAGGAGTCCTGAAAGCTTGAGTATTCAAAAGTGGTTCTCAGGAAACTGTCAGGCTAAACACAGCATCGACTCAGCATCTTCTGGTCTTCTATAAGAGAGCCAAACGGCCGAGCCCCAGAGACCAGGAGCCTGACATGTCAGACAAGAAGAACACCGGAGCGACCCCAGAGGTTGCGTACTTAGAAACCCCAGCACCAGCAGCAAAATTCGACTTCACCAAACTAAACACTCTTGCAGTTGTATCGTTGGCCAGCGCAGTTAGCTGGGTGGGTGCGGTTGCCGGTGTAATAACCGGACACATCGCCCTTGCGCAGATCAAGCGCAGCGGTGAAAAAGGCCGCGGAATGGCAATCGCCGGACTAGTAGTTGGCTACCTATACATCGCAGGTGCAATCCTGTGGACCATTTTGGGTGGCCTGCTGATGCTTCGTGGCGTAGTTGGCGGCGAGCACTTTATTGGCGGAAACGGCATGGGTGGAAACCACTTTGGCCCTGGCCTGGGTGGTCAAGGATTTGGCGGCCCAGACGACATGCAGGGTGGCAACTTTGGTGGCGGAATGATGAACGGCCAGATTCAGGTAAACCCTGGAAGCGGCACCGTAACCAACTAATCAACAGAACTTCTTGGCATCTCTCCCTAGTACCAAGAAAACAAGACCCGCCGGATTGTGCCCCGGCGGGTTTTGTTCGTTAAGCCTTTGAGTAGCCTGCCGGGCGCTCGGAGTAACTCAGCTAAATTGGCTGGCAGATCAGAACGCGATGGGCTTCGCCAACTCTGGTGACGATGAGAGTGGCCGAGTTTTTGCCTTTTGGCGCAAGCTCTTTCCTAAGCTGTTCGGGAACAATGTCGGCACCGCGCTTTTTGATCTCCAAAACACCAATATCCAGCTCTTTCAATCTGGCCTTGAGCCGCTTGCGATCAAATGCGAGGTTCTCTAAAACTCGGTAGCCCTTTAGCCAAGGGTTATTTAGAGGCTCGCTTCCGGTTAGGTAAGCAATCTCGGTGCTAAAGCTGTGAGTGCCGGTTTGCTCGGCAAGCACGTGGATCAGGTGGCTTCGAACCACGGCGTTGTCTGGTTCGTAAACGTAGTCGGCTAGCTCGCCCAACGGGGCGTAGGTCATGGCTGTTGACTCGCTGGTCAACTCGTGTTTTGTTACTTCACCATCGATGCCGGTTGCCAGCAACAGTGCGGCACGCTTGATGCCCGGCCTAGCAGCCGAACCAAACCAAAGCCCAAGTTCGACTAGGTCTCCGTTCACACTTACCCACTGTGCCTCGGCTTCATCGGGGATTCCCTCGTGCGGGTGCCCTGGGCCGAGTTTGATTCCGGCCGCCTGGATTGCAGGTGACGTGCACTGCTCGACCACCCAGTCGAAGTTGGGGCTAAACGTGCTCGGGTCGAATTTGCGAACCGCTTGGGCGCGGGCGGCTCCAGTGAGTTCACGGCGAGCTGGATCAAAGAACAGTGACTCATGCTGGCTCAGGTCCAACTTTGTGACATCGGCAAGTTCTACCGAGGCATTTTCGAACGGCAAAAGATTATAGGTAGCCATGGCTGCGGTTAACTCGTCGATCTCAAACGCCTGCACACCGATTCCAGCCGCGGCAAAGCTGAGCGATTCCGCTCCGATGCCGCAGCCCAAGTCTGCTACCTGTGAAACCTTGGCTTTGCGAAAACGACCAGCGTGCAAAGCCGATACCACCAAGCGACTGGCTTGCTCTAAACCGGGTTCGGTGAAGAGCATTCTTTGGGCGAACGGCCCAAATTTAGACACAGCTCGGTGCCTAAGTTTTGCCTGGGTTAGCACCGCTGAAACCAGGGCGGGGTCGTGGACTTGGGCGCGCAGCGTGGTAACTAGTTTGACCACATCGGTTTTGGATTGGTAATCAATCTGGCCAAGCAGTTGCTGCCCCTCGGGGCTCATAAGCAATACAAAGTCTTGGCGGTCCATGGGCTCAAGGCTAGCAAACGGATTTATGGGCAAAACGGCAACTAGCACTCGCCTAAGGAGAGTGCTAATATCAAGACGCAACCCCCGTTTTTCATAAAGAAGAGGTTCAACGTGTCGGTTAACATCAAGCCACTAGAAGATCGCATCGTAGTTCGCCCAATGGCAGCCGAGCAGGTCACCGCGTCGGGTCTGGTAATTCCAGACACCGCCACCAAAGAGAAGCCACAAGAGGCAGAGGTCATCGCAGTAGGTCCAGGCCGCATCGATGACAACGGAAACCGTGTTCCGCTAGACGTAGCAGTTGGCGACAAGGTTATCTTCAGCAAGTACGGCGGCACCGAGCTAAAGTTTGGCGGCGAGGAGTTCCTCGTTCTAAGCGCACGCGACGTGCTAGCGATCGTAGTTCGCTAAAACAACTCGTAAAAACCCCGGTTTGCCGTTCGGCAGGCCGGGGTTTTGCCTTGCCCGAAGCTTAAGCGTGCCATCGATGATTTTGCTTGTGCGTGGGCGAACCTTGGCTTGCGTCTAGGCTGGCTAGGTGAGCGATACCACTAAAAGCCTGTCCAAGGGACTCGGATTTGGCTTCACTGCCTACCTGATCTGGGGAAGTTTCCCCATTTTCATTCGCTCACTCGGATTCGCGAACCCCTTCGAAGTGGTGGTCTGGCGAATTATCTTTGGCATGCTGCTTGCCCTCATCCTGCTCACCGCGACTAAAACCTGGCCACAGGTGATTGCGGTGGTTCGGAATCGCAGAGCGTTTGCGTTGTTGGCAGCCTGTTCGGCGCTGATTTACATTAACTGGCAGGTCTATGTAATCGGTGTTGCCGGTGGGCACATCGTGGAATCATCGCTGGGTTACTTTATAAACCCGTTGGTCACGATTGTTTTGGCAGTTGTGTTCCAAAAAGAAAAACTCAGGCGCATGCAGTGGGCGGCGGTAAGCCTGGGCACCATCGCTGTTTTGATTCTGACTTTTGACTACGGGCATATACCGCTTTTGGCCCTCTCTCTGGCATTCTCCTTTGCTTTTTACGGCTTAGTGAAGTCGAGGCTTGGCGGTACGGTATCGCCCCTAACCGGATACTCGGTTGAGACTGCCCTCTTGGTGCCGGTTGCCATCGTGCAGGGAATCGTGGTTGCCAACACCAGCGGCCTGAACATTGGGCTGTCCGGAACCTGGAGTTGGCTGGGTTTGGTGCTGTTCGGCTTTTTTACCGCGATCCCGCTGATCCTGTTCGGATCGGCAGCCAAACACCTTCCGCTTAGCATGGTGGGGTTCATGCAGTACCTAACTCCAACCATTCAGTTCATTCTGGCGCTCACCTTTTTCCACGAGGAAATGCCACCTGCCAGGTGGTTTGGATTCGGTTTGGTTTGGCTTGGACTCGCCGCGCTCTCGGTTGACGTTCTGCGCAAAAAGTACTGAAAACGAGCAAATTAGAAGAAATTTCGCTCAAAGCGTTTGAAGTGTTAAGCCTTTGTTACATTCTGTGTACTCTTCCCCTTTTGGTGAGTGGGCAAAGCCATAAACTTGTCAGGTAAGCGATTGCATAGGTGCGATCGCGCAAAACAAGGAGACATAAATGAGCAACGCCTTTAACCGCAAGGTTGTGGCCGGAGTAGCTATTGCTGCTGCCGCCAGCCTTGCAGTCGGTGTATCGCTACCTGCTAACGCAGCCGGCGCCGCTGACAAGACCCTAAAGATCACCAGCATCCTGCCTCTAACCGGATCGCTCGCATTCCTTTACCCACCAATGGAGGCCGGCGCAGCGCTAGCTATCGATGACATCAACGCAGCTGGTGGCGTACTTGGCAACAAGGTAAGCATCGACTGGAAGGACTCCGGCGACGGAACCAACCTTGCAGTATCGACTCAGTCTGCTACCGCAGCAATCGCTTCGGGCACCGACGCAGTACTTGGTGCAGCAGCTTCGGGTGTAACCAAGAACATCATCAACGCCATCACCGGCGCCAAGATTGTTGAGATCTCGCCTTCGAACACTTCGCCAAGCCTTACCACTTGGTCAGACGGCGGCTACTACTTCCGTACCGCTCCAAGCGACAACCTACAGGGCCGCATCGTTGCAAGCCAGATCCTTCAGGATGGCGCACAGAACGTAGCAATCTTGTACGCAAACAACTCGTACGGTACCGGTCTTGAGGCAGTTGCCAAGAGCACCCTAACCAAGGCTGGCGCAAGCGTTAAGGAATTCTCGTTCACTGAGGGCGAGACCAACTTCGGTTCGACCGCTTCGGACATCGCTGCAGGAAACTACGACGCAGTTCTAATGATCTCCTACGACGAGACCCGCAAGGCTCTACCAGCTCTAAAGGCTGCTGGATTCCCTGGTGGAAACGTCTACCTAGTTGACGGAAACACCATCGACTACAGCAAGGACTCGTTCGCATCGTACCTAGCCGGCGCACAGGGAACCATCCCAGGTGCAGACGCACCAGCTGCATTCAAGGCACGCCTAAAGGCTAAGTACGCAAAGCTACACGCAGGCGCAGTTCTAAAGGACTTCACCTACGCAGCTGAGTCGTACGACGCAGTTAACCTACTTGCTCTAGCCGCTCAGGCTTCGGGCAAGGCAACCGGTCCTGGCATCAAGAGCCAGATCACCAACATCTCGCTAACCGGCAAGGGCAAGACCAATGTCACCAGCTTTGCGGCTGGCCTAAAGGCTCTAAAGGCCGGCAAGAAGATCAACTACGACGGCTTCAGCGGTCCAGTTGAGTTCGACGAGAACGGTGACCCAACCGGTGCATTCATTGGTATCTACCGCTACACCACCAAGGGTGTAAACGTACTTACCAAGACCGTTGCAGGTAACAAGTAAGTCAGTTTTGAACCCTAGGTTCTAGACAACCAAAAATCCCCTCGGGCTTCGGCCCGGGGGGATTTTTCTTGGCTGTCCGAATCCGATTCCGCTAGCTATTCGCGCAAAAAAATGCCCCCACCAATCGGTGAGGGCATTCCAGGTTTTGGTTTATAGCTCGGCTAGGTTACCCAGGTAAAGCTCAATCATCTTCGGGTCGTTCAGAAGTTCACGTCCGGTGCCGGTGTGGGCATCGGTGCCCTGGTCTAGAACGTAAGCGCGGTCGCAAATCTGAAGACAGCGACGAGCGTTCTGCTCCACCATGACCACGGTTACTCCGGCCTTGTTGACTTCCTTCACTCGCAAGAATGCTTCGTCCTGGCGAACTGGCGAAAGACCAGCCGACGGCTCATCCAGCAGCAGAACCGATGGGTCCACCATCAATGCGCGCCCCATGGCGACCATCTGGCGCTCACCACCGGATAGCGAACCGGCTTTTTGAGCGCGGCGGGTACCGAGGTCTGGGAAAATACTGGTCACGAAGTCAAAGCGTTCCTGAAACTTCTTAGGGTTCTGGAAGACACCCATCTCCAGGTTTTCCTGAATCGTGAGGCTTGGGAACACGTTGTTGGTCTGTGGTACAAAGGCAACTCCGCGGCTAACCAATTTGTTTGCCTTAAGGTTGGTGATCTCTTCGCCGTTGAGGTAGACGCTGCCAGAACGCACGTTTACCAGACCAAAGATGGCCTTTAGCAGCGTGGACTTACCGGCACCGTTTGGGCCAATGATTCCAATTAGCTCGC
The DNA here is from genome assembly GCA_947373155.1 of Microbacteriaceae bacterium. Taxonomy (GTDB): domain Bacteria; phylum Actinomycetota; class Actinomycetes; order Actinomycetales; family Microbacteriaceae; genus Rhodoluna. The sequence goes on along the minus strand of CANBWO010000005.1, from coordinate 28,997 downwards.
CCTGGTGAGCGGTTAGCGAACAGCCATTCAAGATGTTGATTCCAGGTAGGTACCCGGCGTCAACGTTGTCTACAAAGACCACGGCGTCGGTTTTTGCAACTGCATCCGCAATTAGGTTCTCAGACATTAGTTGCCCTCCTTGGTGGCGATTTCTACATCGCCCAGGTCGCTGTTGGCGTGTGCACCTAGGTAGGCGTCGATCACGGCCGGGTTCTTCATTACGTCGGCTGGAGGTCCCTCGGCAACGATCTTGCCTTCGGCCATGACCACAACCCAGTCACTGATGTGACGCACCATGTGCATGTCGTGTTCCACGAACAAAACAGTGGTGCCGTTTTCCTTTAGGCCCTTGATGTGCTCAAGCAGGCTCTGAGTCAGGGCAGGGTTCACGCCGGCCATTGGCTCGTCTAGCATCACTAGTTCTGGCTTGCTCATAAGCGCACGAGCCATTTCTAGCAGCTTGCGCTGTCCGCCGGAAAGGCCGGCTGCATAGTCGTCGCGCTTGGCATCTAGCTTGAAGCGGGTAAGGAGTGCATCGGCACGCTCGGTGATCTCGCGTTCCTTGTTGGCCCACAGCGGGCGAACAAAGGCTGCAAAGAACTTCTCGCCAGGGTTGTCCTGTGCTCCCAGGCGCATGTTGTCAATTACTGTGAGTAGGCTGAGCGCCTTGGTCAACTGGAAAGTACGAACCATGCCCATTCGAGCTACCTTGTGTGGTGCAACGCCGGCCAGGTCCTTGCCCGCAAAATTCCAGGTGCCGGTGTTTGGTTTGTCGAATCCGGTGAGCAGGTTGAACAGCGTGGTCTTGCCAGCACCGTTTGGCCCGATTAGCGCGGTGATCTTGCCACGAGGAATCTCTAGGTGAGCTACGTCTACTGCCTTGAGACCGCCAAACTGGCGGGTAACTCCGGAAGCCACCAAAATTGGGTCAACCTTGGCGCAACCAGGCTCGATAGCGCCCTTGGCGATTTGTTCGATGTTAGCCATTGAACTGCAACTCCTTCTTGTTTCCAAAGAAACCTTGAGGGCGGAAAATCACTAGCAGCATCAGGAATAGACCCACCAGCAGGTAGCGGATCTGCCCAACCTGAGCGATGCTCAAGAACGGCAGGGCACCGATGTTCACGAGACCCTCTAGGAAGGCCTGGGTGAACATAAGGAACATGAAGAACACTGCCGAGCCAACGATTGGACCCAGGATGGTTGCAGCGCCTCCGAGCAGCAATACGGTCCAGGTCATGAAGGTGAAGTTAGAAACCCAGGTGCTGGCCTGGTTGGTCTGCGATGAAAGAACGAACACCATTCCACCTAGGGAACCAATCACACCACCAAGAACCAACGACTGCATCTTGTAAACGAATACGTTTTTACCCAGCGAACGAACGGCATCTTCGTCTTCGCGGATTCCCTTAAGGGTTCTACCCCAAGGGCTGCGAGTGAGGATTACCAGCAAGACTGCAACGAAAGCCACTAGACCCCATGAGACCACGCGAATCCAAATTTCCTTCTCGGAAAGAGTGATGATACCGAGGTCGTAACGACCAACTGGGAATGGGTTGTACCCGTAGAAGTCTCCACCAAACTCACTTAGACCGTTGCTACCGCCGGTGAAGGCCGCGTACTTCTCGGTACCAAAGAAGAAATAGAGAGCCTGTGCGGCCGCGATGGTCACAATTGCCAGGTAGTCGGCACGCAGACGCAGGGTTGGTAGACCCAGAATAAGTGCGAAGACGGCGGCGCAAACCATACCGAAACCGAACGAACCCCACATGTTCCAACCCAGCTTTAGCGCTGCAAACGCATAGCCGTAGGCGCCAAGGGCGGCGAAACCAGCCTGACCAAAGTTAAGTAATCCGGTAAAGCCAAAGTGCATGGCTAAACCAAGTGCACAGAGGGCATACGCCGCGGTGAAAACACCGATTAGCTCACCAGCGGTGAGGTTAAAAATCTGTCCGAAATCCATTTGAATCTCCTCCTAGCCCAATCGCTGTTTCTTGCCCAGAACACCCTGTGGGCGCCAGATCAAAATAACAATCAGGATTACCAGAGCGGCGGCGTAGCGCAGCTCATTAGGGATAAATAGGCTCGAGACCTCGACCACCATACCGATGATGAGGGCTCCCACCGTTGCTCCTAGAGCGGTTCCCAAACCGCCAAGAGTGACCGATGCGAACAATAGCAAGAGGATGTCGAAACCGGTTAGCCAGTTGGCCTGAAGCTCGAGTCCGTAGAGCACGCCAGCAAGACCGGTTAGCGCTGCGGCAGTGACCCAAACGATTCGAATGATTCGCTCCACATCGATGCCGGTAGCCGAAGCCAGGGCCGCGTTGTCGCTTACTGCGCGAGTTGCCTTACCAATCCTGGTTCGGGTGAGGAACAGTGCTACCCCACCCAGAGCCACAACAGAAATCAGCATTCCCCAGAGGGTCAGGTCGGTGGTGCTAACCGGGCCAAACTTAATTATGTTTCCGCCACCGGCAATGTCCTTGGTGTCGCCATCGAAAAGCAGTAGGTAAACGTAGCGGACCACGATGCTAAATCCGATGGAAACAATCATCATCTGGTTCAAGCCCATGCGTCGTTTGCGTAGTGGACGCCAGAGGGCCGCATCTTGCACCCAACCAAAAGCGCCGGTGACCAGCACGGCCACAAGACCGGCGAGGATAACTGGCCAGCCCATCGATGCGTGCAGTAGCCACATCATGAGTGCACCGAGGGTAACCATTTCACCGTGAGCAAAGTTGCTCAGTCCGGTAGTTCCAAAGATCAACGAGATTCCGATAGACGCGATGGCTAGCAAAAGGCCAAAGTTAAGGCCAGAGAACAGACGCCCAACTAGCTGGTCGCCAAAGCTAACGGTTTGAACGGTCTGGCCGGCGAACTTGAAGAGCACAGGGGCAAACGAGAACGCAGTCAGGTCTGCTTCCATCTCTGGGTTAGCAACTGCCATTCCGGAAGGCAATGTTGCCTTGTCGATCGAAACCTTGTAAATGGCTGCTTCTGGCACGGCAATTAGCCACTTTCCGCCCACGTCGGACACGCTCTTGGCGCTGAACTTTCCGTTAGTGGCGATGATGGTTACACCTTTAACTGGCTTGCCGTTGAGTTTTAGTGCACCACCGATGCTGTATTCCCAGGTAGATGGGTCACTGGAATCGCCCGCGAGAACTACCGGGGCGCTCTGTGATTTGGCAACGGGGTGGCCGGCTGCGCTAGCGGGGGCGCTGATAGTCAACGCCGAAGCCGCAATGGCAAGCGTGGCAAAGACAAAAGCTAAGCCACGGCCAAGTGTGTGTTTTGGAAGGAACAACCCAACCTCCAGTCAAGGCAAACCTGCCAAGAGCAGCTTTGCTTTCCAACAATCGTGCAGAAGACCTAAGTAATTCACTCTGCATTAACGTTGAAAAGCCTATTACGAACCAGCACTCACGGGGGAAAAAGCAATCAGATTGACGATTAGAATTAACAAATCTGATTCGTGGCTAACGAAGGCTTCCCAAAAATGACTCAAAACGACCCATTCGGCTTTGTCGGGCTCACTTACGACGACGTGCTCCTGCTTCCTGGAGAGTCAAACATCGTTCCTAGCGGCGTGGTGACCAAGACCCAGTTGACCAAGCGGGTGTCCATCAATGTTCCGCTGCTTTCTAGCGCAATGGACACGGTAACCGAGGCACGCATGGCAATCGCCATGGCGCGTCAGGGTGGAATCGGCGTTCTGCACCGCAACCTTTCAATTGAGCGCCAGGCGCAGTCGGTTGATATGGTCAAGCGCTCCGAGGCCGGAATGATCAGCCACCCGCTAACCACCACTCCGTTGAGCACTATTCAAGAGGTAGACGAGCTTTGCAACCGCTACCGCGTTTCTGGTCTGCCGGTAGTAGACGAAGACGGAACTTTGCTGGGCATTGTTACAAACCGCGACATGCGCTTTGTTCTAGACGTTCAGCGCACCACCACACTGGTCAAAGACGTGATGACGCCGACGCCGCTGGTGACGGCACCGGTTGGAATCCGCCCAGAAGACGCAATCGCCATTTTTGCGCAACACCGAATCGAAAAACTTCCGCTGGTTGATGCCAACGGCAAACTTCGCGGTCTAATTACCGTGAAGGACTTCGACAAGTCTGAGAAATACCCCATGGCCAGCAAGGACTCGAGTGGCCGCCTGTTGGTAGCCGCTGCCGTGGGTGTTGGAGCCGACGCCTGGGAGCGCTCAATGGCTTTGGTGGATGCGGGTGTAGACATTCTTATTGTTGACACCGCTCACGGACACAACAACATGGTTTTGGACATGGTTGCCAAACTAAAGGCCGAGCCATTTGCTCGCAACGTAGACGTCATCGGTGGAAATATTGCAACCCGCGAAGGTGCCGCCGCTTTGGTTGCAGCCGGAGCAGATGCCGTGAAGGTTGGCGTTGGGCCAGGTTCGATCTGCACCACTCGCGTTGTTGCCGGTGTGGGTGTTCCACAGGTAACCGCGGTTTACCAGGCATCTTTGGCCGCCAAGCCAGCCGGTGTGCCGGTAATCGCAGACGGCGGACTTCAGTACTCGGGCGATATCGCAAAGGCCTTGGTTGCCGGCGCAAACGCCGTGATGCTTGGTTCGTTGCTTGCAGGCACCGATGAAGCACCTGGCGACATTGCATTCGTGAACGGCAAGCAGTTCAAGACCTACCGCGGAATGGGTTCGTTGGGCGCCATGCAGTCGCGCGGCCAGGCACAGAGCTACAGCAAGGACCGTTACTTCCAAGACGACGTGTTGCGCGAAGACAAGCTTGTTCCAGAGGGCATCGAGGGCCGGGTTCCTTACCGTGGCACCGTTGCCAGCGTCACACACCAACTAATCGGTGGCCTCCGTGCCTCCATGGGCTACGTTGGCGCCGAGACCATCGATGAACTTCAGTCCAAGGGCAAGTTTGTGCGTATCACCGCGGCAGGCCTAAAAGAGAGTCACCCACACGACGTCCAGGGCATCATCGAAGCCCCTAACTACCCAAACCGCTAAGGGGAGCACTTGTCCGAGATCGAGATCGGCCGCGGCAAGCGCGGCAACCGTGCCTGGGCGTTCGACGATGTGGCAATCGTGCCATCGCGTCGCACCCGCGACCCAAAGGATGTTTCCACCAGCTGGACCATCGATGCCTTCAAATTTGACCTACCGGTTATGGCAGCACCGATGGACAGTGTGGTTTCTCCGGAAACCGCGATCCAGATTGGCAAGCTGGGCGGCCTTGGTGTTCTAGACCTCGAAGGCCTTTGGACTCGCTACGACGACCCAACCAAGCTGCTCAAACAGATTGCCGAACTCCCGGCCGACCAGGTAGTTTCCGGTCTGCGCAAGATTTATGCGGAGCCAATCAAGGCGGAGCTAATCCGCGACCGCATCGCTCAGATCCGTGCCTCGGGCGTAACAGTGGCTGGCTCGCTCAGCCCTCAGCGCACCGCCGAGTTCTCGGAGGCCGTGCTCAAGGCCGGCGCCGACATCTTTGTGATTCGTGGCACCACCGTGAGCGCCGAGCACGTTTCGCGCTCCTGCGAACCGCTAAACCTAAAGCAGTTCATCTATGAACTAGACATCCCTGTGATTGTGGGTGGCGCAGCAACCTACACCGCAGCTCTTCACCTGATGCGTACCGGTGCAGCCGGCGTGCTGGTTGGCTTTGGAGGCGGTGCTGCTGGCAACACTCGCAAGGTTCTAGGTATTCATGCACCGATGGCCACCGCCGTTGCCGATGTTGCGGGCGCTCGCCGTGACTACATGGATGAGTCTGGCGGCCGCTACGTGCACGTGATTGCCGATGGCGGTCTGGGAACTTCTGGAGACGTAGTCAAGGCCATTGCCTGTGGAGCCGACGCGGTAATGCTAGGTTCCGTTCTGGCACAGTCGCACGAAGCGCCGGGGCAGGGCTACCACTGGGGTCAAGAAGCCTGGCACGAGGAACTTCCTCGCGGAAAGCGTGTGCACGTTGGTCAGGACCACAGCCTCGAGGAAATCCTGCTTGGCCCAGCCAACGATGCAAGTGCAAATACCAACCTGATGGGTGCCTTGCGCCGAGCAATGGCCACCACCGGATACTCCGATGTCAAGGAGTTCCAGCGCGTAGACGTTGTGGTTGCTCCCTATCAGTCAAACTAACCGCCCAAGCTTGTGAGTAACAGCACAGCGCCAACCTGGTTTCAGGTCGCAAGACGACCTCGCTGGATTGGCGCTTTGCTAATTGCTCTGGCGATAGCGGCCATCTGTGCTCTTTTGGCCCAGTGGCAGGCGAGTCGTTCAGTTGAGGCTCCGCTTCACGATGCCAGCGCCAATAAAGTTGCCGCGGCTCACGCACCGTTGCTTGGTCAAATCATGAGGGCTGGCCACGCTCCGGCAAATGACGCCGTTGGCACAATGGTGAGGGCGAATCTGCTCTATCAAACGGGCCAGGTTTGGGTAGTGGCTAATCGGGTGCAGAGCGATGGAACGCAAGGCTACTGGGTGGTTGCCAACTCACACTGCGATGGCAAGAACCTTCTTGTTACCCTTGGGTTCACTGATAGCCGATCCAAAGCTTTGGCGGCTCGAGACGAATTCGCATCGCAGCAACACAGAAAGTTCATCGATCTCGCTGGCCGATTGGCGCCTTCGGAAGCACCGATGGAACTGACCGGATCGGTCCTTCAATCGCTGTCACTTGGTCAGTTGGTGAATCTGATTTCACCTGATCAGCCAACCGGAGCCTACCCACTGTTTTTGCTGGTCACCAAGCATCAGGTGTCGGGGCTCGAGGACATCACTGTGGTCACATTGAATCAGAGCCAGATCAACTGGCTGAGCGCTTTTTACGCAATCGAGTGGACCCTGTTCTGCGGGTTCAGCGTGTTCCTCTGGTGGCGTTTGGTGCGCGATGCGCAGATTCGCGAGACCGAAGAAGCCGCTCTCTAGCAAAGGTAAACTTGAACCATGGCCACCCCAAAAAACCCAGTCTTAGGCGCGCTCAAACTATATAAAGTGGCGTCTCGCATCACAGGCTCACTTCTTATTTTGCTCTTGGTAGAAGTTGCCGTGCGCTACGGTCTTGGTCTGGACCTTTGGCTTGCTGGCCCTCAGGGTTTCCTGGCGTTGGTGCCTCACAGCAACGAGCCTGGCGGCATGCCGGCATCGGGGCTAAATCTTTCCACCGGGATACTGATTATTCACGGCTGGTTCTACGTTCTCTACCTTTACAGCGACTTCAGAATCTGGACTCTGCTTCGCTGGAACTTCACTCGCTTTATTGTGATTGCAGCCGGTGGCGTTGTGCCTTTGCTTTCATTTTTTACCGAGGCACACTTTGCCAAGGTTGCCACAGCTCAGATTGCTGCGGATCCAACCCTGAACACACCAACCGCCGGTTCGGAGGCCTAAATGTCACAGCCAGTTCTAGTAGTCGATTTTGGAGCGCAATACGCTCAGCTAATTGCACGCAGGGTTCGCGAGGCCGGGGTGTACTCCGAGATCGTTCACCACAACGTGACCGCAGCCGAAGTAGCCGCCAAGAAGCCGGCGGCGATCATTCTTTCCGGTGGGCCGTCTAGTGTTTATGAGCCTGGCGCGCCAACTTTGGACCCGGCGATTCTGGAACTCGGCGTACCGGTTCTAGGAATTTGCTACGGCTTCCAGACTTTGGCAAACCTTCTGGGCGGCCGAGTAGACGCAACCGGAAAGCGCGAATACGGAGCAACCGACCTGGTGGTCAAGCACGGAGGCGAGATTTTGGCTGGTCAGCCTGAGTCGCAGATTTGCTGGATGAGCCACGGCGATCAGGTCATGCAGGCCCCTGCTGGCTTCGTAGTTTTGGCCAGCACCGAGACCACTCCGGTTGCCGCCTTTGCTAACAGCGAGCGCAAGATTTACGGCGTGCAGTGGCACCCGGAAGTAAAGCACTCGCAGTTTGGCCAAGACGTTTTGGTTAACTTCTTGCACAACGCAGCCGGCATCCCTGCCGACTGGAACAGCGGAAATGTGATTGCCGAGCAGGTCGAAAAGATTCGTGCCCAGGTTGGAACCGACCGCGTGATTTGCGGCCTCAGCGGTGGAGTCGACTCGGCAGTTGCCGCGGCCCTGGTGCACAAGGCAGTTGGCGACCAGCTGATTTGCGTGTTTGTTAACCACGGACTCCTGCGACAAGACGAAGCCGAGCAGGTGGAACGCAACTACGTGGCAGCCACCGGTATCCGTTTGGTTACCGTGGACGCCGAGAAGAAGTTCCTAGACGCACTTGCTGGCGTGAGCGACCCAGAGACCAAGCGCAAAATCATTGGCCGCGAGTTCATTCGTACCTTCGAAGAAGCCCAGGCAGCGCTAATCGCGGAGGCGGCGGCAGATAACCGCCCGATCAAGTTCTTGGTTCAGGGCACTCTTTACCCAGATGTGGTTGAGTCCGGGGGCGGTGCAACCGCCGGCATCAAGAGCCACCACAACGTGGGTGGCCTGCCAGATGACCTGCAGTTCGAGCTAGTTGAGCCACTGCGTGCACTTTTCAAGGATGAGGTTCGAGCCATTGGAGCCGAACTTGGTTTGCCACACGAAATCGTTCAGCGCCAACCATTCCCAGGCCCAGGTCTTGGAATCCGCATTGTGGGTGAGGTAAATAAGGAGCGCCTCGACCTGCTTCGCAAAGCCGATGCCATTGTTCGCGCCGAACTGACGGCGGCTGGCCTAGACGGCGAAATCTGGCAGTGCCCAGTTGTCTTGCTGGCAGACGTGCGTTCCGTTGGCGTCCAGGGCGATGGCCGCACCTACGGACACCCAATTGTTCTGCGCCCGGTTTCGTCTGAGGATGCCATGACCGCTGACTGGTCTCGCCTGCCATACGACCTACTTGCCAAGATCTCGAACCGCATTACCAACGAGGTCGCGGGAGTCAACCGAGTTGTGCTCGACGTCACCAGCAAGCCACCCGGCACCATCGAGTGGGAGTAACTCGCTAAATGAAGCCGTTGGTTTTTGGTCACCGCGGGGCTTCCGGTTACCGCCCCGAGAACACTCTCGAGGCGTTTGAGTTGGCCTTTGCCCAGGGTAGCGATGCCATTGAGCTAGACCTAGTTCCAACCAGCGATGGCCACCTGATCATTCGCCACGAAAACGTGCTGAGCCACACTACCAACATCGCGTCCGTGCCCGAGTTGGCCAGCCACAAGCACGGCAAGTTTTTGATTTGGCGCGAGGTAGAAGACTGGTTTTCTGAGGAACTGACCCTGGAGCAGATTCGCCTTGCCAGGGCAATTGAGCGCATTCCGGAAGTGCGTCCGGGCAGTGCCAAGTTTGACGGCCAGTTCCAAATCCCAACCATCGATGATTTGTTGACCGCGGATTTTGCCAAGGGCAAGACGCTGATTTTGGAACTCAAATACCCGAACTACTTCTTGAGTGTGGGCATTGATACCCCCGCACTGCTGGCTGCGAGCCTGGAAAAGCACCGGTTCAAAGACCGCGGAATCAAAGTGATAATCGAGACCTTCGATTTTGTGGGCCTGCAGCGCGCTAAAGCGCTTATGCCGAACGTGGGCCAATTTGTTTTTTTGACTGAACATTGGCGCATCCCTAAGGAACCAGCGGAGCGTGCCCAATACCTTTCAGATATTGCCGAAAACTTTGATGGCCTAAGCATCGACCGCCGTTCGATTCGCGATCAGTGGCCATCGGTGGTTGAAGATTTGCACTCGAGGGGCAAGCTCGCTTTTACCTGGACCGCCCGCGCCGAAGACGCTGAGAACAGTGTGGATGAGTACTACGCCGACTTCATTCACACCGGAGTAGACGGCATTTTTGCGGACCACCCAGACCTGCTTCGGTTCACTGTCGATAGTCTCACCTAGGATTCTCTAAGTTATGACCGAACTATTTAGCATGAGTGAATTCGACCGCCCAAACCAACTGGTTGAAGGGTTGAATCCGCAGCAACGTGCCGCTGTGGAATACCGCGGCCCTGCACTGCTGATTGTGGCGGGAGCCGGTTCGGGAAAGACCCGAGTACTCACCCATCGCATCGCGCACTTGCTAGCAAACCGCGAACTATGGCCAAGCCAGATTCTGGCCATTACCTTTACCAATAAGGCCGCAGCCGAGATGCGCGAGCGAGTGCGCCACCTACTTGGAGACGACGCCAGCGGAATGTGGATCAAGACCTTCCATAGCGCCTGCGTTTTGATTCTTAGGCGCGAGGCCGAGCGCCTGGGACACGACGCCAACTTCACTATTTACGATTCCGGCGACAGCCGTGCAATCCTCAAGCGATTGATTCGCGACCTAGGTGCCGACATCCACAAGCTGACCCCGGCGGCCGTTGCCAGCATTATCAGCAACGCCAAGAACGAGCTAGCCGATGCCGAATCGTTTGCTCGCACGGGAGACAACGCAGATCCGGTGCACCGAATGATCTGCGAAATCTTTGAGCGCTACCAGGGCGAACTTCGCCGCAATAACGCATTCGACTTCGACGACCTGATTGCCGAAACCGTTCACCTGTTCCGCAACTTCCCAGACGTAGCGGCTCTATACCAGCGCAAGTTCCGTCATATTTTGGTCGACGAATACCAAGACACCAACCACGCTCAGTACGCATTAATCCGCGAACTCACCATGCCGCTCGATGCCGCGCATGCCAACATTAATGAGAGCACCGGCGAGGTTATGCCTCCGGCCGCGCTGACCGTGGTGGGTGACTCCGACCAGAGCATCTATGCCTTCCGTGGAGCCGACATTCGAAACATTTCGGAGTTCGAAAAAGACTTCCGTGGAGCACGCACCATTTTGCTCGAACAGAACTATCGCAGCACTCAAAACATTCTTTCGGCGGCCAACGCCGTGATTGGCAATAACTTCGATCGCCCGGCTAAGAACCTCTGGACCGACTCGGGTGCTGGCGAACCAATCGTGGGCTACACGGGTTACAGCGCTCACGATGAAGCTCAGTTCATCGCAGACGAAATCAACACCTTGCACCGCAATGGCATGGATTACCGAGACATCGCGGTGATCTACCGAACCAACTCGCAGACGCGTGCCCTGGAAGAAATTTTTGTGCGCAGTGCACTGCCGTACAAGGTCATCGGTGGTACCAAGTTCTATGAGCGCCAAGAAATCAAGGATGCCTTCGGGTACCTGGTTGCCGTGGCCAACGGCAAAGACGACCTAGCCACGCGCCGAATCCTAAACGTTCCAAAGCGCGGAATCGGAGATGCCTCCGAAACCCAATTAGCCAAGTTTGCAGAGCAGTACAACATGAGTGTGCGCGAGGCCTTGGATCACGTTGAGGAACTGGGCTTTGGACCAAAGATCACTAACGCTATCAAGGGTTTAGGTGGTCTGTTGCATCAGATCGAGGCCATGATTGAGACCTCTCCTGTAGACGCTGTTTTGCGCGAGGTTCTGGCCAAGAGCGGTTTGTTAGAGACGTTGCGCGCAAGTCGCGATCCTCAAGACGAAGCCCGTGTGGAAAACCTCGACGAACTTGTAAACGTAGCCCGAGAATTCCAGCGCAACAACCCGGATGGCCGACTACCAGACTTTTTGAACGAAGTGGCACTAGTGGCTGCAGCCGACGACATCGACGACGAGTCTGGATCGGTCAGCCTCATGACTCTGCACACGGCAAAGGGACTCGAGTACGACGCGGTGTTCCTAGCTGGAATCGAAGAAGGCTTGTTGCCACACCGCATGTCGTTCCTAACGCCCGGTGGCCTAGCCGAAGAACGTCGCCTGTTTTACGTGGGTATTACCCGTGCACGAAAGCATCTGCACCTGAGCCTTGCCATGAGCCGCACCACCTTTGGCGAAACCGATGCGGCAACTCCATCGCGGTTCTTGAACGAAATCCCAGCCGACCTAATCGCCTGGCGCGAATCCGGGGCAGGCCGCGGTCTGCCAAGTTACCGTCCTTCGATTGCCGACCAATCCGGCTATGTGCCGGGTGCCGGTACCTCGGGAAGCGGCTATGGCGGTACTCCGAGCAACAAACCAAAGACCGAGTGGAAGGGCGCAATCAGCAGCGTCAAGAACAACGGCGACATGGAACTGGCCGCGGGTGAGTTTGTGATGCATGCCGACTTTGGCAAGGGCAAGGTGGTTTCGGTTGCCGGAAAGCCTCCACGTCAAACCGCAGAGATCCACTTTGGTGCGGTTGGCATGAAGAAGTTGCTGGTAAAGGTGGCCCCCATCACCAAGATCGAGGACTAAAACAACCTGTTGTGTTGTCGGTCGTCGTGCCTATAATTCTGTACATGACAACACTTTCGCTGGCCGAGGCCAGAGCCGACTTTTCAAAAATTGTTGGGTTGGCAGAGGCCACTCATGAGCGCTTCGAAATCACCAAGAATGGGCAGCGAGCGGCCGTGGTGCTTGGCGTAGACGACTACGACGCAATAATGGAGACCCTCGAAATTCTCTCGGATTCAAAATTGATGTCGGACATCAAAGAAGGTGTTGCAGACCTCAGATCTGGAGAAAGCTACTCCATGGACCAGGTACTTCAAGAATTGCGCAAGGCCGGCCGGATCAAGTAAGTGCCGGACAAGCCTCAAAAATATACAATCACTCTTTCCAAACTCGCTCGCCGCGCGTTGGCCGAGGAGTTGCCGCTGCGAATCGTTGAAGCAGTGGTTGCATTCATCAATGGCCCTTTGGCAGAAAACCCTTACCGGGTGGGTAAACAGTTACACGAACCACTTTTTCCCATGTTTAGTGCGAGGCGGGGCGAATATCGAATCCTTTACTTCATCGATGAAGACCAAGTGTTCGTCGAAGTGGTCAAAATCGAACACCGTTCAGTGGTTTACAAAAACTTTCAGCCGGGCAAATCCGACTAGCCAGGACCCCCAACCTGCCTCAATGCTGAACATTGCTTTAACGAGGTCCAGAAATGGCCGTTTGGGGCAATTCACTAGGTAAAGCACGTCTAGACTTAATAAGGCTTTTGCCCCCCATTCCAGCCCAAAAGGACAAGACGTGGATTTATTTGAGTATCAGGCGCGCGACCTGTTCGAGGCCTATGGAGTTCCAGTTCTCCAAGGTCTAATCGCAGACACCCCAGACGAAGCAGCCGCAGCTGCAGCCAAGATCGGCGGAACCGTCGTAGTTAAGGCTCAGGTTCAGGTTGGCGGCCGCGGAAAGGCCGGCGGTGTCAAGGTTGTGCACAACCCAGAAGAAGCCCGCGAGAAGGCTTCCGACATACTTGGTCTAGACATCAAGGGACACGTTGTAAAGCGCGTCATGATTGCCCAGGGTGCGGCAATTGACAAAGAGTTTTACTTCTCGGTTCTGCTAGACAGAAGCAACCGCACCTTCCTTTCGCTTTGCAGCGTTGAGGGCGGAATGGAGATCGAGCAGCTAGCAGTTGAGCGCCCAGAGGCACTTGCCAAGATTGCGGTTAGCGCACTTGAGGGAATTACTTTGCCAAAGGCACTAGAGATCGCTAAGGCCGGTGGCTTCAACGATGAGTTGGCAGCCAAGGTTGCTCCGGTATTCGTAAGCCTATGGAACGTCTTCAAGAACGAAGACGCCACCCTGGTTGAGGTCAACCCGCTAGTACTTACCAAAGATGGCGACATCGTTGCCCTAGATGGCAAGGTGTCGCTAGACGAAAATGCAGAGTTCCGTCACACCGACCGCGAAGAAGTTTCGATCGCCAAGGTTGACCCGCTAGAGGCTAAGGCCAAGGCGCTAAACCTGAACTACGTAAAGCTAGACGGCGAAGTTGGCGTTATCGGTAACGGTGCCGGTCTAGTTATGTCCACCCTCGACGTAGTTGCCTACGCCGGCGAGAAGCACGGTGGCGTAAAGCCAGCTAACTTCCTCGACATCGGTGGCGGTGCTTCGGCAGAGGTCATGGCTAACGGCCTAGACGTTATCTTGAACGACCCACAGGTCAAGAGCGTGTTCGTAAACGTATTCGGTGGAATCACCGCCTGCGACGCCGTTGCAAACGGTATCGTCGGTGCGCTGAACACCCTGGGCGACTCGGCTACCAAGCCACTCGTTGTTCGTCTAGACGGCAACAACGTTGTCGAGGGTCGTCGCATCCTTGCTGAGTACGCTCACCCGTTGGTAACCGTTGTTGAGACCATGGACGAGGCTGCCGACAAGGCCGCCGAGCTGGCAAACCGCTAAGCGAAGAGAGACCTAAAAAATGGCTATTTTTCTAAACGAAAACTCAAAAATCATCGTTCAGGGTATGACCGGTGCCGAGGGCATGAAGCACACTCGCCGCATGCTCAAGGGCGGATCTAACATCGTTGGAGGCGTGAACCCACGCAAGGCTGGCGAATCTGTAGACGTAGACGGCACCTCGTTGCCAGTGTTCGGAACCGTTGCCGAGGCAATGGCAGCAACCGGCGCAAACGTTTCGGTCATCTTTGTTCCACCAGCCTTTGCAAAGGCAGCTATCATCGAGGCAATCGACGCCGAGATTGGCCTAGCTGTTGCAATCACCGAGGGCATTCCAGTGCACGACTCGGCTGAGGCTTGGGCTTACAACGTATCCAAGGGCGAGAAGACCCGTCTTATCGGCCCTAACTGCCCAGGCATCATCAGCCCAGGAAAATCCAACGCGGGCATCACCCCGTGGGACATTTGCGGACAGGGCCCAATCGGCTTGGTTTCCAAGTCTGGAACCCTTACCTACCAGATGATGTTCGAGCTACGCGAGATCGGTATGTCAACCGCTATCGGTATTGGTGGAGACCCAATCATCGGCACCACCCACATCGATGCCCTTGCCGCTTTTGAAGCAGACCCAGAAACCAAGGCAATCGTTTTGATTGGTGAAATCGGTGGAGACTCCGAGGAAAAGGCCGCGGCTTACATCGCAGCCAACGTCACCAAGCCAGTGGTTGCTTACGTTGCCGGATTCACCGCACCTGAGGGCAAGACCATGGGTCACGCAGGTGCGATTGTTTCTGGTTCAGCTGGTACCGCACAGGCAAAGAAGGAGGCCTTTGAGGCCGCCGGCGTAAAGGTTGGAAAAACTCCATCCGAGACCGCTGCACTGATGCGCGAGATCATCGCTGCTCTGTAGTTTCTAAAGAAGTGCGCTCAAGGCCCTCGCAAATGCGGGGGCCTTTTGCTTTAGCCAGATAAGTTTGATTGGTGTTTAGCCGCAAAACCACCTTTATTACCGCTGTCTTAGAAGCGGCACTTGCTGTGGCTGCGGGCTTGGGCATTATTTTGGTTCCGCTGACCATTTTGTGGGCGGTAGAGAACAACGCCAGCATCGACTGGATGGCGGCCTACCGGGCTAGCGCAGATATTTGGTTGGCCGCGCACGGCGTTCAGATTATGGTTCCGGCGGGCAGCATCGCAGGCATCCAAACCCCGGATTTTGCGCTTTCACTGATTCCACTTGGTCTTTCGGCACTTATTTTTAGCACCGCTTATCGCATGGGTAAGCGCCTGGCTGCCACCACCAGTCTCTGGCCCGGCTGGATTGGCGCACTCGGTGTCTACGGCGTCATGAGCCTGGTTATCACCACTAGCGCCCATCACAAACTGGCTTATCCTTTGGAGACCCAGGGCATTTATCAGCCCGTGATTGTCTACGGTTTGGTCCTGGTGGGCAGCTCGCTTTTTGCCAAACCAATCGATCTGGGTGCCAGCAATCTGCCAGAGGCGAATGAACGTCTGGTAGTTCGTGCTTGGCTGGCAAAGCGCATCGATGGCGTTCACTGGGCCGTCAGGGCAATCTGGCTGCCTGCCCTGCGCGCCGGAACAGCCGTGGTGGTTGCGCTGATTGGGGCATCTGCTTTGATTGTGGCCGTTAGCCTAGGCGCTAACTGGATTCAGGTGATCCGCCTTTACGAAGGCATGCAACTGAGTCTGTTCGGGGGAGTGCTGTTGACCGTTGGTCAGATTGCACTGATGCCCAACATCGTGATTTACGGAGCCGACTGGTTGACCGGTGCAGGTTTTTACATTGGTTCTGGCTCATGGGTCAGCCCGCTGGCCAGCCAGCTTGGCCCGTTGCCATCGCTTCCGGTTTTGGCGGCGCTTCCGACCGGAGCCATGAGTTTTGGTCTAGTGGCGGTCGCTGTTCCAATAGTGTCCGCGTTTTTGGCCACCCTGGGAATCCGCAAGTACGCGGATCAAATTCGCTTCGAGTTTGCCTCGGCGCTGAGTGCAGCCATGACCTTGGGGATTGGTATCGGGGTTGTCTCGGCGCTAGAGGTGCTGGTGCTGAATTTTTTGGCCGGTGGCTCAGCCGGACCCGGACGCCTGCAGGAGGTTGGCGGCAACCCTTGGTTGGTGGCCGGTGCGTTGTTTGTCGAGACCGCCGTTGTTGCAACGCTTGCGGCTTTCTATAGCGCCAAGCCGGAGGGCGCCGATTACGAGGTAATCGCTCGAGCCCAGCAGCCCCGAGTATAGATGCGTTGCTCGATCCGCGCAGAGTTAGCGCCCGAGCCCAGAGCCCACGCGCCTAACGGTAAACTGGGGTAATGCTTTCGGTCGTCGTGCTTATCTCTGGTGGGGGTTCCAACCTCAAGGCCTTGCTAGACGCCACCCAGAACCCGCTTTATCCGGTTCGTATTTTGGCGGTTGGCGCCGATAACCCTGCCGATGGCCTTGAGCACGCCGAACTTTACGGCATCCCAACTTTTGTGGTGAGCCCAAGCTCATTTAATAACCGCGAGGAGTGGGCCGCGACCCTGCTGTCCAACATCAAGCACTTTGAGCCTGATCTGATTGTTTTGGCTGGCTTCATGCGCATTTTGCCACCGAGCTTTGTGGCCTCGGTTTCGCCTCGAATGATCAACACTCACCCATCGCTGTTGCCTCTTTACCCTGGTGCGCACGCTGTGCACGATGCCATGGTTGCGGGAGCAACCGAAACTGGAGTAACTATTCACATTGTCGACGAGGGTGTCGACACCGGCCCACACCTAGCGCAGGCTGTTGTACCAGTTCTGCCTGAGGATTCCGAGACCGATCTGCACGAGCGAATCAAGGCGGTTGAACGCCAGCTTTTGGTGAAGGTCGTTCAGGACATTGCCGAAAACAAGATCACTCTTTAGTTCCCCCGAACCAAGCTCTAGCACCGACACCCTAAATACACCCCCAATGACCCAACCAATACCCACCCAAATCACCAGATAAAGGGGAGCCACGTGGCCGCTCACAACTCTTACACCGCCAACGACTATCGTCACTTCAACCGTGTTCCAATCAAGCGTGCGCTGATTAGCGTGAGCGATAAGACCGGTCTGCTAGATCTGGCAAAGGCGCTGCACGAGGCCGGTGTCCAAATGATCTCCACCGGAAGTACCGCAAAGACCATCGCTGAGGCCGGCTACTCGGTCACGGAGGTATCCCAGATCACCGGTTTCCCAGAGTCCCTCGATGGACGAGTCAAGACTTTGCACCCAACCGTGCACGGTGGACTTTTGGCGGACATGCGCCTAGTTCAGCACGAGCAGCAGTTGGCCGAACTCGGCATCGAGCCTTTCCAGCTGGTAGTTGTGAACCTATACCCATTTGTGCAGACCGTGGCCAGCGGCGCCAAGGGCGACGCCGTTGTGGAGCAGATCGACATTGGTGGGCCAGCCATGGTTCGCGCCAGTGCCAAAAACCACGCAAACGTTGCCATTGTGGTTGACCCATCGCGCTATACAGAAATCATCGATGCGCTTGCCGAAGGCGGAACCACACTGGAGCAGCGCCGTCAGTTGGCTTATGCAGCCTTTAGCCACACCGCTTCTTACGACACTGCCGTGGCTAACTGGTTTGCCGAAGAACTGGGCAATGCCTGGAAGGCCAAGGCCGGTGTGGAAGACAATGTTGCCGGCAGCAACCCTGGCTTTGCGCCAGAGATTTCGGTGGGCGGAAAGCTTGCCAACGTGCTTCGCTACGGCGAGAACGCGCACCAATCGGCTGCCATTTACCGCACCACCGGCGAAGGCGCGGTTTCCGGTATCGCTCAGGCTCGTCAGCTCAACGGCAAGGACATGAGTTACAACAACTATGTAGACGCCGATGCGGCGCTGCGTGCGGCGTTCGACTTCACCGAGCCTGCCGTTGCAATCATCAAGCACGCTAACCCTTGTGGCATTGCTATTGCTAGCCCCGATGCAGCAGACCCGATTGCCTCGGCACATGCCAAGGCTCACCTATGCGACCCAATGAGCGCCTTTGGCGGAGTGATTGCGGCAAACCGCATTGTGACTTTGGCCATGGCTCAGCAGGTTGCCGAGATCTTCACCGAGGTAATCGTGGCTCCGGGCTACGAGTTGGCTGCGCTTCAGCTGTTGCTCACCAAGAAGAACCTGCGTGTTCTTGAACTTCCTGCCAACTACCAGCGCGAGGCACTTGAGGTTCGCCAGATTAGCGGCGGTTTGTTGGTTCAGCAGCCAGATACCTTCAAGACTTTCAATACCAACGACTGGAAGCTAGTTGCGGGCCCCAAGGCCGACGCAGCAACCTTTGAGGAACTCAAGTTTGCTTGGCGTGCCAGCCGTTCGGTCAAGTCCAACGGTATTTTGCTTGCCAAGGATGGTGCCTCGGTTGGTGTTGGCATGGGCCAGGTAAACCGTGTTGACTCCTGCAAGCTCGCCGTTGACCGCGCAGCTAGCCGCGCAGCCGGTTCGGTGGCAGCCAGCGATGCTTTCTTCCCGTTCGCCGACGGCCTAGAGATTTTGCTCAAGGCGGGAGTCAAGGCGGTTGCACAGCCTGGCGGTTCGGTGCGCGATGAAGAAGTGATTGCGGCGGCAGAAGCTGCCGGTGTCACAATGTACTTCACTAACGAACGTCATTTCTTCCACTAGGAATAACCCTTGGAATAGCCCCAGAGTGCGAGCTCTGGGGCTATTCTTTTGATAGCCTGAAATGCTGGTCACCTGGTTAACGGGGAACAAGTATTGGCAGATTTAGGTTTGGTTCATCGATGAACAACAACGGCACCGTAGCAACTCTGCTGCGCATTTTTCCCTACGCTAAAAAGGCGCTTCCACGTATCTCTCTAGGTATGGGAGCAGCTCTTGCTGGGCAAATGTTCGCACTCAGCATCCCTCAGTTTTTACTTCACTTAGTCAATTCTCTTGCCAGCCACGGCACCATCGCCAAGTTGATTCCACTAGTTCTATTGGTTCTGCTCATGGGTGCTCTCGAAGCCTGTATGACTCTTCTTCGTCGTTGGTTCGTTCTAACCCCGGGAACTCACGTTGAGGCGGGCCTGCGTCGCAGTCTTTACGCCAAACTTCAGGACCTACCAATCTCGTTCCACGATCGCTGGCCAAGCGGTCAGCTACTTAGCCGCGTTACCGGAGACCTCAGCCTGATCCGTCGCTGGCTTTCATTTGGTCTGGTGCTTTTCATCGCAAACTCAATCACCATCGTGATCGGGCTAGCTGTGCTTTTCAGCTTCCATTGGATTCTTGGATTGATCTTCTTGGTCTGCAGCGTTCCAATCTGGTTTCGCGGTTACCGCTTTGAAAAGGAATATCACACCGTAGCTCGACTAAGCCAGGACCAAGCCGGAGACCTGGCCACCAGCGTAGAGGAAGCTGTGCACGGCATCCGTGTTCTAAAGGCATTTGGTCGCGGCGACTTCATGGCTGGCAAGTTCGCCACCGATGCCGATTCCCTGCTTAAGACCGAGCTAAAGAAGGCTGGGCTGTCTGCCAACATTTTGATTTACCTGATTTTGGTGCCGGAGTTTGCCGTTGGGTTGAGCCTGTTTGCCGGAGTCTGGTTGGTGGCTAGCCACCAAATGACAGTGGGTGCGCTGGTTGCATTCTTTGCCACAGCCACGGTGCTGCGATGGCCTACCGAGTCGGTTGGATTCCTGTTGAGTATGACTCAGGATGCCAAAACAGCCGTAGAACGTTTCTTTGAAGTCATCGATGCCCCGGTAGATATCACCGACCCGGAGCAGTTGCAGACCATCACCAAGCCGCTGGGCCGCCTCGAGTTCAAGGACGTGCACTTTAGGTTTGCAGACACTGCAGCCGACAAACCAGACCTGCTTCGCGGAGTAAACCTGGTGCTGGAACCAGGGGAGTCTGTGGCACTGATTGGCATCACGGGTTGTGGCAAGAGCACCCTTACCGCGCTCACCACCCGCCTATACGACGTGACCGGTGGGCAGGTGTTGGTAGACGGCATCGATGTTCGCGACCTAAGCCGCGAAGAACTGCGCAGTCACATTGCGATGGCGTTCGAAGACGCAACTTTGTTTAGCGCGAGTGTGCGCGAGAACGTCTTGCTAGGTAACCCAGACGCCAGCGAGGCTGAGCTAAAGCAGGCCTTGGAAATCGCTCAGGCGCAGTTTGTTTACGAACTCCCAGAGGGCCTAGAGACCCGCATCGGTGAAGAAGGCATGAGCCTCAGCGGCGGTCAGCGTCAGCGCCTAGCCCTAGCCCGTTCGGTAGCCGCCAAGCCGGAGATTCTGGTGCTGGACGACCCACTGAGTGCCCTAGACGTAGACACCGAGGCCATGGTGGAGGCCGCGCTTAGAACCGTGCTTTCCACCACCACCGCTCTGATTGTTGCTCACCGCCCAAGCACCGTGCAGTTGGCAGACAAGGTTGCTTTGCTAGAAGAAGGCCGTATCACCGCCTTTGGCAAGCACAGCGAACTGCTAGCAACCAACGCTCACTACCGTTACGTGATTTCTAGCTTGGATGAGGAGGCCGCAAAATGACCATGCAGGGTGTTCAAGGAGAAGAACGTACCGACCTGACTAAGGCGGAATCCCGAGAGATTCGTCGCAGATCGCTGCGGTTGCTTTCATCGTTGGTTAAGCCGATTCGCGCCCGTTTGGGAATCGGGTTTGTTGCAATCACTATCGCTCAGGCTTTGCGCGTTGCCGGCCCAACCCTGATTGCGTTGGGTATTGATCAGGCGCTTCCGGCAGCCATGAAGAACGACTGGACGCCGTTGTGGTTGGTTGCCGGCGCGTACCTTTTGAGCGCAATCGTTACCGCTGTGCTGCAGTCTTTCTTTATCCAATACGCGGCTCGTACAAACCAGAACGTACTGTTTGATTTGCGTCAAAGAATTTTCAAGCACACCCAGAGGCTAAGCATCGATTTCCACGAGACCTACACCTCTGGGCGAGTTATTAGTCGTCAGACCAACGACCTCGATTCCATCAAGGAGCTGCTAGACAGCGGCGGCAATGAAATGATTGCCGGCTTGCTGAGCATGATTTTCACCGGCATTGCATTGATGGCCCAAAACCAAGGCGCCTTTGGCATTCTGCTAATCAGCTTTATCCCGCTGGGATTCCTAACCCGGTGGTTCCAGAAAAACACCAAGTTGGAATACCGCAAAACCCGTGTTGCCAGCGCCCGACTCATTGTTCACTTTGTAGAGACCATGACTGGCATTCGTGCGGTAAAGGCTTTCCGCAAGGAGAACGCAAACCAGGAAAAATACGACGTACTGGTGGAGGACTACCGCTACGTAAACGCCCGCGTGATCCAGCTTTTCGGTGTATTTGACCCGGGACTAAAGATGATTGGCAACATCACAGTGGCCGCCATCTTGTTCATCGGTGGTTCTCAGGTGATTCATGGAGACCTGGGACTTGGCGTGCTTACCGCCAGCATTTTGTATGCACGCCGGTTCTTTGACCCAATGGAATCTATCGCCATGTTCTACAACGCCTATCAGTCCGCTGGAAGTGCACTCGAGAAGATCAGCGGTGTTTTAGAGGAAGAACCAAGCGTTCCGGAGCCAGCGAATCCGGTTGCCCTAAACAACCCTCGCGGGCACTTGGCATTCAACGATGTTGAGTTCCACTACGCCAACGGCAAGACTGTACTTCCGCCTTTCAACCTAGACATTCCTGCCGGCCAGACCATTGCCATGGTTGGTACCACGGGTGCGGGTAAGAGCACGCTTGCCAAGTTGGTCTCGCGCTTCTATGACCCAACCCACGGTGCAGTCACACTAGATGGCATTGACCTTCGCAGCATCGCGAACGACAACCTGCGTCAGGCAGTTGTCATGGTCACTCAGGAGGCCTACCTGTTTAGCGGTTCGGTAGCCGAGAACATTGCGTTGGGTAAGCCAGGTGCCACCGATGAAGAAATCGTGGCCGCAGCCCAGGCCGTTGGCGCTCATGAGTTCATCACCAGCTTGCCCGACGGCTACAACACCGATGTGAACAAGCGCGGTGGGCGAGTGAGCGCCGGACAGCGTCAGTTGATTTCGTTTGCTCGTGCCTTCATCGCCGATCCTGCAGTTCTAATCCTGGATGAAGCCACCAGCTCGCTAGATATTCCAAGCGAACGGCTAGTTCAGATTGGTCTGCAGACCCTGCTTGCTGGCCGCACCGCCATCATCATTGCGCATCGTCTAAGCACCGTGAGCATCGCGGACCGCGTGCTGGTTTTGGAACACGGACGCATAATCGAAGATGACAGCCCAGCCGTGTTGATTGCAGGAACTGGCAAGTTCAGCAAGATGCACAAGGCATATAGAGACAGTTTGGTTTAGTAGAGCCGCCCAAGCCACCCTGCTTGTTTAGCGAGCAATGCAAAAGGGGTCCCACCGTTTGGTGGGACCCCTTTTGCGATGAAAGACGTGCTACTTGAGCCTGTTGGTTGCATCCAGGGCAAGGCCGGTCTTGGCCGTAATAGCCACCTTGGCGCTGCCGTTTGCTGCAACCACGACTGTGGTGCCGAGGCACTTGCCCTTGGCAATCGCCTTGGCTCCGCCGCTGATCACGTCGCAGTAAGTGCCCTTTGGTAGACCGGTTGCAATGGTCTCCTTGATGGTTGCAGGTGTGTTGTTTACAGCAAAGAAGCCGGAGCCGCGGTTGAAGCTAAGAACCTTGTTGGCCCACAGTGCATTGGTCATGGGTGCGGTACCTACCTCGTGGTGCCACTGGATCATGCCTTTTATGGAGGTCCAGCGCTGAAGGCAGACAAACTTGCCAACACTTACCTTGGCGGTAGCCGAAGGAGCCTTGGGGCAGGTTGCTGGCAGGTAGTAGCCGGTGGATCCGTTTGCCAATGGGCCGTCGTCCAAGCTGGTTGATAGGTCGATTCCGTAACCGGTGTAGAGCATTGGCTTGCCAAGTGGGTCTGCGAGCAGGAACTCGTTGGCTAGCTCGAAGGTCTTGCCGCTCAGGTACGAGAGCGAACTAGGGCCGTGGTGCTCGGTGTCGTGGTTGCTCACCATGGTTACAGTCACGTTCGGTTCACCGATGCTGGTACCGCGCAGGTCGGTTGCGCGACCTAGGCCGGTCATTCCTCCCTGGAACATGTTCACCATCTGGTCCGGGTAGTCCCAGGCAAATACATCGCCAATCTTGGTGAAAGGCAGGTTGGTGGCCGGGTTGCCAATGGTTTCAGATAGGAAATATGGTGGCTTGCCGTTTACCGGGTTCAACATGTTGTAGACCGCTGTCAGGTCGGTGATGCCAAAGTGCTTGGCGGCATCCACACGGAAACCGGCTACGCCGAGGCTTTCCAGGTCGTTTAGGTAACCGGCAATCGCAGCGCGCACGTTTGGCTTCTCGGTTGCTAGGTCGGCTAGGCCACCGAGTTCACAGTGGGTGGTGTCGAATGGGTCGTCGTAGTTCACGATTTGGCCATCGCAGTAGTTTGGGTCATTCAGAGCCAGACCATTGTGGAAGTCGTTGTAGTCGTAGAGCCCAGGGTAGATGTACTTGCTGTACTTGGTGCCTGCAAAAGCGGGGTCGTGCGAGTTGGTCATGTGGTTGATGACGGCGTCAACAATCACCTGAACGCCGGCAGCGTTACAAGCCGAAACCATGTCTGCGAACTGCTGGCGGTTACCCAGCTGGGAGTCGATTTTGTAGCTGACCGGCTGGTAGTGAACCCACCATTGGCTGCCGCTGATGTCTTCTTGCGGTGGCGAAACCATGATCCAGTCCACGCCTTCTGGCCCAAGGGTCTTGGTACATTCGGTCTTTAGCGACACCCAAGGCCACATAAACATCTGTGCACCAACACTCTGGGTGGTGATGGTTTTGGCAGGCACCGGAACTGCAGCGTTCGGGCTCGCCGGGGCGGCCATCGATGGCTGAATTGAGGTGGAAACGGTGATTGCCACAGCGCCAAAGACAGCTGCCAGGCGAGTGAGGTTTTTGGGGGTGAGAAGACGCATTTCTAAATAGTAAGTGACTAAAGCGCTTACAGGCTGATAAGTCTCTGAACTGTTAGAACACCGGCGCTTTGAGCCGACGGAAAACTTGTGTCCGTGTTTTTGTCTGTGTCTCTAGGAAGTTGCATTCTTCAGTGTTTCGAGCCACAGATTTGTTTGTGAAGGACCGCGAGTGCTCATTTGTTGCTTTTTGCTATAGAGAACGTTGTCGTGAATGACTTGAAGCAGTGATGGGTATTGCTCGATTAGCTTGGTTAGATCTGGGGAGGTAGAAGTCAAGGCCTCCAGCAGGTCTTTGAGCAGTCTTTGCTGGCTTCTGTTTTCTGAGACGAGCCTGTCGTAGGAGTGAGCCCCTAAGAAGTAGCCCATCAAGCGGTTGTGGCTGTAAAGAATAAGCCCTGTCTTGCTGGACTGTCGCAAGAATTTTCCGGGGGATTTTCGGAATTCGGTGATGCTCATGCGATTTGGGCGTTCCGAAGTTGTGAGGAATGTTGTGAGAAATGTCATGAGGCAATCCCAACGCATGCGTACTCGCCGCATCCAGGACACAATAAAGCTGTTGAAAACTCGACTCGACTAGGTGGCTGAGGCCTGAGGATCGCAGCTAGCTAAGTGCTGCAAACTGGCCGCTGTGCGGCTGTTTGCATGCTCTCACTCAAAATCGCTTCGATGAGGCCCGGCACACACCTCGCCCGCACCTGAGACGCACTTGATACGCACCTGAGACGCGCTTGATACGCACCTGGCACACCTGCTGTGCCTCCGGGGCACTTGGGTTTATGACCGAAATTTAGGTACGAAAAAGTTCTCCTTTTGCGTAAATTTATGTACCGAAAAAGTGCTCATAAACTCAAGCACCCACTCGGC
Source organism: Microbacteriaceae bacterium (assembly GCA_947373155.1). Lineage (GTDB taxonomy): Bacteria > Actinomycetota > Actinomycetes > Actinomycetales > Microbacteriaceae > Rhodoluna. Next base: position 4,042 of record CANBWO010000005.1, on the reverse strand, counting down.
AAATCAACTCCTCAACTTCAGGGAAGATCCTCAGCTGCAGGGAAAATCCTTAGCTGCACCGAAGATCCTCAGCTGCACCCAAGATCCTCAGCTTCAGGGAAGATCCTCAGCGGCGCCCAAGAGCAATCGAGGCCTGAGCCGGTGTCTCGGGCATCCGAGCAAAGCTGATCTAGCTAAAGATGATGGTGCGGTGACCATCTAAGAGCACGCGGCGTTCGGCAAACCACCTAATGGCCTGAGTCAGGGTTTTGCTCTCAACATCTTGCCCAATGTTCACAAGCTCAGCCTTGCTGGAGTTGTGAGTCACGCGCAAAACGTTCTGCTCAATGATTGGACCCTCATCTAGGTCCTCGGTAACAAAGTGTGCGGTGGCACCAATCTGCTTAACGCCGCGGGCGTGAGCCTGGCCGTAAGGATTGGCTCCCTTGAAACCTGGCAGGAACGAGTGGTGGATGTTGATGATTTTTCCGGCGAACTCGGCACAAAACTCCGGGCTCAAAATCTGCATGTATCGGGCCAGAACAATCAGTTCGATTCCAGCAGCTTTGATGTAGTCGCGCAGCATGTGCTCGAAAGCGGCTTTATCTCCGGCTGCCTTCGATAGGTCGGTGCTGATTGTGTGAGTCTCAAAAGGAACGCCGTAGAACTCGGCCATCGATGCTAGGTCACCATGGTTTCCGAACACCGCCGGAATCTCTACCGGCAACTGACCGGCTCGCTGGCGGAACAGGATGTCATTTAGACAGTGAGCGCTCTTAGAAACCAGCAAGAGAGTCTTCATTGGGCGACCAACTTCGTCTAGCACCCAGTCCATTTGATAACGCTCAACCACCGGCGCCAACTGCTTCTCAAAGTGCTCGCGAGGAACCGCGCTCTCGATCTGCAGGCGCATAAAGAAGCGTCCGGTGTCATCCGAGGCAAACTGGTGGCTCTCGGTGATGTTTCCGTTAGCCGCCACAATTGCTCCGGAGATAGCGTGCACGATTCCAGGCATGTCTTTGCAGACCAGAGTAAGAACCCAGTGGGTGTTGGCGGCGTTAGTCATGGGGTCAAGTTTACCCAGTGCACACATCGCCGAGCGGGTTTCTGGCACCCTTTCAGGGCTTAGAATTAGGGTACTGTTGCCCCACGCGAGGAGCCCAAATGAGCAACCTGCCATCGAGTTTCAACCACCCACTTAGCGAGACCGACCCAGAGATCGCAGCCGTACTTTCGGCCGAGCTGGATCGTCAGCGTCACACCCTAGAGATGATCGCTAGCGAGAACTTTGTTTCGCGCGGTGTTCTAGAAGCTCAGGGATCTGTGCTAACCAACAAGTACGCAGAGGGTTACCCAGGCAAGCGCTACTACGGTGGCTGCGAGGCAGTTGACGTAGCCGAGAACCTAGCCCGCGACCGCGCCAAGGCCCTATTTGGTGCAGAGCACGCAAACGTGCAGCCTCACTCGGGTGCTTCGGCCAACGCAGCCGTACTTATGGCCCTTGCCAACCCTGGCGACAGCATCCTTGGTCTTGAACTTGCCCACGGTGGCCACCTGACTCACGGCATGCGCCTCAACTTCTCGGGCAAGATGTACCAGGCCAACGCCTACGGACTAAACCCAGACACTTTCTTGGTAGACATGGACATCGTTCGCGAGCGTGCCCTAGAGACCAGACCTGCTGTTCTGATCGCTGGTTGGTCGGCTTACAGCCGCCACCTCGACTTCGCAGCCTTCCGCAGCATCGCCGACGAGGTTGGCGCCAAGCTTTGGGTGGACATGGCTCACTTTGCAGGTTTGGTTGCAGCCGGTTTGCACCCATCGCCGGTTCCTTATGCAGATGTTGTCTCCACCACCGTTCACAAGACCCTTGCTGGTCCTCGATCGGGTCTGATTTTGGCTAAGGAAGAATACGCAAAGAAGATTGACTCTGCCGTTTTCCCAGGTCAGCAGGGTGGCCCACTGATGCACGTAATCGCCGCCAAGGCTGTTGCGTTCAAGGCAGCAGCCACCGATGAGTTCAAGGACCGTTCGGCTCGCACCATCGAGGGTGCCCGCATCATTGCCGACCGCCTAACCTCGGCAGACGTAGTTGCAAACGGTGTTCAGATTCTTACCGGCGGCACCGATGTACACCTAGTTTTGGTAGACCTCCGTAACTCGCCGATCGATGGCAAGACCGCCGAGAACCTGCTTCACGAGGTCGGCATCACCGTCAATCGCAACTCGGTTCCAAACGACCCTCGTCCACCTTTGGTTACCTCGGGTGTTCGTATTGGCACCCCTGCACTTGCCACCCGTGGCTTTGGTGCAACCGAGTTCACCGAGGTAGCAGACGTAATTGCATCGGTGCTAAAGCCAAGCCCAGACATCGCCGCTCTTGCAGCCCGCGTGCGCAAGCTAACCGAGCAGTTCCCGCTGTACTCGGGTCTAGAGAACTGGTAGTTCTTTGACCGCGATCAAACTAGACGGACTTGCCACCGCTAAGGCCATAAAGGCCGAGTTAGCGCAGCGCGTTATTGCGCAAAAGCAGCAGGGCAAGCACGCTGGTTTGGGAACCCTGCTGGTTGGAGACGATCCAGGTTCGCACTCGTACGTTGGCGGAAAGCACCGCGACTGCGCCGAAGTTGGCGTGGAGAGCATTCGGGTAGACCTACCGCAGAGCGCTTCGGCAGCCGATGTTCGCGCTGCCATTCGCGAGCTAAACGAGGCCAAGGAAGTCACAGGCTACATCGTTCAGCTGCCGTTGCCATTTGGCATCGACACCAACGAGATGCTGGAACTTATTGACCCAGCAAAAGACGCCGATGGCCTCCACCCAACAAACCTTGGTCGTTTGGTGTTGGGAGTTAGTGGCGAACTAACTAGCCCGCTGCCTTGTACCCCTGCCGGAATAGTGGAGCTACTAAAGCGCTACGGAGTAGAAACCAAGGGCGCTGAGGTGGCTGTGATTGGCCGGGGTGTAACAGTTGGCCGCCCGCTTGGGCTCCTCATGACCCGCAAGGGCATCGACAGCACTGTCACTTTGCTGCACTCCGCCAGCCGCGATCTTGAATCGGCCGTTAAGCGCGCCGACATCGTGGTGGCTGCCCTTGGCGTAGCCCACTTTGTTCAGCCAGAGTGGATCAAGCCGGGCGCTGCAGTGCTAGACGTTGGCATTACCCGCGTTGCCACCGATGACGGCAAGTTCAAGCTGGTTGGCGATATTGCCCCGGGTGTAGAAGACATTGCCGGATGGCTATCGCCAAACCCAGGCGGTGTTGGCCCAATGACCCGCGCCATGCTGGTCAAGAATGTTGTGGATACTGCTAGTCGGTTCTAAAACTGACTACGAATCGCCCAAAGGTCTGCGAACACCGGTTTGAACAGGGTGCTTGCCAAATAACCAGCACCGCTAGAGCCGCCGCTGCCGATCTTGGCACCGATGGTCCGTTCCACCATCTTCACGTGGCGGTAACGCCACTCCTGCAGGCCTTCGTCCACATCCATGAGGGCCTCACCTATCAGGTTTGATTCCGGGTCGGTGCGGTGTGCATCCAGCAGGGCAGCCTGCACTTCATCGTTGGCAACATAGCCCAGGGTCACGTCACGCTCAAGCACAGCCACCGGAATCACAAAGCCTCGCGTGGCAAAGTAGCGCAGGGCGCTGTCCCAGAGCGAGCGCCGTTGCATGGCTGTCTCTACCCGAGCACGTGCCGGCGAACCCTCAATCAGGTGCTCGGCCATGCCCATTCCGGTTCCAGCCGCCGCACCGGCGCCGGCTTGATCCCTACGACCAAGCACGGCCTCGAACTCGCGGAACTGAGCACTCTGAAAACCACTCGAACTCTGCAGGCGCCCTCTAAAGGTGTTGAACTGCAGGGGAGTCATGGTTTCCAAAATATCCAACTGAGCCACCAGAGTTTTCATGATGGTGCGTACCCGCTTGAGAATAGACAAACTGCGATGGGTGTCCCCGGCTTCCAGCGCAGGCTGAAGCGCAGCCACCTCGTGCAGAATCTGCTTGAACCAGAGTTCGTAGGTTTGGTGGATGATGATGAACAACATTTCGTCGTGTTCGCCA
>CANBWO010000004.1 GCA_947373155.1 Microbacteriaceae bacterium | reverse complement strand
GCGGTTGCAACCTTCTCGGCCTTGGCAGTTGCCACGGTTGCGGTCTTGCTAGCTGTCTTGACTGCTGCAGTTGCAACCTTCTCGGCTTTAGCAGTTGCTTCGGTAGCAGCCTTCTCGGCTGCCTTTGCCTTAGCGGCAACAGAAATCTTGACTTCCTCGATTACCTCAGAGGTTTCCTTTGCGACGTCGGCTGCAATTGCACCGGCAACTTTGGCTACGTCAGACGCGTTGTTCTTGAAGATCTTCTTGATGCGGTCGAAAACTGACACGATGGGTTCCTTTGTTGGGTTTTGCTTTACTTATTCAGGTTACCGCTAGATTGCTCGTCTACGGCGAAGTATCTCGTCTAGGTTTGCGCCCACTACCGCGTCTGTTGGGTTCGCTACCCGGCGAACTGGAACCACTAGCTCGGTAACCTCCGCCAGAATCGGCTCTTCCAGGCTTCCGATGTGGCCGGTGTGGATAGGCGCAGGCAAGGTGGATGGAGTCCAACTGCGATCGTCTTCCTGAGGCAATTCGATTGGCTCTAACGCTTGAGCCTGGGTTACCAGGGTGGCAAAACTGACTGGGCGGCGAACCTTCGCCTCTGCGTTTTGTTGCAACAGCATGAAGTACCGCTTGGTCGCTGCGCGGTTAGCCGATACCGAAATACCAAATACCAGTAGCCCGCCAACTGCAATCTGCCACAGTGCGGCCATCGATGTAAGGCCAAAACCAATAGCCACCAAACCTGCCATCATGGTAAAGCCAAGGAAAACTCGAGTGCGCTTCAATCGCACGGCCTGATGAGCCATTGCCACCTGAGCGTTGGCCGGCTTGTTTACCCGCTTTGCCTCGCGGATGGCTCGAACTTTGGCGTCGCGCACTTCCTGAGTTCTGGAGGCAACCTTGGTCCAACCTGGAATCAGGAATGCAACCCAAAGCACAGCAGCTGCGCAAAGCAGCAATCCAGTCAATCCAGAGAAGTTCATATGTTGAGGATATGAGGCAATCAATTGGAATTAATTATTTAATTCGGCGTGTTTAAAAATCTTTTTCTAATCGGCCAGTTTTGGATAGGTCAAGGAAGGCACTTCACCTCGCACCCAGCGGTTCAAAATGCCGTTGGGGACCTCTTCGTGAGTGAGCGCAAAGACATAGTGGTCGCGCCAAGCACCATTGATGTGGATGTAGCGCTGCTTCAGGCCCTCGTATCTAAATCCAAGCTTCTGCACTACCCGCAAACTTGGTTCGTTCTCTGGCCGGATATCGATTTCGATTCGGTGTAAACCTAAAACCTTAAACAAATAGTCGCTAACTAATGCCACCGATGTTGGAGTGACGCCTTTACCTGCAACATCGGCCGTGACCCAGTATCCAAGCACACAACTGCTAACGGAACCATGCAAAATGTTTGCAACGTTTAGCTGGCCAACTACCCTGCCTTGGTATTCGATCACGAAGGGCATACCGGATTGGTCATCGGCCGAACGCAATAGTGAACGCACCATGCCACGCACGTCAAAGGCATTCGGAGCGTATGGATTGGTGGCTTCCCAAGGCCTCAGCCAGGCTCGGTTGGCTAAAAGTGCACTTTCTAGTGACTTAACGTCTTTCATTCTCACTAAACGGAGCTTCACATCGTTGTGAGTGAGCGCGAAAGACATAGCCATGGTGTCAAAATTAGCGGTATGACATCAAATGATTCGCAGAATGCCAAAAAAATCCTGCGCGCCCAGCTCACTTCGGCGCGAGCTTTGTTGGCCAAAGACCCGAATCACCCGGCCGGGCTTGCAAAACAACTGTTCGATTTGGCCAAGTCGCTAGATGCAAAAATCATCGCTGCTTATTTGCCTTTCGGAACCGAGCCAAACATTTCTGGGTTTGTCTCCGGCGCTTCAGGACATGGTTTAGACCTGATCATGCCGGTTAGCAACCCCGATGGACGACTGCACTGGGTGCACTACTCAGGCTTGAGTGCGCCCGGTATTTTTGGCTTTGATGAACCGGTAGGACAGGCCGCGAATCTTTTGGAAGCCGATTTGATTTTGATTCCGGCGACCGCGGTTGACCGTAACGGCAACCGGCTTGGCAAGGGTAAAGGCTTTTACGACATTGCGCTTGCCGAATCGGGAATCACGGCACCGATAGCCGCCGTGGTTTACGAACCAGAGGTGCTTGCGGATTTGCCAGTGGAAAATCATGATCAGCCCGTGAACTTTGTAGTCACACCGATTCGCACCATCGAGGTAGGGGAATCCAGCTGATTGCCTTGGCTGGTAAAATCTAGGTTCGGCCTCAAATTGGAGTTCAGTTGCCTACCTATTCCTACAAGTGCAAGCAGTGCGATCATGCTTTCGATGCACTGCAGTCGATTCAAGACGCCGCCCTCACCAAGTGCCCAGAGTGCAACGGTGATTTGGTGAAGGTTTACGGTTCCGTTGGAGTTACTTTTAAGGGTTCGGGTTTTTACCGAACTGATTCAGCTGCTTCGGCCGGATCCAGCCCCGCAACCGCACCTAAAGCCGACTAACCCCAATGTGGCGGTTTGTCTGCCTTTAGCCTTTGATCGTTGGTCAGGCCGGGGTTATCGCCCCAAGCGGCATCGGAGTCCTTAAAAGGAACTTCATCTTCGAAAAGCATTTGCGGTTTGGCATACACAGAAATGCCAAGCGCTTCGGCTAGATCGCGTGCGTATTTTTCGGGATTGCTAAAGAGTTCAAAAGCGAAGACTCGCTGCTGAGTCCAGCCGAGTTCGCGCAACAAATTAGTTCTGAGCCAAAGTTCGTGATCCAGATTTTTGGTATTTATCTGCCAGTCCGGAATCAACGCGATCGCGCGATTTCCAAAGCTGGCCACCAAGCTAAGGTGCTCACCAAAAGCAACCCGAACAGTCACACCTAGTTTTCGTAGACGCAAGGCCAAATCCTGCAGCATCGGGTCGTTCAAATCACTTTCAGGCAGCCCAGCGGCCACTTCTACCCGCGCGCTGTTGCTCAAAAGTTTGCAAAGGTGAGGCACTCCCCCAACACCTACGTCGGCGATGTCGGCGTCTGTAAAGCAAGTGACCACGGTCAAACGCTTTCTGGCACTCACCAAAAGGTTCACAATGGCTCGGCGGCCATCGCTGCCCGATAGGTCACCCAGGTTGGACAGCGTTGCCCCCTTGGGAGTCTTGCCAAATCCAACGCTAAAGATTATGTGGTCTGCACTGCGATGAGCCAGAGAGCTGATGGTGGCGACTTCGAATTTCTCGCTACCGTGCGAGGTGAAGAACGCGTCCAAATCAGTTCGCTGCTGCAAACCCATCCTCACAGCATTCTGCAGGCGGTCAGCATGAACTTGGCTGGCAGTGGCAACCAGTAATGACTCTTCCGGTTGCATGGCCGCGTGATTGAAAATCAGGGCAACCGCTTTTTCAAGTTCCGCGTCCAGGCTTTCGCAGGCGCCATCGATGTTACTTGAAGCCCGGTTTCCATCCTTGATGTAATCCACGCTGAGGTGGTTTCTATCAAAGTAATCATCGATGGTTGGCTCGAAGTGGATTCTATTTTGGTAAAACTCACTGTTTATGAAAGCTCCCAGGAGCTGCCCGTGAGGTCGATAGTTGGTTTTCAACACCTCGGTGCCAAAGGCGTCCGCTACTGCGGTGAGGGCGCTTCCAACAGCCACTTCGCGTCCGATTGGAATCGGTCTGGCTTCAACTTCGAAACCGGTGGGATAGGCAATCATGTTGTCACCAAAAGCAACAACCTGATTGGCTCGCTTTAGGCCGGAAAGGTTCTCGGCCACGGAAGTGCCGGCTGAATCAAGCAGGATCACCACATCGAACTGCCCGTCGGGCAGATTGGCAGCTACTTCGTACGGGCTCATGGCCAAGATAGGCGCAAACGCAGTCAGTAAATGCGGGCTGGCTTTCACAAGCTGAGGAATGGTTGCCGACCCGGTCTTCAACTGGTTCTTCAGGCGAATGGCCTGATCTGGGAATCCCGCTAGACCCTGCTTCCAGTCGGTAGCGAGCTTCGACACGATTGAGTCTCGGTTCTGAGAAAGCTGGGCCGAGTGCAGGTCACGGAATTTTTGCTCAGTCTGCTCTAGGTCTTTTGGCTTCACCGTGAGTAGTCCCGGTTGCTTTTCAACCAGGTACTCAAGGGTGCTTTGCCACCATGCAAGGTCAAGCTCAACAGCGATGTGCTCCCGCTTGACATGCAGCCTTGCCAGGTCTCGCATCAATCCCTCAAGGCCTATTTGCCGCAGTTGGTTGGCAACCATGGATCGTTCTGCCAAGTTCGCCAAGGCGCCGGTGTCTTGCACCAGGGAGTTCAACTTTGCGGTTAGCGTGGACAAATCCATATCCACCAAGTTCGGAGCATCGCTGGTCGGGTCCAGGTGCAGTTGCAGGCTATCTAGGTCTGCGACTAGGGCCTGATAGGTGACCAGAGCATCATTGATGCCGGCCGGAACCGTGGGCGGCTTTAGGCTCAAGCTCAGCCGCATCCAGGTTTCGCGCTGTTCCTCAATCGCCCGCAGAGAGGCATTCATGTCGGAAACGTGCATTCCAGGGCGAACAAATTCTTTTGCAAGCTTCTTGAGTTTGCGACGTGTGCCGCCACTCATTTCGCTCTTCACTTTGCGGTCAGCGGTGGCGATAATCACATCGCCGAGCGAACGATCAAATACGCCGGGCACAAACCTGTCTAGGCTCTCGCGGATTCCAGCGAACAGTTTTAGGTAGGTTCCAAATTCGGCAACCGAATTGGCTGGCTTGAATTGCACCGCAGCGATGAATCCGGTGAGCTTGTTTGCCAACTGCGGATAGGTTTCATCGCGCAACCGCTTGGCCGTTGCGATTGCCTGATCAACCGCGCTGGTCGACTCGAATCGAGCCTGGTACCAGGCGGAATCCTGAGGACCGAACTTGAACTCCCCAAGTTCTTCGGCTTGAAGCAAGAGTCCTAGGGCAGCCTGGCGATCTGGCTTGGCCAGCAACTGAGCCCGTTCAACTCGGGCGTTCGTCACCGGAGCGTGTGGCATTGCCGATAGCTCTGCCAGCTTGGACAATACCTCGAAAACCGAAACATCTAGCACTGCATCTTTGGAATCCAAACCAGAGAAGTAATCCTCTATCTGCGAGGTAACCGAACGAAGTTCTGCGGCCACTCGCCCTTCGGCGGGCTCCACAGATTTTTCGTGGCGGCTGATAGCGCCAATCACATCAAGCCAAGCCTCGTGGCTTCTAGTGAGTAAACCGTTAAGACCCAAGGCTGCAAGACGGCTAGCAATTTCATCCATGGTCTGGCGCCTAGGAGATAAAACCAAGACCTTGCGGTTGTCAAAAGCCAGATTGGCCAAAAGATTAACCACGGTTTGGGTATAGCCACAGCCAGGCAAAGTTTCAACGGCGAAACTTTGGCCGTCAAGTGCACGTGCCACAACTCGCTTCTGAGTTTCGTCGGCTTCGGCGATAGTCAGAATCGCGTGCGGAGCCAGCGGGCTCAGTTCGGCTCCCTGATCTCCATCGGCGATTCGATTGAGCAATGGAACATCGATGCTCGTGATATCTGCCAGCATCTCCGTTGGCACAGTAGTGAAGTTTCCCACCGCAAGAATGCGCTTGAGATCGAGGCTGCCCAGCGCGCCAACCAATGTGCTCAGGTAGTCCATCACAGCAATGGGAACCAGGTCGCCCTGAGTGCCAAGCAGGTTGAGTAAATCCTGCGGATTGAACTTGACCCCGTAGCAAATTTCCAGACTGGTGGCCAATGCAGGGTTCACCTTGGCGGCACCGGCAATGCGAATCTCGTAGTCATCTGCCTTGCGAATCAGCTGCACCGGCCACATGAGAATCGGCATTTTCAGGTCGAAACCATCGGCCTCTAGCGAAACCAAACCGCCCACCATGAAGCAGGATTCAACGCCAAATTGCTCTGAAAGTTGGTGCGTCTTTGCATCGATGCGCTTTGCGGCGCTCAGCGCCCGCGAATAGGCCAATGGGTCGCGAACCAGGTTGAAAAGCATGCCGTTGCCGGCACCGATGAACTGTGCGAAGCCACCTGGGTGAGCGCGTTCCAAGTCGATCTGACTAAAGCCATCAAGCTCGTAGTTTAGAAGCGGGTTGGTGACTCCAATGGCTTGGATCTGGGTACGCCATGCGTCCCAAGCCTGACGGTTTGGCACTGCTGGGATAGCGTTGTCGTTCACGTGGTTAAGACTAACTTTCAAGCCCCCTTGCGCTGGGTAGGCAAGACAGGTGTTTATGGCGACCAAAGCCAAGCGGTATCAGAAGACGGCTGAGGCGAATAGAATTTAGGCTTCGGCTCCATAGCTCAGCGGATAGAGCGGCGGTTTCCTAAACCGTGCGCCCGGGTTCGATTCCCGGTGGGGCCACGGTTCGTGAACGAAGTTCACGCAACCCACCAAACGGCGAAGCCCGGTGGGGCCACTTAATTGTCTGAGGTGGCGTTTAGCCTCGATTGCAAGGCAGGATATCTGTCTGTAAGCAATCTTGGGGAGTAAAAATGCAGGGCGTTGGCTGCGCGTTACTGATTCTTGTTGTTCTAGCCGTTTTGGCATTTCAGTGGGTTGTTCAAAACCCCATGTCTTTGATTTTTATCGCACTTGGCATTGTGATCGCGGTTTACGCTTACCGCGATTACAAGTCCGACAAGAAAGCCAAAGACCGAGAAGGCCACTCCAAACACGCAAGTCGGGTTGAGCGTCTTTCACAGAACCTACGCGCTGGTTGGTATCCACCGATGGCTTTGAAGCCAGGAGAAGTGGTGATCTACCACCTGGCCCAGGTTGACCTAAACGAGTTCCGAAGCAACGGTTCAACCTACACGGGTACCACCAATGGGTTTAGCTTTAGGGTCACCAAGAATGTGCGCTACAACACCAGCGTTAGCCAGGGAAGCATCAACAATAAACCTGAGGTGCTTCAGGTGGTAGACAGCGGTTCTGCAACCTTCACCAACCAGCGCGTGATTTTCACCGGGGAAAAATACAGTCGAGAGTGGAATTTCTCCAAACTGCTGAATGCAGAATCGGGGCCAAATGGGTCTTGGGTGCGTTTCGCAGTCAGCAATCAGCAGAAGGTAAGCGGACTAAGAGTTTCAAATTACAACGATATCTTGCCAGGCATGTTGGCAGCTATAGCCTACGAATGGTTTGAAAAAGGTGAACCCGCTGCACGACAATTCGCGACAGACACGGCTTCACGTATTAGAGCCGTTGCAGCAGGAGGACCTGATGATTCAGGCGCAACTTCAAGCATTCAAGGCGGCTCAAACTAGTACTGAGTGTTTGAGTCTGGGTGCCCTGGCGGGTTGATGAATGAAGGCAAGTCAGCATTCTGATGGGTGGCTGGCTGCGCCTTCGAAGGCTGGGCTAGCCAGACGATGAACAAAATACCCACAACGATTGCTGCAATTCCCGACAGCAGCAGGAACAACCCTGCAACCACAAAAGGTGCCCAATCGACGTTGCCGGATTCAAAGTTCGCCATTTGACTGATGGCAGCAGGCGCGGCGGCGATGAGGCCGATTGCACCTAAGCCGACAGGAACTGCGTAAAGCCAAAGTCGTTTCAACGAGTAACCGGCGTCTCGCATGCGGCGCACAAAGAGTCCGAGGCTCGGTAAGAAAGTCGCCAGGTTCCAAATGTCGCCAAATAGGTTGAACTGGGTGTTTGGGTTGTACGCGCCAAATGCCGATCTGGCAGGGCCGCCAATCGCGTTGTCAACGGCGTTCAAGATAGTGGAAACAATGACCGTGAACAGAGCCCAATACCAATACTCGGGGCGGCTTGCAACGCCCCGGAAGTTAACGTAGTTTTTGAAGCCGCTCTTGATGGCTTGAGTGAAGTTCACGGTGTTCCCCTTTTGGTTTCTTGCCCTAAGTAAAGCATTAAATGGAAAACCCCAAGAGTTTCCTCTTGGGGTTTTCGGTGAAAACTAGATTATCGACAGTTGTCGAAGACGACTTATCGACAGTAGTCGAAGACGACTTATCGACAGTTGTCGAAGACGACTTATCGACAGTTGTCGAAGACGACTTATCGACGGAGTCCTAGTCGCTCGATCAAAGCACGGTAACGTGCGATGTCTACGCCCTGTAGGTAGCCGAGTAGACGGCGACGCTGACCAACCATAAGTAGCAAACCACGACGACTGTGGTGGTCGTGCTTGTGCTCCTTTAGGTGCTCGGTTAGGTCCTTGATGCGCTTGCTTAGAACAGCAATCTGCACCTCTGGGGAACCGGTGTCACCTGGGTGGGTTGCGTACTCTTCAATAATGCTGGTCTTCACCTGTGGGTCAAGTGCCATAGTTTCAGTTCCTCTCGAGGTAGCTGCGCGGCGTTTTTAACCCGATGTTAAAAACTCTCTTTTTCCGCGGCCGATACACGGCAACCTGTCGAGTCTAGACGAAAGCGGGGCTTAATGCCAGTCACAGACCGATATTTACTACCCCTGGCTTGCCATCGGACTGCAAATCATCAACCTGCGGCATTGGCAAGTCGGCTTCTACGTATCGATTTCCATTTGCAGCAGACTTACTCTTCAAAACCATCAGCACCGTAAAGATGAGCAACAACAAAACCGCTGCGAATGCGTCTACCAGAATCAGCTCTAGTAGGTCGGTGGGGACAACTAACTCGACCGAAACTCCAAGGTTTGGTAGTTGAGCAAAACGAACCGCAGCCAAAACCGTGACAACGATGGGTATAACCCAAGCCACCAGAACCTTGGCCGTCTTACCACTGTCATGCAATCGCCTTGCAGACACTGCAACTTGCGGCAAGACCAACACGATGGCTGCGAATAACTCCACGGGCGAAAATAACGGATCCTTTAGAGCCCCAAAGATAGGCGCTATGGCCGTATCGGCGACAGAGGCTAACACTAGGGCAATAGCTGAAAATGCAGTGAAGTACCAAAACTCAGCACGAGTTGCCACGCCCTTGAAATCAAGAGCCCTCTTGAAGCCATATCGAATTGAATCGAGAAAATTCACTTTTGCTCCCTTGGCGGTCTTCTTAACCAATGTCATTATGCCCCAAAGCAAAATCCCCGCCGGGAAGGAGAGAGCCCGCGGGGATTTTTACACTGGAAAATTAGTCGTCTTCGCCACCGTCGTCGCCGCCGTTGTTGAAGGTTGGAGTCCCTCCACCGCTTACGGTTGAGTTTGACTGGTTGCGCTTGTGCTTGCCGTCGTGGTGTTCACCATTGTCGTCTTCGCCACCGCCAAAGGATACTGCTGGAGGTACGGCGATCGTCTTTGGAGTTTGACTTGGTGAACTGCTTGGTGCCGGTGCAGATGTGGCGCTGGCAGATGGCGCAGGTGCGGCGTTAGTTCCAGGCTGAATCTGGACACCAGCACTTGGAGCCGGCTGCTGTGCACCGTTGTCAGCGGGAGCAGGTGAGTCTGTAGAAACCGGAGCTGGGCTGGTGTTGTCGCTTGGGCTAACTGCTGGAGAACCGTTGTCGATAACAGTCGAAGTTGAAGGAAGTTGAGCCGAGTTCGAGTCGCCTTGGGCGTTGACCGCAAATGCGGCTCCACCGAGGAGTCCGCCAGCAACAATAAGTGCGGTCGTAACGATGCCAGTGGCTTTGACCTTGCCGGTGCTCTTCAGGGCCTTCTCGAACTCATATGGGTTCTCTAGCTCTGGATAGATTTGGTCTTTCATTTTTGACTCCCGAAGGTTGCCACTCTGGCTTCCTAACTAAAACTCTGCCATCAATAGATGCGTGAATCCACCTATTTACCTGTGAGTTAACTGGGAATATTCAACAAATCGCTACGGTAAATCCGATTCCAAAATTGCCTGAATTTTGTCGCAGTCGGCTTGGATAGCTGCGATTAGGGTTTCGATACCCGAGAACTTGACCGAGGGCCGAATGAAAGCCACGTATTCAACGGTCACTTCTTTGTCGTAAAGATCCAAATCTTTGCGGTTCAAGACATGTGCCTCCATGAGTCTCGGCACGGCCTGAATGGTGTCGTTGATTCCGACTGACAAAGCAGCCGGGTAGCGCTCGCCATCGCTGTAAAGCCAACCAGCATAGACACCGTCTAAGGGCAGGTAGCCCTCCGATGAACGCGACATGTTTGCAGTGGGGAAACCGAGTTGCCGCCCAAGCTTGAGTCCGTGCTCGACCACGCCGGTGGTTTCGTGCCGACGCCCTAGCAAACTTGCCACGCGTTCCACATTGCCCGAATCGAGCATTTGACGAACCAGGCTGGAGGAAACTCGCTCACCTTCAACCAACACGGGTGGAACTACATGCAGTGTGAAACCATGAACCGCTGAGAGTTCGGCTAGCAGTTCGGGATTACCGGATCCGCCTTTTCCGAACCTAAAATCCACTCCAACCACCACGATTTTGGCGTTCATGGTTTTTACTAAAATCTGCTCCACAAATTCGGTGGCGGTCAGCTGGGACAGCGACTCGTCGAAAGGCAAGGTCAGTAGCGCATCGATGCCCGCAGCCCGAATCAGTTTGGCTTTTTGCTGCGCTCCAATCAGTGGCAGCTTCAGCGCGGCCGGATTTAGCAAGGCCAGTGGGTGACGGTCGAAAGTAATAACAGCGGACTTGGCGCCAGAGGCGGCTGCCTCGTTGACTGCCACATTCATGAGGGCCTGGTGGCCAAGGTGAATGCCGTCGAATTTGCCGATGCTGACTACCGTAGGACCGAAATCCGCAGGCACCTGATCGGCTGCCGTCCACTGTGCAAACTGGTTCATGCTTAGGCTTTGTTCCGCTTTGCCAACCAGTAGAGACCAACCAACGGCAATATGGCCGGAACGTAGCCGTAGCCGGCACCGAAACCACTCCACACCGATGGGTGAGCAAATAGCTCTGGATGAGTGAAACTCAAGGTTCCAACAGCGATGACGCCAACCAGCTCAAATATCACTGCAATTCTGGCGATTCGAGTCCACTTAGCGCCAGATTTGGCCAGGGCAAAAGTAGCCAGAATGTAAACCGCAGCCGAGACCGCCGAGAGTACGTAAGCCACAGGCGCATCGTTGAACTTGACGGCTAACGTGTAGCTAGCTCGGGCAGTTGCCGCTAAAGCAAAGATTGCGTAGACGGCAATAAGGAGTCGACCGAAGCCCAGGTTCTTGGTTTTTGAGGTCTGCTCGCGTGAATTCGACATGGGTTCTAGCCTACTTTCCTAGTTGTAAACGCCAGTCCAAATTTGGTGCATGCGCACCAACATCACAGCGATGGTCAGAGCCGAGACACCGAGCACCACAGTGGACCATTTGGATTTTCGATCTACCAGAGCCCAGAACACAGCGCCCAGCGGAACGATAAGAGCAGTGATCAGATAGGCAAAAAACTCTGCGGTGTCGTTTACCGCATGATATCCCGCAGCAACCAAGACAATCGAGACCACAAGTTGAATCACCAGGCCAAGTTCGACAATCGCCTGACCACCAACTGTTAGGTCGCTTGGCGCCTTGCCAAATAAGCCCATAAACAAAGTGATCAGTCCGATTGCCAACGCCACCCAAAGCTGAGTCGAATAGAACCAATCAAGCATTTGCGCCCTCACTAAAAACCACCGATGATTTCAGCTGGCCACCGCTTCGTTCCAAGATGGCGATGAGGTTTCCGGCCTGGTCTAATGCCGCAATTGCAACTTCCTTGGGAGCCGAGTCGGCAGGAATCCGTTTGCCGTGTCGAATATCAATGACTTCTTGCGGATTCAATACCCTGGTCAGAAACTGTTGTTCCGCCGCCTGAGCGCTCGCCAGAATCGGCAGATCTTTGCCGTCTTGCTTGATCTTTTGGAACTCACCAATAGTCTTGGCTTGCTCAACCGAATAGCGACCAATGTGGGTTCGGCGCAAGGCGGTCAAGTGGCCACCAACCCCGAGTGCCTCGCCAATATCCCTAGCCAGAGCACGGATATAAGTACCGCTGGAACATTCCACGGTTACGTCTAGGTCTAAATACTGTTCATCCACTAGGCGGGGTTCGGCATCGATGGAAAAACGCGAAATCTTGACCGGGCGGGCTGCGAGTTTGACTGCGTCTCCCCCACGCACCTTGGCGTAGGCACGCTGGCCGTCGACCTTGATTGCACTCACAGAAGATGGCACCTGCATGATTTCGCCGCGCAGGGCATCAAGAGCTGCTTCAAGTTGTGGCTTGGAAATCGCCAGGACTTTGCCCGGCTCAGCCTGAGTAAGGAAATCGCCCTCACGGTCATCGGTGATGGTACTGGCACCTAGCCGGATAGTGGCGGTGTAGGTCTTGGACTCCCCCACCAAAAAAGTTAGAAGTTTGGTGGCAGATTCCACGCCAATCAAAAGAAGCCCGGTAGCCATCGGGTCCAAAGTGCCCGCGTGGCCAACTTTTCGGGTGCCGGCTAGGCCTCGAACCTTGGCAACCACATCGTGGCTGGTCCAGTTGGATTCTTTGTCGATCAGAAGCAACCCAGGAATAGGCAACTACTACTCGCCGTCCTCGTCATCGTTGTCATCGATGTCTTCGTGTTTGCGTGGCTCTTTATAAGGGTTCGCATCACCTGCCGGCTTTGCACTCTGAGCCAACTTAGCTACCTGCTCATCCCGGCGCTGCGCCTCGGCTAGCAGGTCGGTCATGTGAGCCGCGGTTTCGGGAACCACATCGGTGATGAATTCAATGGTTGGGGTGAGGCGAATCGAAAGATTGCGCCCCACCTCTCCACGAATGCGTCCGCGGTTCTTTTCGATGATTTCGGCCGAGCGGGCCTTGTCTTCGTCGGAACCCCAAACGGTGTAGAAAATGGAGGCATGCTGCAGGTCAGGGGTAACGCGAACATCAGTGATGGTCACAAAACCTAGATCCGGATCCTTTACCGCGCGCTCAAGGGCTTCTGCTACCAGAACCTTGATGCGCTCGGCTAGTTTGCGGGCACGTGCGTGGTCAACCATTTTCTACTCCCAGTTTCAGGATCAAGCCGCGCGACTAAACGCGTGGCTTCTCTCGCATCTCGAAGGTAACAATGATGTCCTCGAGCTGCAGGTCGTTGAATCCGGCAAGGCCGATACCACACTCGTAGTCAGTCTTGACTTCGTTTGCGTCGTCCTTGAAGCGCTTGAGCGATTCGATCTTGGTGTTGTCGTGAATCACGACGCCACCGCGAAGAACGCGGGCGCTCGAGTTTCGCTTGATCGAGCCAGAGCGAACGATCGAACCAGCGATGGTTCCAACCTTGCTCGACTTGAAGATTTCGCGAACCTCGGCGGTACCGATCTCGACTTCTTCGTACTCAGGCTTGAGCATGCCCTTTAGAGCCTGCTCGATATCCTCGAGTGCCGCGTAGATGACCGAGTAGAAACGTACGTCGACGCCCTCGCGGTCCGCACGCTCGCGCGCCTTGTTGTCTGGGCGAACGTTGAAGCCGATGATGATGGCGTTGTCTACGGTTGCGAGGTTGATATCGCTCTCGGTGATAGCGCCAACGCCACGGTGGATGATGCGAAGCTGAACGGAATCGTCGACCTCGATCTTGAGTAGCGAGTCTTCAAGTGCTTCAACAGCACCGGAAACGTCACCCTTGATGATGAGGTTGAGGCTCTCGACCTTGCCGTCTTCGAGGGCCTTGGTGAAGTCCTCGAGGCTGATGCGCTTGCGAGTCTTAGCCAGCAGAGCATTGCGGTCTGCAGCTTCGCGCTTCTCGGCGATCTGGCGAGCCTGGCGTTCGTCTTCTGCCACCACAAAGGTGTCGCCGGCGCGAGGCACCGACTGAAGACCAAGAACCTGAACCGGACGGCTTGGGTAAGCCTTCTCTACTGGCATACCGTTCTCGTCGAACATGGCACGAACACGACCGTGAGCGGCACCCGCAACGATTGGGTCTCCGACCTGAAGGGTTCCCGACTGAACTAGAACGGTAGCAACCGAACCGCGTCCCTTGTCAAGGTTGGCTTCGATGGCAACACCACGGGCATCCTTCTCTGGGTTGGCGCGTAGGTCTAGAGCAGCGTCTGCAGTTAGCAGAACCGCGTCGAGCAAATCAGGGATACCGTTTCCAGTCAGCGCCGAAACATCGACGAACATGACATCGCCACCGTATTCTTCGGCCACCAGGTTGAACTCGGTTAGCTGCTGACGAATCTTGGCTGGGTTTGCACCCTCTTTATCAACCTTGTTAACGGCAACCACGATTGGTACGCCAGCCGACTGAGCGTGGTTCAACGCTTCGATCGTCTGAGGCATAACGCCGTCGTCTGCTGCAACTACAAGGATTGCAAGGTCGGTGACCTGAGCACCACGTGCACGCATAGCGGTGAACGCCTCGTGACCCGGGGTGTCGATAAAGGTAATGGCGCGGTCTACACCCTCGTGCTCAACGTGTACCTGGTAGGCACCGATGTGCTGGGTGATTCCACCGGCCTCGCCAGCCATAACATTCGCCTTACGGATCATGTCAAGCAAGCGGGTCTTACCGTGGTCTACGTGACCCATAACAGTGACCACTGGTGGTCGTGGCTGTAGATCTTCGTCGTCTTCGTCGAACTCGGTGCTGATATCCAGACCAAAGCCCTCGAATAGCTCGCGCTCTTCGTCTTCTGGCGAAACAACTTCAATCTTGTAGCCGAGCTCTTCTCCAAGAATCTGGAAAGTCTCTTCGTCTAGCGACTGGGTTGCGGTAGTCATCTGACCAAGGTGGAACAGCACGGTGATGAGCTGTCCTGCGTTGGCATCAATCTTGTCGGCAAAGTCCTGGATGCTAGATCCACGACGCAAGCGAAGTACGGTGGTGCCGTCTCCGCGTGGCACCATTGCGCCACCGAGGCTCGGAGCATTGCTCCGCTGTTCGAACTCTTCGCGCTTTGCACGCTTGCTCTTGCGAGCCTTGCTGGCTCCGCGCGAGCCACCCTTACCGAAAGCACCTGCGGTACCGGCAGAGTTACCGCGACCGCGGCCTGCTGGGCCACCGCCACCGGCTGGGCGAGCAAAACCACCGGCTGCAGGAGCACCTGCACCGCCGGCTGCGCCGCCACCAAAACCTGGACGAGGCGATCCCGGGGTGAAACCTGGGCGTGCGCCACCGGCTCCAGCCGGACGAGGTCCGCCTGCGCCTGCTGGACGACCTGGACCGCCAGCACCTGCTGGGCGGCCTGGACCACCGGCACCGGCAGGACGAGGTCCTCCAGCACCTGGACGACCCTGTCCCGGACGACCCATTCCCTGGCTAGGAGCGAATGGGTTGTTGCCTGGACGCGAAATTGGTCGTGGGATTCCCATACCTTGCGCCGAAGCGAAAGGGTTGTTTCCCGGACGTGGGATTCCAGCGGAGCCACCGGCAGCCGGAGCCGCCGGAGCCGAAGGAGCTGCTGGAGCCGAGGCCGCAGGAGCAGCTGGTGCTGCCGGAGCAGCAGGGGCCGGGGTGCTAGCCGCAGGAGCAGCTGGTGCTGCCGGAGCAGCAGGAGCCTTGAAACCTGGGGTGGCAACCGGAGCAGCTGGAGCCGAAGCCGCAGGTGCGGAAGTTTCCGGAGTCGCGGCTGCTGGAGCCGGGGTTGCAACTGGTGCGGCCTTAGCCACTGCAGGCGCTGCCGGAGAAGCCTTAGCCGCCGCAGCCTGAGCTGGGAAGGCGTCGCGTAGCTTTTTGGCTACAGGTGGGGTGATTGTGGACGAGCCGGATTTAACGTACTCGCCAAGTTGTTCCAACTTTGACAAAGCATCCTTGGTATCAATTCCAAGTTCTTTGGCTATGTCGTATACGCGTGGTAATGCCACTTGTTTTGTTCTCCTGTCTGGAACCTACCCCAGACAGGGCAGGCTGTTAAAGCAGTTGGTTACTCATTTCGAGTTACTCATTTTGTTGCCAACATCGTTTCTGCCTGTTCTACGTATTTTGTAAGTGCTGTGACCTGAATCTGACCAGCAAATCTGAAAGCTCGCCCGAAGGCTTTGCGTTCGACCGCTAGTTTGAGACACGCCGAGTTGGTATGGAGCCACGCGCCACGCCCTGGTTTATTGGCTTTTGGATCCGGTTCAACCGATCCGTTCAGCTCAATCACCCGAAGTAAATCGTTGGGATTGGCGCGCTGGCGACAGCCAACGCAGGTTCTAACAGGTTCCATTCTAAGCCCTGCCCCAAAAAAGGACTAGCCCTCCAGAATGCTGTCTGGCTGAACGTCGATCTTGGCTCCCGTCAAGCGGGCCGCCAAACGAACGTTTTGCCCCTCTTTTCCGATTGCCAAAGAGAGCTGGAAATCAGGCACTAGGGCGCGAACGTGCTTGGTGGCTGCGTCCAACATGTAGCTGCTGCTCACCTTGGCAGGCGAAAGAGCATGGGCCACAAATTCCGGTAGGTCTTCGGAGTAGTCGACAATGTCGATTTTTTCCTCGTTCAACTCGGCCGAAACCGCGCGAACCCGCTGACCAAGTTCGCCAATGCACGAGCCCTTGGCATTGATGCCAGGCTTGCTGGCGCGAACGGCCAGCTTGGTGCGGTGCCCAGCCTCGCGAGCAATCTGAACGATTTCAACATCGCCAGATGCGATTTCTGGAACTTCAAAGGCAAAAAGCTTACGAACCAGCGATGGGTGACTGCGCGAAACAGTAACCTGGGTTCCTCCGCGAGTAGCGCGTGCCACCTTGGTCACGTAAAAACGCATGCGCTTTCCGTGACTGTAGTCCTCGCCCGGTACCTGCTCGCTGTCTGGAAGCATGGCCTCCACGGTGCCCAGATTTACATAGACCAGGTAAGGCTTTGGACCCTGCTCGATAACACCGGTGACAATGTCTTCTTCTTTGCCAGAGAACTCGCCGAACAACACTTCATCGTTGATTTCACGAAGACGCTGGGCAATTACCTGCTTGGCAGAGTAGGCCGCGATACGACCAAAGTTGTCCGGGGTTACGTCTTGTTCCTCGGAGGTAGGCTGACCCTCTTCGTCAAGAACAGGCACGTAAATGCTGATCTTGCCGGTCTTCTGGTCGAGCACAGCGCGAGCGGCATCTTGGTTGCCGACATTCTTGTGATAAGCCGCTACAACTGCGGCCTCGATGATTTCGACAAGCTCGCGGAACGAGATGTCACGGTCGGTTTCTACTTGCTTTAACAGCCTCAGGTCGATATCCATGGGCTACTCCTAACCGTTATTAAGTTCTGATACCACCAAGTCTAACGCCACGGAACGACGCTCACCAGAGCTGCGATCCCAAAGGTCAACCTGACCATCTGCCAGACCCTTGCCAACGATGACCACGTTTGGCACGCCAATTAGCTCGGCATCGCCGAACTTTACGCCCGGGCTAACCTTCTGGCGGTCGTCCAAAAGCACTGTCTTTCCGAGAGATTCGAACTCCGCTGCCAGTTTTTCGGCAGCTTCGTAAACTTCGTCGTCCTTGCCGGCAGCCACGATGTAAACATCGAACGGGCTAACGGCGGCTGGCCAGATCAAGCCCTTTTCGTCGTGGTTGGCCTCGGCTAGAACAGCAATCATGCGGGTAACGCCGATTCCGTAGGAGCCCATAGTTACGGTCACCAATTTGCCGTTTTCGTCTAGCACCTTTAGGTCTAGGGCCTCTGCGTACTTGCGTCCGAGTTGGAAAACGTGACCGATTTCAATTCCACGAGCAAGCTCAAGCGGTCCCGAGCCATCTGGCGCTTCATCGCCCGCACGTACTTCGGCAATGTCTGCTAGTCCGTCGGCGTTAAAGTCGCGGCCCTTGACCAGGTTGAACACGTGATGATCCGCGGTGTTTGCACCAGAGATCCAAGATGTGCCATCCACCACGCGAGGGTCAAGGAGGTAGCGGATTCCGCTGGTTGACTCGGTTCCCAGAACAGCGGTGGCGTTGCCCGCGGCATCGATGTTCACCGGGCCAATGTAACCCTTGACAAGGGTTGGGTGCTTAGCGAAGTCGCTCTCGTTGGCTGGTTCAACCTCGTATGGGCTAAAGGCGGCCTCGGCACGCTTGGCATCGACTTCGCGGTCTCCCGGGAGCCCAACAATCACCAATTCGCGCTTGCCAGTAGGCGAGGTTAGCGCCAAAACCACGTTTTTGAGGGTGTCGGCTGCATTCCAAGGGCGGTCGGAGCGGTCAACCTGAGCGTTGGCCAGATCTACCAGCGATGAAATGGTGGCCGTGTTCGGGGTGTTGTGCACCAATGCGGCCGGTAGGCCATCGATGCTCAATGCTTTTGGAGCAACGGTTTTAACGGCCTCAACGTTGGCCGCATAGCCACCTGGTGAGCGCACAAAGGTGTCCTCGCCGATTGGCGAAGGAGACAGGAATTCTTCAGATGCGCTGCCGCCCATGGCGCCAGCATCGGCCTTCACAATCACATATTCCACGCCCAGGCGGGTAAAGATGCGCTCATAAGCATCGCGCTGCGCCTGATAAGCCTTGGCCAGTCCTTCATCGGTGAGGTCGAAGCTATAGGCATCTTTCATCACGAATTCGCGGCCACGAAGCAGTCCAGCGCGTGGGCGGGCTTCATCGCGGTACTTGTTTTGTATTTGGTAAAGGGCAACCGGCAAGTCTTTGTAGCTGCTGTAGAGGTCTTTCACCAGCAGTGTGAACATTTCCTCGTGGGTTGGAGCCAGCAGGTAGTCTGCCTTCTTGCGGTCTTGCAGACGGAAAAGGTTGTCGCCGTATTCGGTCCAGCGGTTAGTGGCCTCGAAAGGTTCGCGAGGCAAAAGCGCTGGGAAGAAGACTTCTTGCGCGCCGGCATTTGCCATCTCCTCGCGGACTACCTTCTCGATTTTGGCCTTGACCAAAAGACCCAGAGGCAACCAGGTGTAAACACCAGGTGCAGCACGACGAATGTAGCCAGCGCGCAGCAAAAGCTTGTGGCTAGCGACCTCGGCTTCGGCTGGGTCTTCGCGAAGGGTTCGCAGGAACAAAGAAGAGAGTCTTGTAGGCATGCCTTCAAGAATACCTGCCGTTAGGGAAGCCTAGGGTTGACCTCGCCCAGCGCTAGAGCGCTGAGAGATAAGCCGATGGCTAGTCTTTCTGGGCAACCACGACTGTTGGGCTTCCAACCAAGGCTGGGTCCATGGTGGCAGCCATGCGGTTGGCTTCCTCTATTAGGGTAGCCACGATGTCTTCCTCGGGTACGGTCTTGATAACCTCGCCCTTCACGAAAATCTGTCCCTTGCCATTGCCCGAGGCAACGCCTAGGTCGGCTTCGCGGGCTTCGCCCGGACCATTCACAACGCAACCCATAACTGCAACACGCAGTGGCACGGTCATTGTCTCTAGTCCCGCGGTTACATCGTTGGCGAGCTTGTAGACATCTACCTGGGCCCGGCCACAGCTTGGGCAACTTACGATTTCTAGCTTGCGAGGACGAAGGTTTAGCGACTCAAGAATCTGCGAACCCACCTTGATTTCCTGTGCCGGTGGCGCGCTCAATGAAACACGGATGGTGTCGCCGATTCCCTTGGAAAGCAGGGCGCCAAAGGCAACCGAACTCTTGATGGTTCCTTGGAACTCTGGTCCGGCCTCGGTCACGCCAAGGTGAAGCGGCCAGTCGCCGCGCTCAGAGAGCAACTCGTAGGCGCGAACCATGACCACAGGGTCGTTGTGCTTGACCGAGATCTTGAAGTCGTGGAAGTCGTGTTCTTCGAACAGGCTGGCTTCCCAAACTGCGCTTTCTACAAGTGCTTCCGGGGTTGCCTTGCCGTATTTCTGAAGGAGTCGTGGGTCTAGCGAACCGGCGTTCACACCGATGCGAATCGAGACGCCTGCCTCCTTGGCTGCTTTGGCGATAGCACCGACCTGGTTGTCAAACTGACGAATGTTTCCGGGGTTCACACGAACCGCACCGCAACCGGCATCGATGGCCTGGAAGACGTACTTTGGCTGGAAGTGGATGTCTGCGATTACTGGAATCTGAGACTTGCGAGCGATGATGTGCAAGACATCGGCGTCGTCTTGGCTTGGGCAGGCAACGCGAACGATGTCACAACCAGAAGCAGTTAGTTCCGCAATCTGCTGCAGGGTGGCATTGATGTTGGTGGTTGGCGTGGTGGTCATGGACTGCACGCTGATTGGCGCTCCGCCACCCACAGGTACCTTACCCACCATGATCTGGCGAGTTACTTTGCGTGGAGTCAAGACCGGAGGTGGCATCTTGATTGCACCGAGATTTACTGCAGGCACCGGAGGCTCGCTTTCTGTTGCAGTTGCGGGTTTAGCCTACCCAAAGGCGTTAGAAAAGACTGACCGGACGAACAAAGTCGGCAGCAATAACAATCAGGCTAATGACCATGAGTATTCCCCACATCGCTGTCATAAGCGGCACAAACATTGCGGTGTCCAGTGGACCTGGATCTGCTTTCTTGAAAAGTTTGTAGGCCCTACGTTTAACGCCCTCGATGAGCGCATTCAAAACGTGCCCGCCATCGAGCGGAAGCAATGGAACGAGGTTGAACACGAACAATGCAAAGTTCAGGCTGGCAAGCATCATGAAACCGGTGCTGAGTTTTCCGGCTAGGTCGTAGTCGTTACTCTGGGCAACGTTTCCAGCGATGTCCGAAATGCCCACGATGGAAACTGGCCCGCTAACCGAGCGCGTTCCCCCGCCAAAGAGCGTTGCCGTTAGTTTGCTGAGCTGATTTGGAAGATCCCAGATCATGCCTGCGGTTTGCCCAAGAGCCGTGCCAGAGAATTCAAGAGTTTTATCGAGTCCGAGTGGGCTGCGCTCGGTTGCCAACTGAAGTGCCAGAACCGGTCTGGATTGGTAAACCACGTTGCCCTTTGAGTCTGTGATGTACTTGGTGCCGCTGGAATCTATAACGGCTCGTTTTGCCAATACCGGTGTGACCTTGAGGTTTAGTTGCTGGCCTCCGCGCTCCACTTTTAGTCGAAGCGGCTTGGTGCCGTTCTTGGTCAGCACATCTGCCACCGGCTGCCAGTTACTAACCGCGGTTCCGTTCACCGAGACGATTCGGTCGCCCGCGACCAATCCTGCTGCCTTGGCTGGACCGGTTGGGTCTCCGGCAGCACAGGCTGTGGTTTGACTGTAGGAAGTGGCGCAATCAAAAATTACGTCGATCTTGTTGCTGGTCTGGTTGATGCCAAAACCGTTCAGAGTAATGGCGGTGAAAATAAGCCCTAAAAAAAGGTTCATGGTGGGGCCGCCGAGCATAACGATTACCCGTTGGTAAATAGGTAGGCGATAAAACGCACGAGCCTGGTCGTAGGTGCCATCGATTTCCTGCTGGTTGCGCCTGGCATCGCTGACCCACTTGGTGAACCAGTTGAGCTTGCGTCCCTCTTTTTCTGGGGGAAACATTCCGCTGATGGCAATGTACCCGCCCAAAGGAATGGCCTTGATGCCGTATTCGGTCTCTCCACGTTTGCGGCTAAAGATAGTTGGCCCGAAGCCAATCATGTACTTGGTGACCCTTGCCCCAAAGAGTTTGGCCGGCACCATGTGCCCTACCTCATGCAAACCGATAGATACGGCAATGCCAACTAGAACAAAGAGGACACCAAGGATGTATGCGAACGCGTTAGTCACGTTTCAAATCTAAATCACGCCACCAACAATTTGGCTCGGGTTATTGAGCCATGTGCGAACAACCGAACTTAACAGGCCTTAGCCATCACTCCATCAGCGCGATCTCTGGCCCACTTCTCTGCTTCCAGAACGTTTTCAAGTGTCATTTCGGAAGTAGCCTCATGTGAAGCCACAACTCGCTCCACCAAATCAACAATCTGGTTGAACCCGATGCGGCCATCGTGGAAAGCCTCCACCGCCTGCTCATTAGCGGCGTTGTAAACCGCCGGGTAGGTGAGACCCGCCGAACCAACCTGACGAGCCAAAGCCACCGATTTGAAAACGGCTTCGTTTAGCGGCTCAAAGGTCCAGGTAGCGGCCTTGGTCCAGTCACAGGCAGGTGCCACATCTGCCACGCGTTCGGGCCAGCTCATGCCCAAAGAAATGGGAATCTTCATGCTCGGCGGTGAGCACTGCGCCAAAACCGAACCATCGATGAATTCCACCATGGAGTGCACCACGCTCTGCGGGTGAACGGTGACCTCGATGCGGTCAAAGGGAATTCCGAAAAGAAGGTGAGCCTCGATGACTTCCAGGCCCTTGTTAACCAGGGTGGCCGAGTTAGTGGTAACCACTTTGCCCATTACCCAGGTCGGGTGAGCCAAAGCCTGCTGTGGAGTCACAGATTCCATCTGCTCTCGACTCCAACCACGGAATGGTCCGCCGGAGGCCGTGAGAATGAGTTTGCGAACCTCTTGACTGGTTCCGCCTAGAAGACACTGAGCCAGAGCCGAGTGCTCACTATCCACGGGAACAATTTGCCCCGGGGCGGCCGCATCGGTGACTAATTTGCCACCCACAATCAAAGACTCCTTATTAGCAAGAGCCAGGGTTTTTCCGGTTTTCAGGGTGGCCAGAGTCGGTGCCAAGCCGATAGATCCGGTTATGCCGTTGACCACCACATCGGCTTGGGTATCTTCCACCAGCCGGGTTGCGGCCACGGCTCCCAGAACTGCCTTGTCGGCGGGTACTCCAAAGCTGATGCGTTGCTGTTCGAGCAAATCGGCGTTGCTTCCGGCAGCCAACCCAACCACCTGAAAACGGTGTGGATTTGCTGCTATGACCTCAAGGGCCTGGGTACCGATAGAACCGGTAGATCCCAAAATAATTACGCGACGCATGACTCAATCTTGCCATTAGGAACTGCCTCGCAACCCAACGCATTCGGAAGCGGAAAAATCATCGATGTTTTGGAACATTATTCGCATGCGAATGGTTGGAAATTACTGAATAACAGAAGAAACTTTCTGGGTAAAGAGTCCCCTGTGTCCCCCAAGTCTTAGGATTAAAAACATGGTTGAGTTCAGCATCGCGCAAGAGCGCAAAATTGTCTCCGCAATCCCTGGCCCAAAGTCAAAGGATCTGCAAGCTCGTCGCCTTAAGGCCGTGTCGCACGGCGTTGGCGCAGCTCTTCCGGTTTACATCGAGAAAGCTAATGGCGCAATCCTGGTAGACGTCGATGGTAACCAGTTCATCGACCTTGGCTCGGGAATTGGCGTGGTTTCAATCGGCCACACCAACCAGGGTGTCATCGATGCGGTTTCACACCAGGTTGGCCAGCTAACCCACACTCTTTTCACCGTGACCCCTTACGAGCAGTACGTAGAGGTTTGCGAACTTTTGAACAAGCACACCCCTGGTGATTTCGAGAAGCGCTCGGCGCTATTCAACTCGGGCTCCGAGGCCGTAGAAAACGCAGTCAAGTTTGCTCGCAAGTTCACCAAGCGCGGCGAAATCGCAGTTTTCGACCACGGTTACCACGGTCGCACCAACCTAACCATGGCTATGAACTTCAAGGCCATGCCATACGCATCTGGTTTTGGTCCTTTCGCACCTGGCGTGACCCACGTGCCAATGTCTTACCCGTTCCGCGACCCTGAGGGCCTTACCGGCCCAGAGGCCGCCGCTCGCGCCATCAATTACATGGACAAGCGTGTCGGAGCAGACAACTTGGCCGCTATCGTTATCGAGCCAATCCAGGGCGAGGGTGGTTTCATTGTTCCAGCTCCTGGCTTCCTCACCGAGCTGGCCAACTGGGCTAAGGCAAACGGCATCGTGGTTATTGCCGATGAGGTTCAGGCAGGTATCGCCCGTACCGGTCAGTGGTTCGCCAGCGAATACGAGCCAACCTTCGTTCCAGACCTAGTGACCATCGCCAAGGGTATCGCCGGCGGTATGGTGCTTTCGGCCGTAACTGGCCGCGCCGACATCATGGATGCAGCCCACCCTGGTGGAATCGGTGGAACCTTTGGTGGAAACCCAATTTCCGCAGCAGCCGCTGTTTCGGTACTAAAGCAGATCGAAGCCGGTGGCGTTCTAGAGAGCGCACAGCGCATCGAGAAGACCCTGAAGACCCGCTTGGCAGAGCTAGCCGCCAAGTACCCGATCATCGGTGAAATCCGTGGCCGCGGCGCAATGGTGGCAATCGAATTCGTTGAGGCCGGAACCCGCAACCCAAACAAGGCTGCGGTAGACAAGCTAGTGACCCACTGCCACCAGAACGGTGTTTTGGTCTTGAACGCTGGAACTCACTACAACGTGATTCGTTTCTTGCCACCTCTGGTAATCAGCGATGAGCTACTGAACGATGCCCTCGATGTTCTAGAAGCCGGTCTAGCAGCCCTGTAAGACTCAACAAAAAAATCCCCCTAGCTTGAGAGCTAGGGGGATTTTTTACAGGAATTTTTAGTGGAACTTAGCGTGACGCTTGGCTCGGGCGTTCGAAGCGATCTGCGTTCCGATAACCAAAAAGATTGCAAGCAAGAACACGCCGCTGGCGATAACGTTGGTTTCCGCCGGTACACCCTTGGATGCGGCCACGTAAATCAGCAGCGGGAATGTGGTGACCGGTCCGGCGTTGAAGTAGGTGATGATGAAATCATCGAAGCTTAGAGCGAAAGAAAGCAAAGCGGCCGAAACGATTCCAGGCAACAGAAGCGGGAAGGTGATCCGCCAAAATACCTGAGCCGGATTGGCGTATAGGTCTCGACCTGCTTCCTCCAGAACCGGGTCGAGGGTCTGAACTCGCGCCTTCACTGTTACAACAACAAAGCTCAGACAGAACATCACGTGAGAAATAATGATGGTCACGAATCCCTGTTCGGTTCCCATGTTGAAGAACAACGCCGCTAAGCCGGCACCCATAACTACCTCTGGGGTGGCCATGGGTAGGAACAACGAAAGGCTTACCAAACTGCGGAACTTGAAGCGGTAGCGCACCAACGCAATGGCAATCGCGGTGCCTAGGATGGTTGCCACTACGGTTGAGACCGCGCCAATGAACAACGAGTTGCCGAATGCCTCACAGATGCCCGCTTGGCTGCAAACATCGCCCCACTTAGCAAAGGTGAATCCTTGCCAGGTTGTGTTGGTTCGACCCTTTGAGTTGTTGAACGAAAATGCGATTGTGTAAACAATCGGAATTAGCAGATAGACCAAAGCAAGCAGCGAGTAGAGCGGCAGGACCTTGCGTCCGAGCTGAAGCTTTTTCAAAGTAGGTCCTCCGTTCCGGTGCGACGAACATAGACGGTTACCAAAATCAGGATCACGCCCATCAGGATTGCCGACAGAGCAGAAGCCGACGGGTAGTCGCTGTTCTGCAAAAAGTCTGCCTGAACCATGTTTCCAATCATCGATGTCGACGACGAACCCAGGAATTCTCGGCTGGCATTCACATAGTCACCGGTGATGGGGATAAAGGTGAGCAAAGTACCGCTGATAACACCTGGCATGGTTAGCGGCAGGGTGATCTTGCGGAAAACTTGAGCCGGGTTGGCATAGAGGTCGCCAGCTGCCTCAAGGAAACGCAGGTCTAGGCGCTCAAGCGAGGTGTAAAGCGGCAGAGTCATGAATGGGATGAAGTTGTAGGTCAAACCCCAGATAACAGCAAACGGCGTGCCCAAGAAATATTGGTCGGCGCCAAGCAGGTGGATGCTGCGCAGGAACTCAAGGGTTGGCGAGTTGTCGCTCAAAATCTGCTTCCACGCGATGGTTCGCAACAGGAAGGAGATAAAAAACGGTGCAATCACCAGGGTGAGGGTCAGCTTCTGAACTAGGGGTCTAGTGCGAAGTCGAACACCGATGAAATAGGCCAGCGGGTAGCTAATGACCAACGCAAACAAAGTAGCCGCAAACGCGTAGCCGAAAGAGCGCAGAATCTGTGGAAAGTACCGGCTTATTACGTTGCCGTAGCTGCTGAAATCCACCGCGTAAACGTATTGCCCGATAGCCCCCGAAGGGTCTGGCGATTCGAGGGAGGTAATAAGCAGCGAAACCAAAGGAACCATGAAGAACATGGCAAGGTACAGCAAACCAGGTAGCAAAAGGGCAAGGACAATCTTGCCCGACTTCATTGGCGCCGCATTAGGCGCCGGCTTGTTAGATGAAAAAGCGGCGAAGGCCATGATTAGTCCTCGTCGCCGGCAGGCAAATCCGCCAGACCGAAGGTGTGCTCAACCTTAAATGACACCCAAACCTGTTGACCAAGCTCCGCAACCGGGCTCATGCCTACGTTTTGCGCAAACACAATCAGGTCGCCCACGTTTGGGATCTCGATTAGGTACTGGTTGCTTACACCGGTGAAACGAATGTCTTTGATCTCACCCGGACCAAGAATGTTTAGGTCGGCACTGGCAGCTGGCGCTTGGTGGTGGAAGAACGCCTTTTCTGGGCGAACTCCGATGGCAATTTTGCCCGATTGCTTTTCGGCGCGATTTTTTGGCACGGAGATTTTGGTTCCCGCAATTTCGATCGACAGCGAGTTGGCCGAGGATTCCACGGACTGACCAACAAAGATGTTGGACTGACCTAGGAACTTAGCCACGAACGCAGTCTTTGGTCGCTCGTAAAGGGCTTCTGGCGCACCCATCTGCTCGATGCGTCCCTTGTGCATTACCGCCACGGTATCCGCCATGTCCATGGCTTCTTCCTGGTCGTGAGTAACGTGCAAGAACGTGAGGCCAACCTCCATCTGGATAGCCTTTAGCTCGATCTGCATCTGGCGACGCAACTTTAGGTCTAGTGCACCGAGTGGTTCGTCTAGCAAAAGCAGCGATGGACGATTAACCAGCGCTCGAGCCAGTGCCACACGCTGTTGCTGACCGCCGGAGAGCTGTTGCGGGCGTCGCTCTGCCGCGTAACCAAGTTCCACCAGGTTTAGGGCATCCATGGCCTTTGGAACTGGGTTTTCGATTTTGCGGAGACGAAGCCCAAACGCAACGTTTTCAAGAATCGACATGTGCGGAAAAAGCGCGTAGCTCTGAAACACGGTGTTTACTGGTCGCTCGTGTGGCTTGGTGAACGTTACGTCCTGACCACCCAGCATCACCTGGCCCGAGGTTGGTTCGTCTAGACCAGCGATGATACGTAGCGTGGTGGTCTTGCCGCAACCGGATGGGCCGAGCAAAGCGAAAAATTCGCCAGCGGGGATTTGAAGGTCTAGGTTTTCAATGGCTGTGAAGCCAGGGAACTCCTTGCGAATGCCTCTAAGTTCTAGATCGGCTCCCGCTGGGACGAACTCTTTTGCCAACTAAACAACTCCATTCGCTGCGTCTGACCAAGCCTTGCTGAACTCGTTGTCTTCTTTTGCCGACAACGGGCGGAACTGGAAGAACTTGCTCAAATCGGTTGGGAAGATCAATTCGTTGGCGGCGAGCGCGGTGTTCTTGGCCGCTACCAAAGGCTTGACCAACTCGGCCTGAACCGGTGGAACGTAGAACACTCCACCAAGGGCAAGCATGGCTGCAACCTCTGGCTGATAGTAGTAGTTGATTAGGGCTTCTGCGTTGGCAGCGTGCTGGGAACCCATTGGGATTAGGAAGTTGTCGCAGGCAAAGGTGCTACCGGATTCCGGAAGAACTACGCCGAGGACGTCTTGGCCCAACTCGGTGTTAGTGCTGACTACGTCGCCAGCCCAAACGATTCCAGCTACTGCGTCGCCGTTTTTGAGGTCGTCCACGTAGCTGTTGCCCTTGATGCCGCGAATCTGGCCACTCTTTACGTAGCCGGTGAACTTATCGAGGGTGTTGTGGAAATCATCTGCGGTGAACGAGGTGATGTCGATGCCGTCGGCCATCATCATCACACCGATGGTGTCGCGCATTTCGCTAAGGACTACAACCTTGCCCTTCAGAGCTGGGTTGGTGAATAGTTCGGCAACCGAGGTCGGTGCGTCCTGTCCGGTTAGCTTCTTGTAGTTCTCCTTGTGGTATCCGATTCCGGCGATAATGCCCTTCCACGGAAGCGATGCTTTGCGATCTGGGTCGTAGGACCAGGAAGCTCCCTTGTAGTAAGGATCTAGGTTCTTAGTCACGTTTGGTATCAACTTGTAGTTGAAGTCTTGGACCAAGCCGCTGTTGATAAGACGCGCTGCCATCCAGTCGGTCAGACACATAGTGTCTGCTCCGGTGTCCTTGCCCTGTCCGAGCTGGTTCTTTACACGCGCGTAGTAACTGTTGTTGTCGTCTACGTTGGTGTTGTAAACCACCTTGATTCCGCTGGCGTCTTGAAATCCCTTGATGGATGGCGACTGCGGGTTGTCGCTGTCGTCCATGTAATAAGGCCAGTTGTCCCAGGTGACAACGTGCTGCGAAGACGAAAGGTCTTTCACAGGGCTGAGGTGCTTTGCGCCACCTGGTGAACAAGCAGCCAAAGTGACTGCTGCAGCCGACATACCTGCACCCGCAAGTACGGTGCGTCGGGTTACCGGGGCTTTAGCCAAACGCAGTAAATCGCGAAGGATTGGATCTTGAGAGTTAGTCATTTTGCCGACTCCTTAAGTCAGGGCCACAATGACCCAACCAGAACTGGAATGTCCGCTTACGCGTTCAAAACAAAATACTGCCACAAAAACCTGTTGCCTTTGGCAATTAACTGCAGTAATCCCCAGTGCTTTTTAGAATCCAATGCTGAAATCGAAGTTTTTGATTGGCTTTTCCACGAAATCAGAAGCAAAAAAAGCATTTGAGTAATCTTTTGTTTTGGTTTCGGCTAAAAAAAGATATTTGACGAGATTTTCAGACACCGCTCCCCCAGCCGGAAAGAAGAAACATCCAGCTATTTTCGGGGTGGAAAACTGCGCTGGCAGCCACTCCGAATCAAGCTTGAGTTCGGTCTGGGGCGAAGTGATCTGTCGAGCCATTCCCAACTGTGCGAGGTCTATGGGGTCGGGTTTTCCCACCGCAATTCGTAGTCCCAAATTTGCAATCAAGGACCTGGGAATTCCGGTGAGCGACTGAGCCGTGGCAACCAAATGCACACCGAGTGATCTTCCCCGGGCGGCAATGTCCTCCAGTGCGCCTTGAACCGCTGGCACCTGAAGCAATGCCTGCAGTTCATCGATGACCAACACCAAAATCGGCGGCCTCACATTGTTTGGAAGGTCTTGAACCCGAGAACGCGATTGCTGAGCCAAAATCAGTTGTCGCTCTTTGAGTTGTTCTTGAACGCGCGCCACAAAAGTCATCGCGGATTCGCCGAGGTCGGTTTCGAATCCAAAACACCAAGGGGTGTTTGCAAAGCGACCTAACGTGGCACCGCCTTTGAAATCCACCAGGGCCAATTGCAGTTCTTTGGCCGAGTAACCCTGACAGGCAGAGGCCAGCAAAGAAGACAGCAGCTGGCTCTTGCCTGATCCCGTGGGGCCAATCAAAATGGCGTGTGGTCCGTGGTGCGAGAGATTCAGCTCAACTGCCTCTGATCCAAAGAATCCGAGCCAAAGGCAAAGGTCGGTTTCGTTTCTATCGCTGGCCGCCAGAGTTCCCCGAAGTTTGTTACGCAATTGGATTTCGGCCTGGCTTTTCTGATTCGCCGTCGTGATTGCCTGATACACCTGCTCGACCCACTCGGGTTTCCAGAGCAAATCCCATCGAGGCAATATTCGATTTCCGATTGCTATGCGGCGCTGACCGATGTGAACCGGCTGGTCCTTGGCGACCGGCTTGGTTTTAACCAGGTTTGAGACCAGCAGAGAAACCAGGCTGAGTCCGCCAAACACCAAGCCAAACCACTGGCCAGTTGTGGCTAAAAGGAAGATTCCGTAACCGAGCGAAGGGACTATCCAGAGCAGTTGCATGATTCTAGTTCTCACACGGTTTTCAGATCGTGTAACGCGAAAGCAAAAGACCTGTGGAGAAATCAGATTCCCACAGGTCTTCTATAACGGGTGCACCTGCAACGGATGATGCCCCGAACGCGATGCCTGGCTAGTCTCCGATGTAACTCATGACGTGCTTGATCCGCGTGTAGTCCTCGAACCCGTATTGGGACAGGTCCTTGCCGTAGCCGGAGTGACGGAATCCGCCATGCGGCATCTCGGCCACCACAGGAATGTGGGTGTTAATCCACACGCAACCAAAGTTGAGCCCCTTGGCAAATCGCATTGCCCTGGTGTGATCGCGGGTCCAAACGCTAGAAGCCAGACCGTACTTCACATCGTTGGCCCGGGCCATGGCCTCTGCATCGCTGCTAAAGGTCTGAACCGTTACCACTGGTCCAAAAATCTCTGTCTGTACCGCTTCATCGGTCTGCTTTAGCCCGGTCACAACCGTTGCCTCCAGGAAATACCCACCACCGGCAAGGCGATTGCCACCTGCTACCACCGATGCGCTATCTGGAAGGCGGGAAATGAACCCCTCCACGCGAGCGAGTTGGTTGGCATTGTTGACCGGCCCAAACAGGATGTCTTCGCGGCTTGGATCGCCGGTTTTGGCATTTGCCGATACCTCTGCGAGCAACAGGGCAACGAACTCATCGTGAACGCTCTGGTGAACCAGGATGCGCGTGGCCGCGGTGCAGTCCTGGCCAGCGTTGAAGTAGCCGGCAATCACGATTTGGGCAGCTGCTTTGGCCAGGTCGGCATCGGCAAAAACAATCACGGGGGCTTTACCTCCCAGTTCCAGATGCACGCGCTTGAGGTCCATCGCTGCGCTCTTGGCTACTTCCATTCCTGCTCCCACAGAACCAGTAATCGAGACCATCTGAGGCGTGGGGTGCTCAACTATCATGCGGCCGGTGTTTCGATCCCCAGCCACCACGTTGAACACACCTCGGGGAAGGAACTCGCTGGCGATTTCGGCAAGCAAAAGCGTTGAAGCCGGAGTGGTATCGGACGGTTTGAGGACCACGGTGTTTCCCGCGGCAATCGCAGGAGCAAATTTCCAGGTGGCCATGTTTAGTGGATAGTTCCAAGGGGTTACCTGGCCAATAACACCGATGGGCTCACGACGAATCGATGAAGTGTGATCCTTTGCGTATTCCGCGGTGGCCCTGCCCTCGAGGCTTCTGGCTGCGCCTGCAAAAAAACGAATTTGGTCGGCAGAAACCAGAATCTCATTGGCCACCAAAGTCGACCTTGGCTTGCCCGTATTGCGGCACTCCACATCGGCCATTTCTTCGGCTCGCGCCTCCAGGGCATCTGCAATCCTGAACAACGCAAGTTGGCGCTCGCCCGGCGTAAATTCACTCCACACCCCGAATGCTTTGTCGGCAGCAGCGTAAGCGGCATCGATGTCTGCTTGATTGGACACCGCAGATGTGGCATAAACCTGACCCGTTGCAGGGTTGATGATATCTAGGGTTTCCGGGGACATGGAGTCCTGGTATTCACCATTTACAAAGTTCCGAAGCTCTTGAACTGCCATTTTGGGTCTCCTTCGTCGTCAACATCATAACTTTTCAAGGCAGCCTCAAATATTGGAATCCGAAGCAAAACGACTCGATTTGGTAACAAATACGCACCAAATTGGCGTTTTGACCACCGAATCGCTCGTTGATTGCCATTTTTAGTGGCAAAATCGTTGTATGTCCCGAGTGCTCAGAACCAAATCCAGTCAACTTGACGAAGTATCCAAGTCGATCATTGAGCAACTTCAACATGATGGCCGCAAGTCTTATGCGGAAATTGGCAAGGCCGTTGGCCTCTCGGAAGCAGCGGTTCGCCAACGTGTGCAAAAGCTAACCGACTCCGGCGTTATGCAGGTAGTGGCAGTAACCGACCCGATGCAGCTCGGTTTTTATCGCCAGGCCATGATCGGGGTTCGTTGTGGCGGCGACACCAGGGACATCGCAGAAGAGCTGGCGAATCTGCCGGCCGTAGATTACGTGGTGCTAACCGCGGGAAGTTTTGACATTTTGGTTGAGGTGGTTTGCGAGAACGACGAGGATCTCATAAACCTCCTGAACGAAAAAATCCGGACACTGCCCGGAGTGACTTCGACGGAGACATTCGTCTACCTCAAGTTGCATAAGCAGTTCTACAACTGGGGAACCAGATAGGTCCCCCAAAAACAATCAAAGTAAAGAGTGATACCAATGGCAACCAAGGAAAGCCAAGCAGGAAAGCTTGTGCGAGGACTAGCGTCCAAGCTCAAGGCTCCGGTAAAACCGGCCGTCGCAGCAGCAGACCGCGCCACCCCAATCGCGGACGCCCGGAAGGCAGGACGCGAAGTAACCACAGCGATGATGGAGAAAGCAGCAAAAGACAACCTCTTCTTGCACTTCACCAATCATGCGCACTTCCCAAAGGGAAAAGTTCCAATCATTGTTAAGGCCGAGGGTCACCACTTCTGGGACATCGATGGCAACAAGTACTTTGACGGAATCAGCAGCCTATTTAGCGTAAACATTGGACACGGCCGCGAACGCCTTGCCGAAGCCGCCGCTAAGCAGATGAAGCAGCTGGACTACTTCCCTATTTGGTCGCACGCCCACCCAACTTCAATCGAGTTGAGTGAACGTGTTTTGTCGTATGCACCTAAGAACCTGACTCGCGTCTTTTTCACCACTGGTGGTGGCGAGGCAAACGAGACCGCGTGGAAATTAGCCAAGCAGTACTTCAAACTGATGGGCAAACCAACCAAGCACAAGGTAATTAGCCGAGCCGTGGCCTACCACGGAACCTCCCACGGAGCCCTTTCGATGACCGGAATTCCGGCCATGAAGAAGCAGTTTGAGCCACTGGTACCAAGCACCTTCCGTGTGCCTAACACCAACTGGTACCGTGCTCCCGAAGAGTTCGAGACCGAGGAAGCCTTCACCAACTGGGCAGCAGACCGCGTTGAAGAAATGATTCTGTTCGAAGACCCAGACACTGTTGCCGCGTTCATCTTTGAACCGGTTCAGAACTCTGGCGGTTGCTTTACCGCTCCTAACAGTTACTTCAAGCGAATCCGCGAGATCTGCGACAAGTACGACGTGCTGATGATTGCCGACGAGACCATCGATGGTTTTGGACGCACCGGAACCATGTTTGCTAGCGAGCGCTACGAGATCGAACCAGACATGTTGGTTTGTGCCAAGGGTCTTACTAGCGCCTACGCCCCATTGGGTGCGCTGTTGCTAGCCGAGAAACTGTTCGAGCCATTCAAAAACGGTGCCCTATTCCCACACGGTTACACCTACGGTGGCCACCCTGTGAGTTGTGCTGTTGCTCTGGAGAACCTCAACATCTTTGATGAAGAGGACCTGGTTGGCAATGTGCGCCGCAATGAAGGCGCTTTCAAAGCTACCTTGGACAAGTTGCGCGACCTGCCGATTGTTGGCGATGTTCGCGGTGCGGGTTATTTCTGGGCAATCGAGCTTGTCAAAAACAAGCAGACCAAGGAGACCTTCAACGACAAGGAAGCCGACCGCCTACTACGTGGCATTTTGAGTCACCGCATGTTCGAAGAGGGCCTCTACTGCCGTTCCGACGACCGTGGCGACCCTGTGGTTCAGCTGGCTCCACCGTTGACCATTGGGCCAGACCAGTTCAACGAGATCGAGCAGATTCTTCGCGGTTGTCTGATTGAGGCTCACCGCGAGATGTAGTTATCTTTGCAAGGCAAAAAAGTTGCCCCCACCGTTTGGTGGGGGCAACTTTTTTGTTGTTCTTGGTTACGACAGGATGTCCTTGGCCATCTGGTCGTTTTCGTTCTTCTGGAAGATCGAAAGCACATAGCCCACAACAAGCGCAGCAAATGGTGAAAGAACCAAGACCCAGCCGAGCGGGCTCATGAGCCAAGCGCTGCCCGGTGCGGTTGGGTCAACCCCGTCGGCAACTGTACCGGCCAAGAGGTTGAAACGACTCATCAAAAGGTACTCACCCAGAGCGAGCCCAATAGCTGCCGCTATTGGCGCTACCTTGCCCTGCCAAACGTTGGCGCCCTTGTTCTTCATGAAGTAGACAACCACTGCGATGCTCACCAGAATCTCTACCAGGATGATGGCGATTGCGGTAACAGCGGACATCCAGAAGAACAGATTCAACACTGGGTCTAGACCAGCAACAGCAAACACGATGATCACGAGTGCGGCGATTACAGAGGTGAGGATTGAACCGGCCTGAGGTGCGCCGCGGCCGTTTACCTTGCCAAACGAGGCTGGTAGAACGCCGCCTCGACCCATGGCAAAGAAGTAACGGCTAGCTGCGTTCTGGAATGCCAGAAGTCCGGCAAACAGGCTGGAGATAACCAACCAGCTCATTACCTGAGACATCCATGGCCCGACATACTGGTCCGCAAGAGCGAACAGCACGCCTGCTGGGTTAGACAAAATTGCGTCTGGGCCACCCGAGTTGGCAACGATGTAGTCGGCGACTTTGCTAGCACCCATTCCGGTAACCATGGAGAACGAAACCATTGCAAACAGCGCTGTGATGATTCCAATAGCCCAGTAGGTAGCGCGAGGCACGGTGCGCTTTGGGTCTTTGGATTCCTCGCCGTAAATTGCGGTTGCTTCGAAGCCGATAAATGATGCGAATGCGAAAGCGATTGCGATACCGGCGCCGCCACCGAAGCCACCCACAAAGATGTTCTCGAGGCTAAATGAGGCTCCAAAGTTGAGCCCTTCAGGTCCTCCGTTGGCAAGAATCGATACGCCTGTAATCACCAGAGAGGTTAGTTCCAAAATCATGAGGGTTCCAAGCACCTTGGCACCCACATCCACGCTTAGCAGTGAAAGGCCAGTAACCAGCACCCAAGCGATCAAACACCAGACATACCAAGGTAGATCTACACCGAGGCTGGCGAACTGACCAGCTGCCAGACCACCAAAGAAGCCGTAGATAGCCAGCTGAATGGTCACGTATCCCACAATGGAGATGAACGCCGAGCCAACACCTGCGTGCTTGCCAAGACCGCGACCAACGTAGGCAAAGAACGCACCCGCGTTGGTTACCTGGTTGCTCATTGTGCTGAATCCAACACTAAAAATAAGCAGGGTGATTCCAACTGCAAGGTAAGCGCCAGGGGCGGCTGCCATGTTTCCGGCCAACATAGCCACGGGAACAGCGCCCGTCATGCCAACGAGTGGAGCGGCGGCGGCTACTACAAAGAAAACGATTCCCAGAACTCCAAGCTTGCCTTTTGCAAGCGAGGTATCTGTTTTAGTGCCATCAGACATGTACTGATCTCCTCATTGAGTGGTACTTCAGAAAAGTCGTTCACATCCAAACGACCTACTTCATAGAATGGCTGAAAAACAGGCGTCTAGATGCCGTTTGAAACAGAAACGTCATCGATGTAGTGAAATCGTTATAAGTCGGAAACAGTGGGCTTTGTTTGGACACAAATGATTGGGTAATCTGAAACAATGAGCGAACTTAAAGGTTTTATGGCTCCACGCACTCCAAGTGGCGCAAGCGCGATTATTCCTGAAATGCCCTGGTACTACAGCGGCACTCTACTCACAGTGGAATACCTAACCGATCCGGCCAACGTGCGAGCTATTTTGCCAGCCGAGTTGGAACTAGCCGATGAACAGCCTGGAGCAGTGGCATTCATTTGGGCAGACTGGCAATCTTGCAGCGGAAGCAAGGCCGAGTTGCTCGATCCGATTCGATCGCAATACCTAGAAGCGTTCGTGGTGGTCCGTTGCAAATATCAAGGTGTGACTTACAGCCGTTGCGTTGCCATTTGGGTAACCAAAGACTTCGCCATTGCCCGCGGCTGGTTCCAGGGATACCCCAAGAAACTTGGATCGGCACACGTCACCCGCATTTTCAACCGCGGTCAAGCCACCCCAAAACTAGAAGCCGGCGCCAAGCTCGGCGCGAGCCTCTCGGCTTACGATCACCGTTTGGCATCCGCAGTGGTGACCCTGCGTGAACCAGTTGACCAGAACGGTTTTGTCAACGGCCACAAAATGCTGCACAGTCGCTGGATGCCATCTATTACCCCGGGTGCCGGAAACTCGCTTGACCAGCTGATTACCATGGGCGGCACCGATGCGGACCTGGGTCAAGCCTGGGGCGGCGACGCCGAGTTGGAACTGGCCGACTCGCAGTGGGATGAACTGGCAAGTTTGCTACCCGTTCAACAGATCTTGGGCGGCTATTACCGAGAAGTTGGCGTGACTTTCAACGGCGGAACCCTAGTTGCGGATAACTCCAACCCAGCCGTCTAGTTTTACGTTTTCTTTCGAGTTTGTTGTCAGTTTTTGTTATGTCACACAAAGTTAACAATCTTTAGATAGTGTGAAAAACGAACCAGCTTTGGAAAACCAAGCTCCAAAGCAAAACCCCGCCCTAGGGCGGGGTTTTTTACTTACTTGGCTGGGGCAAGTCTGGTTGAACGGCCCTGTGCCCACTCTCCTGGTTTTGCCTAGTAGTTCTCCAGGTACTCGTCGATTTCCCACTGAGTTACCTCGCGGGTTCCCGAATCTGCAACGGCCGCCTCGTAACGAGCAACTTCGTCTCTCTTCATAACCGTAAAGACGTTTACCATTTGCTCGGCTAGCAACGATTTGAGCGTTAGATCGGCGTCAAGATTGTCAAGCGCCTCACTGAGAGTCGCTGGCAAAATAGCTGCGCCTTCGTTGTCATATGCCATACCCTCTGCAGGCTCTGGACAAGGCAGTTCGTTTCTGATTCCATCCAGCGCAGCGGCCAGTACGGCAGCAATCAACAGATAAGGGTTAGCAGCGCCATCGCCCACACGAACCTCGAGACGAGTTCCCTGACCACGCTCTGGCGGGATGCGCACCATGCAGCTACGGTTATCGAATCCCCAGTTTGCTCGGTATGGAGCAAGGGTATCTGGGCCCAATCGCTTGAAAGCGTTAACCGTTGGGTTACTAAAAGCGGTAACGGCGTGGGCGTGCGAGGTGATTCCCGCAATCATGCGTTCGGCGGTGTGGCTTAGATTTCCCGAGCCATCGTGCATTTGATTGGTGCCGTCGGGCGTAACCACCGAGAAGTGAAGGTGGAAACCGCTTCCACCCTCGTCGGACCACGGCTTACCCAAAAAGGTAGCGTGCTGACCGGTTCGAGAAACATAGTCCTTGATGGCTGTCTTGAACAAGAAGGTGCGGTCGGCGGCATCCATGGCCTCGGAGTGCCAAAGGTTGATTTCGTACTGACTCGGGCTGAACTCGTGGTTGCCAGCAAAAACGCCAATGTCCATTTTGTCCAGAGCTCGCATGAGGCCTAGGAAGGTGCCCTTTGGGTCGACCCGAGCGCCCGTGGTGTAAACCTGTCCGGTTAGGTCCAAAGACCGCTTGAAGCCACCGCCTTCCACGCGATCAGCGATGTAAAACTCTAGTTCCGGGCCAACCACCGGCACTAGGCCAAGCTTGGCGTATTCATCCATCACGTGCTTCAAGACGGTTCGCGGAGCCATCAGGTTGGCCGACTCATCCGGGTTGAAGGCATCGGCGATTACATATGCAACGCCCGGCTCCCACGGCATCGGCGTGATGGTGTTGGCATCTAGCTGCGAGACCAGGTCGGTGAGGCCATCGCTGGCAATGTTGTTGGCATCTAGCACGCCGCCCTGAGTGGTGGTTACCCAGACACCTTGACAAAAGGCTGGGCCATTGTGAGCTCCGCGCTCGAGCTGAGACACCAGCAGGTCTTTGGATCGAGTGATGCCCAGAACATCCGCGTAAATCAGGCGAAGCACATCGATACCGCGACTTTGCAGATCGGCTTTCAGTGCTATTAGATCTTGCTTCATTGCAACTCCCGCGTTGGTTTTCAAAAGATTATTAGGGAACTAACGATTATTTGATGATACTAATCTGGTTACTAGTAAATGCCCTGTGAAATCAAACTGTTACAAGCAGAATTTTTTGGAAAGGCCTGCACCGATGAAAGCCCTCTTCATTCAGCACGATCACGTGAGCCCCACCGGCCCGGTTTCCGAACGGCTACGCCATCACGGTTTTGAGATTGAAGAACGCCTGGTGGTAACTCAGGAGAACTACTACTCACCCAACGTGCACTTTGATTTCCCCGATGCGGCCGACTACGACCTGATTATCCCTATGGGTTCGCCCTGGGGCGTGTGGGATGACGAATGCATTGGCAACTGGGTGGTACCCGAGGTGGAATGGATTCGCGACGCCATTTTGGCCGACAAGCCGGTTTTTGGAATCTGCTTTGGCGGCCAGTTGATTGCGCGCGCCATGGGAGGGCAGGTTGCTCCTGGTCCGAAGGCCGAAATCGGTTGGACTTGGATTTCTACCGAGCAGCCGGATTTCGTGGGAAGCGGGCCATGGTTTCAGTTCCATTATGACCGGTGGACTCTGCCCGCAGGCGCTCTAGAAATTGCTCGTACCCCGGTGGCTTCACAAGCCTTCGTTATTAACAAGGCGCTGGCTATGCAGTTTCACCCTGAGATGGACGGAGCAACACTCGCCGGCTGGCTGGAGTGGGAAGGCGTGAATGCGGTGGAGCGCGATGGTCAAGATCCAAAAATCATGCTTTGGCAGGCGGGTCACGAGCAGGCAGCTGCTCGTTTACGAACCTTCGACCTAGTGGACAACTTCTTGAAGTTTGCTGGGCTCATTTGATTTAGAGAAAAGAAAACGACCTCAACTCCGCAAGGGTTGAGGCCGTTTCTTTGCTTGCGCCCCTAGCGCAAAGTAACTTTCACTGGGAATCGCTTGATTCCATTCACAAAGTTGGATCGAAGGTGGTCAATTTGGCCAACCTTTTCCACCTTGTCCACACGCGAGATTAGGTCTTCAAACATCACTCGGATTTCTAGACGAGCCAGCGAGTTACCAAGGCAGAGGTGAGGACCACCGCGGCCGAAAGTCATGTGTTCGTTTGGATTGCGAGTCACATCCATCTTGTAGGCATCGTCAAAGATTGCTTCATCGCGGTTTCCGCTGGCAAACCAAGGGACAATCTTTTGGCCGGCTTTAATCAGCTTGCCGCCAAACTCCACATCCTTGGTTGCAGTGCGACGGAAGTGATACACCGGGCTCGCCATGCGAAGGAACTCTTCTACCGCCCAAGGAATCAGATCTGGTCGCTCTTGCAGCAGAGCCAACTGATCTGGGTTGCTGATCAGGTAGTCCATGGTGTGGCTGATGGTGTGACGCGTGGTCTCGTTTCCGGCTACCACCAAAAGCAAGAAGTAGGTGTTGAAGTCGCGTTCAGTTAGCGGGATGCCGTCGCCTGGAACGGTGTTGACCATGGTGCTAACCAGGTCTTTTCCGTCTTTGCCGCGGCGTGAGTTGGCCAAGTTCTGACCATACTCAAAAACCTCCAGCGCAGCCGGTGAGCGGAATGGCACCAAGCGATACTTTTCGCTCTCTGGGTCATCGATCATGATGTCGCCGTGCTCTGGATCGGTGTTACCGATCATGCGGTTACCCCAGTCGATCAGCTTGCCGGTGTCGGTGTCTGGAACATCCAACATCCTTGCCAAAACGCGGATAGGGAAATCGGCTGCCACTTCCTCGACGAAATCAAAGGTGCCCTTAGCAAAGGCGTTGTCCAACGTAGTTGCGGTAAGTCCACGCAAGAAAGTTTCGTAGCCGGCTACCGCGCTCGGGGTGAACTCACCCTGCATCAGCCTGCGAAGGGCGCGGTGGCGAGAGCCATCGGTCTCTAGTAGCGAACGACGAGCTTCTTCCTGCTCGGCGTCCACTTCTTCCAGATTGGTGAAGTGCGTGCTAGTGAAGGTGTCTGGGTCACGCAGAATTTTTACGATGTCGTGGTATTTGGTGGCAGACCAGAAACCTGAGTTGGGCTTTTCTTCTTCGTTCCAGTGAATCGGATCCTCAGCGCGGAGTCGATCGAAAACCACCCAGGGTGCGCCGTCGGCAAAAAGGTCAAGATCGGCAAGGGTCACGTCTTGGATTTGGGACATTTGATCTCCTCAGCAAACGCGGACCGAGGCCCGCTTCCGCTCGATTGTTTGGATGCGAATAATCTACAGATTAGCGAATCGTGGCTACGGAGCAAATTAAACCGCGGAAATATTCCAAAAAGTTATCATTCGTTGCCGAAAGATTGGAAATAACCGAGGCCACTTGTTTACTGTTGTTGGAAAGAAAGCAGGATTCAAATGGCTGGTTCACACACCCTTGCCGAGACCGAGCGTCAGGTACAAACTCGTCTCGCGGGCATGGAACTCGACTTTGCCGCCATGGCTGTCACCAGCAACCTGTTCCGCGCAGCCAACGCGGTGCGAAATCACTTTGAGA
Source organism: Microbacteriaceae bacterium (assembly GCA_947373155.1). Taxonomy (GTDB): domain Bacteria; phylum Actinomycetota; class Actinomycetes; order Actinomycetales; family Microbacteriaceae; genus Rhodoluna. Next base: position 55,862 of record CANBWO010000004.1, on the reverse strand, counting down.
GAAACGTGCTGTCTAAGGCGGATCTGAGCTGGACCGCGTTCGTGGTGCTCTGGGTCACCTGGATCTGGGAACCAATCGAAACCCGCCAGATCGCTGCCGAAGGCGGCTTTAGCAAGGCGACACTCACCGGTGTTCTCAGCACACTTGAATCAAGAGGGCTGGTTCAACGCGTCAAGAGCGACACCGATGGCCGTCTGGTGTTGGTTAACCTCACCAAGTCCGGTCGCAAACTTATGGCAGACCTATTTCCAGCCTTCAATAAGCAAGAGGCGCAGGTTTCAGCAATGCTGACCGAGGAACAGCGAGCCAGCCTTGCTGACATGCTTCGTTCTATGACCGCATTTACCGAGGCAACCGAGGAATAGATGGAAGAAAAAGTAAAAGGCCCGAAAAGCTATTTTCCTTCGATTGAAAAGAAGTATGGGCAGCCTATCCAACACTGGATGGACGCACTAGAACCACACATTGGCAAAAAGCACATGGAGATGGTGGCTGCGCTTCAGGAGCACGGAATGGGTCAGGGTCACGCCAACGCTATTGTTCACGTTTTCCGCTCTGAGCACGGACTATAGGCCTTTAGTCAGTGCTTTGAGCCTAGCCGACGCGTTCTATAGCTGAGTTTTAGCCGCCTCGGAAACAAACTTTTCAAAGATGCTCAAGTTCTCTGGGAACTCCAGATAGTTGTCCTCCGGGTGCCACTGCAACCCCACGGTCCACGCCTTAGCCTCAACCTGGAAAGCCTCCACGTGGCCGGCTTCTGCCGTGGCCAAAACAGTTAACCCAGCGCCTAATTCATCGATGCATTGATGGTGGAAGCAACTTGCCATTGCAACTGGAACAGTCATACCCAGAACCGATGGGTCATTCACAGTAATCTTGTGCACAAAATTTTGGTGCCGGTTCGGCATGTCCTGCACCAGGGTTCCACCCTGTGCCACGTTTACCACCTGAAGACCGCGGCAAATCGCTAGCAGCGGCAAGCCCACTCGCTTTGCGTATTCATAGATTTCTAGGTCGGTTTGATCCTGCAGATCGTTCACGCCGTAGATGGCTGCCGTGGTAAGTTCCTGGCCGTAACGGCTTGGGTTAACGTCGCCGCCACCTGGCATCAAGACCCCGTGGATTCCCTCTAGGCGCTCTGCCAAGTTGCTATTAGCCACGGGCAAAAAACTGATTGGCTCTCCACCGGCAGCCCAAACCGCCTCGGCCAAACGCAGCGCAGTCACAGCTGCCTCGTGGCGGGTTACCGAGGTGCTCTCGGCAAGCCGGCTCAAAATCGCAATGCGTGGTCTGCTCATGGGCCAAACCTTTCGAAATCGTTATAAATAAGGTTACTTTCCGTAAGCAAGTATGCTCTAATCTAAATCATTAGCATCCGAATGAAACGCTTATCAGGCGGGGTGCAAAACGAGAGGATAGGCCAAGCGCGATGACCACAATTCACGTTGCCGGCGCGGATATCGATACCCGCCATTTCATCAACGGCACGCGGGTCTCCTCCGAGCAAACTTTCATCAACACTTCGCCCATCGATGGCACTTTTCTGGGCGAAATCGCGCGCGGTGGCAAGGCAGAGGTAGACCAGGCGGTGGCTGCCGCTAAGGCCGCTTTCCCGCAGTGGAGCGCGTTGGGTCCGCAAGGTCGTGGTGAAATCCTGCACCGCATCGCAGATTTGGTCGAGGCGAACATTGAAACCCTGGCAAACCTTGAAACCATGGACAACGGTTCGCTGCTTCGATCGCATCGCCGCGGGGTCATGCCGCGCGTGGCTCACAACCTGCGCTTTTTTGCCGATTGGGCCATAAACGAACTACACCACGAGGTATTCGAGACTCGCGGCCACAGCAACAATATTTCTTGGGACCCATCGGGTGTGGCGGCCCTGATCACCCCCTGGAACGCTCCCCTCATGCTTGCCACCTGGAAGATCGGCCCGGCTTTGGCCGCAGGAGATACCGTGGTGCTAAAGCCAGCGGAATGGACTCCGCTCTCGGCCAGCTACTTTGCCGACCTCTGCACTCAAGCCGGGCTCCCAAACGGCGTATTCAACGTGGTGCAGGGATTTGGACGCGAGGCGGGGGCTGCGCTGACCGCACACCCTGACATTGCCCGAATCTCATTCACCGGTTCGGTTCCAACGGCCAAGGTTATTGCCCATGCCGCAGCCGACAACCTAACCCCATGCAGCTTCGAGCTTGGCGGCAAGAGCCCCGCCATTGTTCTGGCGGACGCAGACCTAGACCTAGCGGCTGAACTCACCGTGGAGCAATACGACAACGCGGGTCAGGTTTGCCTATCCGGCACCAGGATTTTGGTGCACGAGGACATCGCCGATGCCTTCGCCGCCAAGTTCATAGAGCGCGCGTCCAAGATCAAACAGGGCGATCCTCGCGACCCGGAGACCGACATCGGACCGCAGATTCACCAGGTGCACTTTGACCGCATCAGTGGTTTTGTGCAGCGGGCAAAAGACGAAGGCGCCAACATCATCATGGGCGGTTCGCCAAATACCAATCTTGGTGGCTTGTACTTCAACCCAACCCTGATCAAGAACCCAGCTCCAGGATCCGAGATTGTGACCGCGGAAGTATTTGGCCCAGTTCTGACAATGCAGACCTTTAGCACCGATGAAGAGGCGATTGCCATGGCAAATGGCACCGAATTCGGACTGGCAGCGGTTGTGGTTAGTGGCAATCGAGCCCATGCCGACGCCATTACCAAACATCTCGTCGCCGGAACGATTTGGGTCAACTGCTTCTTTGTACGAGACCTCAAAGCACCTTTCGGCGGTAGCAAAAAGAGTGGAGTTGGGCGCGAAGGCGGAACCTGGAGTTTCGATTTTTACGCCGATGTAAAAAACACTGTGGTTTCTCCAAACGGATGGAAGGAATAACCAAATGGGCGAAGTAGTAGGAGCCGCAATCCTGGCTCACGTACCAACCATCATGCTCCCGCAGGCGGTGCGTTACGACCTAAACGAGGGCAAAGAAATCAGCCTGGTTCCAGGGTTAAAGCGTTTCCGTACCGAGGTAATGGAGACCCTGGATTACGACACCGTGGTTGTCCTCGACAGCCACTGGGCTACCACCGTGGAATTTGTGATCACCAGTGCCGCCGAGCGTTCGGGCCTATTTACCTCGGAGGAACTCCCCCGCGGCATGAGCCAAATCCCTTATTCCATGAAGGGCAATCCCGAGTTGGCTAAGGCAGTTGCCAACTACGACGAAAAGAACGGCACGTGGGTTACCCCCATCGCCGACCCGCACCTGCCAATCTTCTACGCCACCGTGAACCTTTGGCACTATCTGGGTCGCGGCCTAGATGACAAAAAATGGGTAAGTATGTCGGTTTGCCAGACCGGCACCCACGAGGACTTCATCCGTGCCGGACGAGCCCTTGGCGAGGCCATTCGCGACAGCGACAGCAAGGTTTTGCTGCTTGCCTCCGGCGCACTAAGTCACACCTTCCACAAGCTTCGCGACCTACGCAAGCACGAAGCCAGCGACCCCAGCCACATCTTTAGCGCCGAGGCGCGTGAAGCCGACTACCAGGTCTTGGACTGGATGATGGCTGGCGATCACGGCGCCATTTTGGACAACATGCCAGAGTTCAAGAAGGTCAAACCGGAGGCCAATTTCTATCACTGGCTAGCCATGGCCGGCGCCACCGGCGAAGAGGCCAACACCGCCAAGGGTGTTATGTACTCTGAATACGAAAACTCGATTGGCACCGGTCAGGTGCACGTCTACTTCCCTCGTCCAGAGGGTGGTTTCCCAAAGCCTAAGGATCTGGTGCTTTCCCGTGACTGAATACCGTCGAATTCTGCTTGATGGCTACCCGGTGCAGGTATTGCGCCAGGGAGAAAACCTGGTTGCCCCCGACGGTCGCGTTATAGCCATCGATGATGCGGTTCACCTCGCACCGAGCGAACCAACCAAGATCATTGCCGTTCACCTGAACTACGACAGCCGCACTCAGGAGTTCATGACCAAGCTGCCGGCGGCACCTACCTACTTTCACAAGCCAATCACCGCTTTGAACACCCACAAGGGTGCCGTGGTTCGCCCAGCCGGCTGCAAGTGGCTGAACTATGAGGGCGAGATTGTGATCATCATTGGCAAGACAGCGCGCAATATTTCCCCAGAGGAAGCCGGCGAGTACATCGCTGGTTACACGGTTGGAAACGACTACGGCCTGCATGATTTCAGAGACACCGATGCGGGTTCCATGTTGCGCGTTAAGGGCTCAGATACCCTGGCGCCGGTTGGCCCTGGCATGGTCACCGATTGGGATTTCCGCAACAAGCGAATCCAGACCATTGTGAACGGAAAAGTTGTTCAAGACGACAACACCGACAACATGGAATGGGACATGCATTACCTGGTGGCCGACATCGCCCGCACCATCACTTTGGTTCCAGGCGACATGCTGTTCAGCGGCACCCCGGCGTTCAGCCGCCCGGTTCAACCCGGCGACGTGGTTGAGGTAGAGGTTGAGGGCTTAGGTCGTCTAACCAACCACATTGTCGAAGGCCCTACCCCGATTCGCACCGATGTGGGTGCCCAACCGACTTCGTCTGAAGAAGTAGTTTCCACAGCGCTAGGTGGCGATTGGGAGTTCCGCGGAATTCGCACCCCGAGCAAAGACCTTTACCCATCAACCGTCGAGGAGAAGTAAATGCTAAAGATCTATGTAGACATGGAAAAATGCCAGCACTACGGCCAGTGCGTGTTTGAGGCGCCGGATATTTTCCGTCTAAACAGCGATGACAAACTTGAGTACACGGCCACCGCCGATGACTCTGAGCGCGGCAACATTGAGGCCGCTATTGATGTCTGCCCTATGCAGGCAATCTTTTTGGTTGACTAACGCCTCTAGCTAGGTTTTGGGCGGGATTCTGTGATTCATCCGGTAGTTATTGTTGGCGCATCGATGGGTGGCCTGCGGGCCGCCGAGGCACTGCGCCGATTTGGCTACCTTGGGCCCATAACCGCAATTGGCGACGAACCCTACGCGCCGTATAACCGCCCACCGCTCAGCAAAGAGGTTTTGGCCACCCAAGTGAGCCACGAAGCCGTGGCGTTTTTACAACGCACCGCCACACAAGACGTGAACTGGGTGCTGGGAACCCGCATTGTGGCCGCGGACCTGGAACACCAGACCGTGACAGATGCCAACGGCGAGGTTTACCCCTACGGCGTCTTGATTGTGGCTACTGGGCTCAGGCCGAGGCGACTAGAGGTGCCCAACGGAATGCTGGCAGGACGCCATGCTGTTCGCACACTCGACGACGCGATTGGCCTACGCGCTTCTCTTCAGCCGGGTGCACGCGTTGTGATCATGGGTTCGGGTTTTATCGGCTGCGAGGTAGCCGCTACCGCCCGAAAATTGGGCTGCGATGTAAAGGTAATCGGTCCGGGAACACATCCGATTGTTCGACCGTTGGGTGTTGAGCTGGCCAGCGAGTTGCAACGACGCCACGAGGCCATGGGCGTGGAATTCTTTATGAAGCGCAAGATAGTTGATCTGGCTGGAACCAGCCATGTAACGGGCGCAATCCTGGACGATGGCACAGAGCTGGACTGCGACGTGCTGGTGGAGGCAATTGGCTCCCACGAGAACACTGAGTGGCTCGAAGGAAATGACATCGATGTTTCTGCGGGCGTGCTAACCGATGATGCCTTGCGCGCGGTGAAGGCAAGCGGCGATGGTGTTTGGAACAACGTTTTTGCTATTGGAGACGTGGCCAGATTTGTAAATCCAATCTTCGACGAAGTTCCACGGCGAGTTGAGCACTGGAACATTCCAACCGACTCGGCAAAGCGCGTGGGAAAAGTGGTTGCAACCATGCTGGGCGATGGTATCGGTGGTTCGCCGGCCGATTCCGAATCGTTTAATGCGGTTTTGGCGGAGGGTTTCGCTCCGATTCCGTCTTTCTGGAGCGACCAGTACGAAATGCACATCTTGGCCTACGGATTGCTTGCCTTAGCCGATGACATAAAACTCATCGATGGTGAGATCAGCGGAGACTGCGTTTTCGGCTATTACCGCGGGGGCAAAATGGTGGGGGTCTGTGGCATTGGACTTCGCAGCGTGGTGCAAAAATACCGATCCGTATTCACCTTGGAAGGCACCCAGTAATGTCAGATTTCGACCTCGATGTCAGTTTCGAAGACCAGCCCGCTCCGGATTTGAGCTCTTTCACCAAGGAGCAACTAGCTGCTGCGATTGAGACTTTACCGATTGCCCTGGCAGGCGTTGCTCTAGGCATATTGATTGAGAATCGAACCATGAGCGATGTTTCCCAGGCGCTGGGAATTCGCCAAGCCGAATTGGTTACCCGCCTGCATCGCGCCAAGGTGGCCATCGCTGCGGTTTTGAATAAGCCTATGTCCTAGACATTCGCCGAGCAATAGAATCAGGCTATGCCAGCGCCGGTAGACAACTCAGAAATCCGTGGCTTCACTGCGGTTAGAAACGCACTGAAGGATTACGCGGCTTATTCGAGCGATCTGCAGGGCGATCGCGATGTGCGCGACTACAAGCAGCTGCCATTAGAGGTTGACCCTCCCAGACACACACTTTTTCGCGATGCCGCCCAGCCTTATTTCCACAGTGAATACTTAGCGAGCCTGGCTCCATCGTTTCGCGAGTTGGCTATTTTGCTTTTGCGCGATGTTGCTGCCCGCAAAGAATTCGAAGTCGGTCGCGACCTGGCGCTGCCCTATGTGATCGGGTGCCTGACCATCGTTTACAAGCGCCCGCAAGACTTTCAAGAATGGCTTTCCTGGGGACCAGATGTCTGGACCGCAGGAGCATATCAAAATCGCGAGGGCGAGACCATCCATGTTGAAGGCCCCCGTTCCGGCGCGGAGTTGCAGGCCTACCTAGACCGCGTCTTTGATGCCGCCGAGGCGAATCCTGTTGCCGTGGATGGCACCGATGGCGGGGACATCTGGGATTTTGTCAGCCAGATTCAGGTTGACGGCCAAGTGATAACCAGAAGTGAGATGCAGGGAATTGCCAACGTTCTGCTGGCTGGCGGCAGAGACACCGTTATCAAGGTGGTAACGGGTCTGATGTGGCATTTATGTCGGTCCGCCGAGGACCGCGAATACCTCGCGGCCAACCCAGACCAACGCGCGAATGCAATTAGCGAATTCGTTCGGTACCTAAGCCCGCTTCCCAAAATGGAACGCATTAGAACCAGCGATGGCGCCGCGGTAAACGTGAGTTTTTTGTCGGCGAACTACGATGAAACTGCCTTCCCAAACCCCGATCAGATTGACTTGCAACGTGGGCGAACACCGCATCTTGGTTTCGGACTAGGGCGTCATTCCTGCATGGGTAGAAACGTGACCGAGAACGAAGTTGGCGCCTTTTTGGATGTGTTGTTGGAATCCTGGGCGGGCTGGAACCTGGTGGAGGAACCAAATATTCACTGGGTCATGGATGGCGACATTCGCTACCTGTCCAAGTTCCTCACAGTTACAGTAACCTCAAGTTCTAAACAGAGGTGACCACCTCTGGGTATTTTGTTGGTGGCGGAAAGTATTTTTTGAACATGAACCTAAATCTCGATTTTGACTCCTGCGGTCACGTTGCCACACCAATCGGTGCGATCTCTGTTTACGTAAAAAACGATTCCATTGTCTATGTGCACATGGGGCAGCCGGTTGCCCCGGATTACGGCAACTCGCCCATTGTCGGCATTGCCCTTCGCCAAATCACGGAATACGTATCCGGCGAGCGCCGCGACTTCGATTTACCACTGACCACCGGCGGAACCGACTTCCAACGCGCGGTTTGGGATCAAATCAAGCTCATCCCCTACGGACAGACTGTTAGCTATGCAAATATCGCCCAGGCGCTGGGCAAGCCATTGGCCTCGCGCGCAGTTGGTGGAGCAGTAGGCAGTAATCCAGTTGCCCTACTGATTCCGTGCCATCGAGTCATGGGCGCTTCCGGAAAGATCACCGGCTATTCGGGTGGAGACGGCATTCCAACCAAACGCTGGTTACTTGCCCTTGAGGGCATAGCGAGCGCCGACTAGGTGGCACACAGTCTCATTTACCCCGATGGCGTTGAACGCTGCGCTTGGCCGCACGGAGACGAACTTTATACCCACTATCACGACACCGAGTGGGGCGTGCCTCTCACCGGAGACGACGACATGTTTGAGCGGATTGCCCTAGAGGGCTTTCAAGCGGGTTTGAGTTGGATCACAATCTTGAAGCGCCGCGAAGGCTTTAGATCTGCCTTTCATAACTTTGAAATGACAAAAGTGGCCGAGCTCACCGCGGCAGATGTCGAGCGCCTCATGCAAGATTCGGGGATCATACGAAACCGGGCCAAGATCTTGGCCACAATCAAAAATGCCCAGTTGGCCCTCCAAGTGCCTAGCGGCATCAGCGATTTCGTTTGGCAGTTCGCTCCCCCACGCGGTCAGCACAGTACGTCGGTGCAGAACTTTGAATTCAAAGCCAGCAGCCCCGAATCCGAGGCCATGAGCAAGGCATTGAGAAAAATTGGCTTTGGTTTTGTGGGGCCTACCACCATGTATGCCCTTATGCAGGCAACTGGAATGCTCAACGACCATGCCCCCGATTGCTTTCGGCGAAATACACTGTCCTAGTGACACCAGACCAGTTCGCAGAGCACTATGAGGCAAATCTGCCTCGAATCGCAGGATTCGTTGCCAGACGAGTCGAGCGCGACCAGGTGGAAGATATATGCTCCGATGTGTTCGAGGTTGCTTATCGCAAGCGAGCCGAAGCACCCACTGAACCGGACCGGGAGTTTGCCTGGCTTTGCCAAATTGCCCAAAACCTCATCAACAACCTGCGCAGACGCACAGTTACCTCTAAGAAGCTCGTGGTGGCGCTATCCGTGCCGGTTTCGAGCCCCTCGGCAGAATCGCTGGTGGTTGCAGACCTTCACCTACGAGAAGCCTGGAACAAGCTAAAACCTAAGCAGCAGCAGATACTTGCAATGATTGCCTTCGATGGTCTGAGCATCACTGAGGTATCAGTGGTACTTGGGATTACTAAAAACGCTGCAACAGTGAGGCTGAATCGTGCACGCGAAGCCTATGCGGGTTTGCTGAAAGTGAAAGTTTAGTTTTGTAATAAAACTGCCCATGCCAACACCTACTTGATATGGCAAAAAAGAATGCATCCAAAGTTTCCAAGGCTCAGAGCGACAAACTCGATCAGAACCTTAAATCGCTAGACACCCTCCCTCAAGACTTCGAAGCGCCGCACCAGAGCCTGGTTTTCCGCGCCGTAAGAGCAGAGTCTACTTTGGCGCCGGTTCGCGCCAAGCGGGCCTGGCAGGGATTTCGCGTTCGCCGCACGGCATTCATTGGCGCCGCGATGGCATGTTCCGCTGCAGCTTTCCTAAGCTTCGGACTCACTTCACACCAGATCTCAGACCCCGCCACCCTTGCCAATGGCGGCCAGACTACCAACCAGAACTTGGATGGCGCCAGTAGCCAACCCAATCAACCGAGCGGAACCGTGCAAATCCAGCCAGGCGGCAAAGTTGTGGTCAAAGTTCCAAACCACGCCAAAAGCGGCAAGCACAACAAGCCTTCAAAGCCAACCGTCAAGAAGAACCCAAAGCTGAACATCGTTATGTCTAACAACCAAGGCCTTGGTTCGCAGACTTCCGCTTCAGCGCCAGCTGGCGCTTCCAGTTCAGCCTCTATTGCAGCCCCCGGCGCCGTTGCAGACATGAAAATGAGCTGCCTTGGAATATGGCGCGGCTGGTGCGGTTCGGTAATCACAAAGTACGTGGCATCGGAATCAATTTCTTCCAAGCCAACCACCGGTCACGTCTACCAACTTGTCAGCAATCAATCGCCAAAAGAACTTGGCACCACAATTGCCTCGGCTTTTGGCCTGAACGATTCGGTGCACTCATGGGTTGATCAGTACTCAGGTCAAACTAACTACTTTGTTGGCACAGACCCAACCAGCACCGATGCCTGGACCAACAACTCGGCAGGCGTTGTCATTTATCAGGGTGGAAACAGTAACTACTGGTACTACTACAACCAAGCAGCGGCCATTTATGTGGATTGCGTTAAGGTCGCTCAGCCGAGCGACGCATCTGCCACAACTGATGTGACAGTAGACCCGGTTCCTTGCGAGTACCTGCCACCAACGTCGTCCAAGGCACCCAACCAAGAAGACGCCTTCGGCTTTGCACACAAGATATTCGACCAGCTGGGATACCAGACTGTAACCTCGCTAAAACACGCAAAAGACAACTCAGTTCTACTTAGCTACCAAAGCGATGTGTGGGGCTCTACCGTCATGGCGAACCTAGTTGTAAATGGTGAACCAACCACGGTTTCTTGGTACATCTACTGGAACGGGCTATCTGGCCAGGTCGTAAATATGTCCGGCATTAACTCGGTCGCTAAAGACGCAGGATTATTCGACACGCTTTCGGCTACTAAGGCAGCCGAGCGGGTTGGCAGCTGGCAGTGGTCGGGCGCTTTCTACACCAGCAACGACTTCAACTGGGGCAACAACCGCCCATACCCAAGTTTCCCTCCGCTTTGCTCAGCCGTGTATCCGACTCCCGAACCAGTTGTAATTGACCCAAACACGGGAGACCCTGCAACGGATTCGCCAATCAAGCCTGAGCCGCCAATCGCAATACCAGATCCTGAACCATGTGTTCAAGAGCCTTCAACCAATCTGATTTCAATGACTTCAAGTCAATCCACATTGATGCAGATTCTGGATGCAGACCAGAACATTTGGCTGGTTCCCGGTTACCTATACTTCGATGACTACGGCTACGTGCAGAGCGCCATTGCGCTGCCAGACGGCGTGATCAAGCTTCCCGAAAACGCACCAATCATTGTTTACTAGCAAATGCGTTTAAACCCAGAAACTACTTTGTAAGGTTTGTTGTTCAGTCAACATAGACCTTATGAGAGTCCAGATTTGGGGGCGGTTTGACACCGGAAGAGTTCGTTTCACATTACCGTCAACATTTGCCGGCAATCACCCGATTTCTAGCTCGAAGGGTGGAGCCTGACCACGTAGAAGACCTCTGCTCGGACTTGTTCATGAAGGCCTGGCAAAAGCGCGAGCAAGCGCCAGTTGGCTTTGAACTCGCCTGGCTCTACTCCATCGGTGGCCACCTGATATCCAACCATCGGCGCAAACAAAACACCACTGCCAAATTGATTGCAGCGCTAGCGATACCAACGTTTGCGCCATCGGCCGAATCGTTGGCGATTGCGGACATTGCCCTTGGCGCTGCCTGGGCCAAGCTGAAACCAGCGGAACAAACACTGCTGAGTTTGGTTGCCCTTGAAGGCCTTCCAGTTTCTCAAGCGGCACGCGCACTGGGGATATCTCCAAACGCCGCCAGCGTGCGTCTGAACCGCGTGCGTGCCCGCCTTGCGAAGTTGCTTGAGGTGAACGAATGAAAGATTTGACTCCATCGCGACAGAACCAAGATATGGAACTAGACGCCAGAATCAAGCAAGCCGATCCAGCCATTGGCACCTCAACCTTGAGCGAAGAAGTTATTTTGTCGGGCTTAAACAAAGCAACAAAGCCGAAACGATTTGCTCTCCGTAGGCCGCGGTTATTTCCGGCTCTCGGCTTGGTAACAGCCATGGCTCTTGCAATCGCAATTCCATTGATAAACCGGCCGGGAGTTCCGTCTGACTCAGTTACAAACCCGGTAGCTCAGGCCAGTAACGCCACCAAGCAGCCGATCGTGGAACAAGACCAGTTCCCTAGTAATACCAAGACTTTCGACACATGGCAGGTGCTCACTGGAGCAGGAACAGCCATGAGCGGCATTGCAATGATGAGCAAAAACGTGACGTATCGTACGGCAGGCTCCATTGCCTCGATGCGAGGCAATGATCAAGAACTTTACAAAATAGTTCCAACCGAAAACACCCTCTCGTTTGCCAACCGCCTAGCCAAGGCTCTGGCTTTGCCCTACCCCCTAACCGCCATCACCAATTCTGATGGCACGAACCTAACCACTGTTACAGGGGGAACCATAACTTCAAAACACCAATCGAAGCGGATTGGGCTGACTGTTGAAGGCGGACAAAAGTTCCAAAACTGGAGCTACGGGGACGGCAGCGCAACTGCTTTTCGCCCATGTCGAAAAGGCGATTTATTAGGCGCCAAGGGAATCGACATCATCTCCCACTCCGGGGATGGCAAGGGTCACAATAAGTGCGAGGTGCTGCCTTCGGGATTGGGGCCGACCAAGAATCAGGCAATTGCAGCAGCTAGGCGTATTTTTACCCAACTCGGCTACCAAAGCACAACCGACATCACAAAGATTAGAGACGGACAGCTTTATGTTGTTGCAAACCAATTTGGCTCGGGCAAGAGCAACCCAAACCTAAAAAGTTACGAGTGGTCAAACGCGCAGGTTTACGGGTACCTCGTGGCCAACGGCCAGGTAACAAAGCTTTGTCAGCAAATAACCTGGAGCAACAGTTCGCAAAGGATTCTTAACGCTTCAGGATTCGGCGGAAAACCAGTTAAATGGTTGACAGTGAAAACGATTCCAGTGGCTCAGGCAGCTAAGCGGATCAGCCAGTACGATGGCGGAGCATTGTCGGCAACTCCATTCTTCGCATCTAATCCAGTGAGTTGGGGATATCCCAAGTACAGCGACACGTTCACCAAAGCCCCAGCAGGGACGCCGGATTCCTCGGGCGGCAAGACTAAAACCAAGGTTATTTATGTAACGGCAGTTAGCAGGTTCAGCTCGCCAGTAAATGGAATAGACGGAACAAAATGGTTAGTTCCCAGTCTGGCGTTTCGAGATGCGGGCGGGTATCTTGGCGGGGCAATTGCTATGCGTGAGCCGGATTTTGCTTCTTATGACGGACTACATCTGACCAGCAAGTAAGCAAAGTTTCGGCTCGGTTAAACCCTCTTGGACTTCACAATCTGATCGGTCACCAACACCAACTGGTTCTTGGCTTCGTCTAGGTAAAGTTCCATACCTATGCCCTGGGCTATGGCGGCCAGATCAGCAATGGTTTCCGGGGCTACAGGCGCATCCAGGATCGCTCGAACCAGAAGGCCCTTGGCTAGCTTGTTGAAATGGTTTAAGGCGCGCAACTGCCCGTTGCTTTCTCGGCTTACTACCTCAACCCAAACGCTGGGTACGGCATCTGGGATAGGCGCCAAATCCACGTAAGTTTTGGAACGCAAGTCCACCAGTAGGCCCTGAGCCAAGCGGCTAAAAATAGGTGCGTGGGCTGCCGACCAAACCTTCTTTAGGGCAACTTTGGGCAGAACCGTGGTACCAGAAAGCCGATAGTTGGGAATCAGATCGGTAGCTGGAATCAAACCAAAAAGTGGCGACTGAATCAGCACGGTTTGTTTTGCCCGCAGCCAAGCCGACGAACTTAGCGAACTCGCCTCAATCGCATCGAACAATGTTCCCGTGTAGCGCTCCAGCGCCCGCATAGTTGGCCCGTTACACACTTGCAGGTTTACATCGATGGCGCCAAGTTGTTTCGGGCTAAGTTTGAGAATTTGTGCGGCCAGAGCGGGTTTCTTGCAAACTCGAAGCAGCTCGGCCAAAACCTTATCTCTGGCAGGATTCAAACCCCCAAAAGTGAGGGCAGCCTGCGCAATGGTGAGGCTTCCTCCACCAATTGCCTTGGTTTCGCTTGGCGGGAGAAGAAAGAGCATGTTCCAAGCCTAGACTTGAAACATGGTCAACCTAACTAAGATTTACACCCGTACCGGCGACGAAGGCATGACTGGGCTCAGCGATTTCACTCGCACCCGCAAAACCGATCCTCGCATCGAAGCCTACGCCGACGTAGACGAGGCGAACTCGGCGATTGGTGTGGCAGTTTCACTGGCGCTGAACGAATTCGATGCCGACACCCTGCACCTGCTAAGCCAGATTCAAAACGACCTATTCGACCTTGGCGCAGACCTATCGAACCCACTCAACGAGTACTACGAGTATGAGCCACTGCGTGTTGGAGACGAATGGATTGACGCTCTTGAATCGGCAATCGACCACTACAACAAAGACCTACCAAACCTAGACTCGTTCATCCTTCCTGGCGGCTCGGGACTGGCAGCCGGCCTGCACCTTGCCCGCACCGTGGTGCGCCGAGCTGAGCGCGCCGCCTGGCACGCTATCGAGGCTTATGGCACTGAGCCAGCAAAGAAGGGTCAGCCAAACGGCGGCGTGAACATCGCTGCGGTTCGTTACCTCAATCGCCTAAGCGACCTATTGTTCGTGATGGCCCGCTACGCAAACGTAAAGCACGGCGGCGACGTGAAGTGGGTTCCTGCCGCTAACCGCCGCGAGGCACCGGAGACCCGCAAAGACGCCAAGGCCAAGCGCCTGGAGTAACCAGACATAAAAGAAGACCCCCACCGATTGGTGGGGGTCTTCTTTTTACTTTGCGGACTAAACCAGTTGAGCGTTACGAGCCACAATAGTGACCACGTTGTTCTCAACCGACAAGAAACCATCTGCAGCGTTTGCCAAAATCTTTTCGCCTTCTGGCAGGGTGATGCGAACCTCGCCCGAAGCCAGAATCGCTAGCATCGGCTCGTGGCCTGCAAGCAGACCAATCTCGCCTTCTACGGTCTTGGCAACGACCATCTTGGCCTCACCCGACCAAACTGCCTTTTCGGCAGAAACTAGCTCAACACGAAGATTGTTGGACACGATTACTTGGTTTCCTTCTGGATCTTGTCGTAGGCCTTCATGATGTCGTCGATTCCACCAAGGTTGTAGAACGCCTGCTCAGGAATGTGGTCGAACTCACCCTTAGCAATGTTGCTGAATGCCTCGATGGTCTCCTTTAGCGGAACAGTCGAACCCTCAACACCTGTGAACTTGGTAGCCATATAGGTGTTCTGCGATAGGAACTGCTGGATACGACGGGCACGCGATACGGTGACCTTGTCTTCCTCAGAAAGCTCCTCAACACCAAGGATGGCGATGATTTCCTGAAGTTCCTTGTTCTTCTGAAGGATTGCCTTAACCAGGGTCGCGGTCTCGTAGTGGTCCTTGCTGATAAAGCGAGGGTCCAAGATACGCGAGGTCGAGGTTAGTGGGTCTACCGCTGGGTAGAGACCCTTCGATGCGATCTCACGCGAAAGCTCGGTGGTTGCATCTAGGTGGGCAAAGGTGGTGGCCGGGGCTGGGTCGGTGTAGTCGTCGGCAGGTACGTAAATAGCCTGAAGCGAGGTAATCGAGTGACCACGGGTCGAGGTGATGCGCTCCTGAAGGAGACCCATCTCGTCTGCCAAGTTTGGCTGGTAACCCACGGCAGAAGGCATACGACCTAGAAGGGTCGAAACCTCAGAACCTGCCTGGGTAAAGCGGAAGATGTTGTCGATGAACAACAGCACGTCCTGCTTCTGAACATCGCGGAAGTACTCCGCCATGGTTAGAGCAGAAAGAGCTACACGAAGACGGGTGCCAGGTGGCTCATCCATCTGACCGAAGACCAGTGCGGTCTTGTCGATAACGCCAGACTCGGTCATTTCTTCAATTAGGTCGTTACCCTCACGAGTACGCTCACCCACACCGGCGAACACCGACACACCATCGTGGTTTGCGGCCACACGGTAGATCATCTCGGTGATAAGAACGGTCTTACCAACACCAGCACCACCGAATAGACCAATCTTTCCACCACGAACATATGGGGTTAGAAGGTCGATTACCTTGATGCCGGTCTCGAACATCTCGGTCTTGGATTCGAGCTGGTCGAAGGCAGGTGGGTTGCGGTGGATTGGCCAGCGTTCGCTAATCTCAATCTTCTCGCCAGGTGCGCCGTTTAGGACTTCACCGGTAACGCTGAAAACGCGACCCTTGGTTACGTCGCCCACTGGAACCGAGATCGGCAAGCCGGTGTCGGTAACTAGTCCGCCACGGACCAGGCCGTCGGTTGGCTTTAGCGCAATCGCGCGAACCAGGTCGTCTCCGAGGTGCTGCGCAACCTCAAGAGTCAGAGTGGTCTTCTCGCCATTCAGGTCAATCTGAGTGGTTAGAGCGTTGTAGATCTCAGGAATTGCGTCGTGCGGGAACTCGATGTCCACAACTGGACCGGTCACGCGAGCAATGCGACCCTGAACGTTCTTCTCGGCCATGTCTCTTTACTTTCTCTTAGTCTTCACTGATGGTTGCCAGTGCGTCGGCACCACCAACGATTTCGGAAATCTGCTGGGTAATTTCGGCCTGTCGAGCCGAGTTGCTAAGGCGGGTGTAGGTGTTGATTAGCTTTTCAGCGTTGTCGGTTGCGCTCTTCATTGCCTTTTGGCGAGCAGCGTGCTCGCTTGCAGCGGACTGCAACATGGCGTTGAAAATACGGGTCTCAACGTAAACCGGAAGCAACGCGTCTAGCACCTTGGTTGCATCTGGTTCAAACTCGTAAAGCGGGAATACCTCGGCGGTTGCAGGCTCTTCTGCTTCTACGATTTCTAGCGGAAGCAAACGAACAACCTCTGGAACTTGAGCAATCATGCTTACAAAACGGTTGTAGATGAAGTGAATTTCGTCTACTCCGCCATCGGCGATTTCATGCTTGAAGGCAGCCAAAACCGATTCGGCAATAGCCTGGGCGGTTTCAACGGTTGGAAGGTCGGTTCCACCGGTCCAAACCTGGTTGGCCTCGCGACGACGGAAGTTGAAGTAACTAACTGCCTTACGGCCAACTAGGTAGTAAACAACTTCCTTGCCCTGGGAAACCAGAAGCTTTTCCAGCTGCTCGGCTTCCTTTAGAACGCTGGACGAAAAAGCACCAGCAAGACCGCGGTCGGAGGTGAATACGATAACAGCGGCACGTTCGATAGTCGAAGGCTCGGTAGTAAGCGGGTGGTCTACATTGCTGTAGGTTGCAACCGCAGAAACCGCGCGAGTCACCGCACGAGCGTAAGGCGCCGAAGCGGCCACACGCTGCTGGGCCTTGTAAATACGCGAGGCCGAGATCAACTCCATGGCGCGAGTGATCTTCTTGGTCGTCTTGGCAGACTTGATCTTCTGCCTATAGACCCGAAGTTGCGCTCCCATGTCTCTCCTAGTTTCTTGAGGTTAGTAAAGGTCGTTTTGAATCGCTACTAGCGACCCTTAACGATCTTTTCCTGGTTGACTTCGGCTGCCGATAGAGCCTCTACGTTCACGGATGGCAACGGGGTGCCCTCGTGAGTTGCAAAGGTCTTCTTGAATGCCACGACTGCGTCTACTAGAGCCGCCTCGGTGTCCTTCTCAAGGTTCTTGGTCTCGCGGATAGTGGTAAGGATCTGGCTGTTGCGACGTAGGTAGTCCAATAGCTCGCTCTCGAAGCGCAGTACGTCCTGTACTGGAACTTCGTCTAGCTTGCCGGTGGTGCCAGCCCAAACCGAAACGGTCTGCTCTTCTACCGGGTATGGCGAGTACTGTGGCTGCTTTAGAAGCTCCATCAGACGTGCGCCACGGGCTAGCTGCTGACGCGATGCGGCATCAAGGTCTGATGCGAACATTGCGAAGGCCTCTAGCGAACGGTACTGAGCCAACTCGAGCTTTAGGGTTCCCGAAACCTTCTTGATGCCCTTAACCTGAGCGGCACCACCAACACGCGAAACCGAGATACCCACATCGATGGCTGGGCGCTGGTTGGCGTTGAAGAGGTCCGACTGCAAGAAGATCTGGCCATCGGTGATGGAAATCACGTTGGTCGGGATGTAAGCCGAAACGTCGTTCGCCTTGGTCTCGATGATTGGAAGTCCAGTCATCGAACCGCCGCCGAGCTCGTCGTTTAGCTTTGCACAGCGCTCGAGTAGACGCGAGTGTAGGTAGAAGACGTCGCCTGGGTAAGCCTCGCGCCCTGGTGGACGACGTAGAAGAAGCGATACCGCACGGTAGGCCTCTGCCTGCTTGGAAAGGTCATCGAAAATGATTAGCACGTGCTTGCCACCGTACATCCAGTGCTGACCAATGGCCGAACCGGTGTAAGGAGCAAGGTACTTGAAACCTGCTGGGTCAGAAGCAGGAGATGCCACGATGGTGGTGTACTCCAAAGCGCCGGCTTCTTCCAAAGCGCCCTTTACGGCAGCGATGGTGGAGCCCTTCTGGCCGATGGCTACATAGATGCAGCGAACCTGCTTCTTAGGGTCGCCCGACTCCCAGTTAGCCTTCTGGTTAATGATGGTGTCGATGGCGATTGCCGTCTTACCGGTCTGGCGGTCACCGATGATGAGCTGACGCTGTCCGCGGCCAACTGGAATCATGGCGTCGATTGCCTTGATACCGGTCTGCAGTGGCTCAGAAACAGACTTACGAGCCATAACACCAGGAGCCTGGAGCTCTAGTGCGCGGCGGGTCTCTGCCTTGATTTCGCCAAGACCATCGATTGGGTTACCAAGTGGGTCTACAACGCGGCCTAGGTAGTTGTCGCCTACTGGAACAGAAAGAACTTCACCGGTGCGGTGTACTTCCATGCCCTCAGAAATGCCCTGGAAGTCTCCAAGAACAACAACACCGATCTCGCGCTCGTCGAGGTTTAGGGCTAGACCCAGAGTGCCGTCGGCGAACTTCAAAAGCTCGTTAGCCATCGCACTTGGAAGACCTTCAACGTGAGCAATACCGTCGCCGGCATCGATTACGTGGCCTACCTCGTCGCGCGAAGCCGCGGCTGGCTTGTAGGAGTCAACGAAGTCCTTTAGCGCGTCGCGAATCTCGTTCGGGCTGATCTTCAAATCTGCCATCTCGTTCCTCTTCTTCTGGGCCTAGTTAGAAACTAAGGTTCCGGTTGGTCTCTACTGGCTTTAGGCCAGCGAAAGTCTTGCTTGGTTCAAACGGCTAGCAACGCTGCCATCGATGATTTGGTCTGCGATCTGAACTCGAACGCCACCGATTACCGATGGGTCGAGCTCGACGTTTAGCTTGATTGCGGTGCCGTACTGTGCTGCCAACGCGGCGCCAAGGCGCTCTAGCTGTGCAGCACTTAGCTCTTGGGCCACCGAAATGGTGGCTACCAGCTGGCTAGCAACCAAAGCTACAAGCTTGCCAAAGCTGGCCAAAACCAACGATGCGCGACGCTTGCCAGCTGCGGCTACTGCCTGGCGAATCAACAGGGTGCCTTCGGCCGAAGCCTGCTTGCCAAGAAGTTTTTCAACCAGTGCGAGGCGAGCCTCGCTGGTTGCCGACTTGGAAGCTAACGCAAACTGTAGGTCGCTGTCGCCTTCGATTGCCTGCTCAAAGATGAACAGTTCGTCGGAAACCTGCTGAATGTTTGCGTTCTTGGCGGAGATGGTTGCAACAACGTGCACACCCAGTTGCTCTAGGGCAGACACCAGGTCTGATCCCTTGGACCAACGGAGTGCAACCAGGCTGGTCACGAATTCAAGGACAGTAGCCGAAACGCCTTTGGCGAATACTGCGGCTACCGCACCCGACTTTGCCTTTACCTCGGCGGAAGGGTCCGAGAGGAGGTTGCGCAGCTGAGCGGAACTAGCTACCGCAGCCGAAACTGCGAACAGTTCCGCTGCGAAGCTTAGATCTGCCTTGGCAAGCAACGGCTGGAGAGCCGCCTTAGCGCTTGCGAGTGACTGCCTGGTTGAACTTGCCATTGCTTACTTCTTGCCTGCCTTGTTGTCGGCTTCTAGGCTGGCCAGGAACTGGTCAACCACGCCGGCTGCAATCTTGTCGTTCTGAAGGCTGGCGCCAACCACGCTAGATGCCAGGTCGATGGCTAGAGAGCCAACCTCGGCACGAAGCGAAATTAGTGCTGCCTGACGCTCGGCTTCAATCTGAGCCTTTGCGGTGGCGGTGAGTCGAGCAGCCTCAGCGGAAGCCTGCTCCTTGAGCTCAGCCAGAATGGCTGCACCCTCGGCGCGTGCGCTTTCGCGGATCTGCGAAGCCTCGGCGCGAGCCGCTGCCTGCTCTGCCTCAATGTTTGCGGTCTTGGCGGCTGCCTCAGCCTGAGCCTTCTCGGCTGCCTCTAGGCGGCCTTCGATTGCTTCGGTGCGGGCATCTAGGTTCTTCTTGAAGTTCGGTAGAACTCGAGTCCAGAAGAAAACCAGCAGAACAGCAAAAACCACCGATGACCAGACGAGGTCGGGGGTGCTAGGTAGCAGCGGATTTGGGTCCGCTTCTGCCGCAGCCGCGACGATTCTAGAAATCATCATGATTTTGAGTCCTGACTAATTACTTGCCGAAGATGAATGGGGTTGCAAGACCGATAAGCGCTAGCGCCTCGGTAAATGCGATACCTAGCCACATGGTGACCTGAAGGCGTGCTGCTAGCTCTGGCTGGCGAGCGATCGACTCGATGGTCTTGCTTACTACTAGACCTACGCCGACACCTGGGCCAACTGCTGCTAGGCCGTAGCCGATTACTCCGAGGCTTCCGGTAACGCCTGCTGCGATGTTAGTTACGTCCACTTGATATTCCCTTCCGTGGTTTTAAACCTGGTTTTTACCAGATCTTTAGTGCTCGTCTGCCAATGCCAACTGAATGTAGACAGTGGTCAGAAGAGTAAATACATACGCCTGTAGGAAAGCCACCAGCATCTCAAAGAGCGTGAAGACGAATCCGAACAGGAAGGTTCCCGCTCCAAAAGCCTTGAAGAAACCATCGGCTTGGAACAAGAAGAACGAGGTGGCTCCAAAACAGAGCACTAGCAACAAGTGGCCAGCAATCATGTTCATGGTCAAACGAAGAGCCAGAGTGACCGGACGAAGAATGAAGGTCGAGAGGAACTCGATAGGGGTCACCAGGATGTAGAACACCGGTGGCACACCAGAAGGGAAAAGACTTGACTTGAAAAAGCCCATGCCGTGCTTCTTGATACCGGCATAGATGAAGGTGACGTACGCTGCGAGCGCTAGCACCAGAGGAAGTCCGATGAGAGCGGTGCTCGAGATGTTAAGGCTAGGAATGATGCCGGTGACGTTCATGCCCAAGACGATAAAGAAGATGGTGGTCAGTAGCGGCAGGAAGCGGTCGCCGTCTACTTTGCCGAGCTGTTCGTGAGCGATCGACTTGCGAACAAAGTTGAGCGAGATCTCGCCCATTAGCTGGAACTTGCCTGGAACTAGCTTGCCCTGCTTGGTAGAAGACTTGAACTTGCTGGACCAGAGCCAGAAGACACCGATCAAAAGCACGGTAACCAAAAGGCGAATCATCATGATTCGGTTCAGGGCAAATGGGGTACCTTCGAAAAGCACAACCTGTGGGTAGAACTCGTTGATGCTAGGCGACTCGAAGTCGCTTCCAGACGCCTGGTGTGCAACCACTACGTTCAGCAGGTCTAGTGCGTGTACCAAGGGCGAGTACTCCTGTGTCTGGGCATGGGGAAATCGCGAGGCGATTTACGGCGTGCTTTAGCCGTGAGAGTCCATGGCTAATGCGTTTAGTTTACAGGGAAACTTGAGGTTGTTAACCCAGTTTCTTGCCCCCGAGGGCAACTTTTTTTCCTACTGTTCACCCATTGGCAGACGGGCGCGGAAAAACACCAAGCTGTCTATGGCCAATGAACCCAAAATGCTGGCAACCAGGGTCAAAAATAGCGTGGGTCCATTGATGAAAGTTGCTCGCTTGAGAACGGCAACTAGCACCAGAAAAAGCACCAGCTTCAGCAACCAGCCACCCATCACCATGCCAAAGAAACCGCCCAGGCTAAATTTGCCGCCGATCCACACGCTCAATGCGGTGAGGGAAACAAAAATAAGGGCCATCGATGCCCCGATTAGCGCACTGACCAGGCCTTTTTGCCCGACCAACAGGTAGCCGAGCAGCGATGCCACAACTGCGATTGCCCCGATCAGAATGGCACCCCAGCCCAAAACCCGCTTGAAGAGTTGGCTGGAACCAAGTGTGTGCTGTGTCATTCTGCGGTCTCCTTAGGAGCGGTGAAAACGGGCCAAACGGTAAAGGTGAGGGTGGCGATTAGCCCTGGCACAAAGAACCAACCCACCATCGCGGTTGGAATCAGGAACAGCAACAAACAACTAATGGAAACCAGCGCTGTCCACAGGTAGAAAACCAGCACCGATCCCAAGTGGCTGTGGCCAAAATCTTGCAACCTGTGATGAATGTGCTGGCGGTCGGCTGCGAACGGCGACTTACCGGCTTGCAAGCGCCGTAACACTGCCAACGTGAAATCCAGTAGCGGCAGAACCAAAATGGACAGCGGCAAAATCAGTGGCAAAAACGCCGGCACCGCATTGGTGTTGGTGGTGAGCTGCGGGTCGATCTGGCCGGTCACTGTTAGCGCACTTGCGCTCATGAGCAAACCGAGTAGCAACGCTCCCCCATCGCCCATGAAAATTTTGGCCGGGCGCCAGTTGAACGGCAGGAAGCCAACGCAAATGCCAATGACTCCGGCACTTAGCAAAGTGGCGATGTTGAAGTAGTTGGTCGGGTTGGTGCGCTGAGTCAGCAGGTAGGCATAGGCAAAGAACACTGTGGTTCCAATCAGAACCACGCCCGCCACCAGGCCGTCTAGGCCATCGATGAAATTGACCGCGTTCATTACCAAAACCGTGATGAAAACCGTGACCACCAAGCTGGTGCCGAAACTGCCGATGGTGAGGCCAAATATGGGCAGCGAAACAATCTGAACGCCCTGCCAAGCCAAGACCCCTGCCACCAAAAATTGCCCGGCAAGTTTCAGGGTCCAGTCGAGGTCGTAGAGGTCGTCTAGGAAACCCAGCAAACTGATGGCTACCGCGCAACCCAAGATGGTTAGCACCTTGGTGGGATCGATAAACACCGAGTGGAACCATCCCAAGAGAGCCGCGGCGCCCATGGCGCTGGCGAAACCCACCGTCATTGCAATACCGCCCAGACGAGGGGTTGGCTTGGAGTGGGCATCGCGCGAGCGAATGGCAGGGTAAATCTTGTATTTGTGAGCCAGTTTTAGAACTGCCCAGGTGGCAAAGAAAGTCACCACTGCGGCTATAAGCGCAATCAGTAAATAGGCGCGCACTAGTTAGCAGCCTCATCGGTGCCGGCGACTGGGTAATTGGTGGCTGAGTTATTGGCACTGACCTCATCCGGACCGGCAAGCAGGTCTCCCGCAACGAGTGCGATTTGCTCCAGGCTCAGGGCGCCGAGGCGAACCAAACGAATCTTGCCGGTGACTACCGGGTTGCCATCGGTATCTAAGGATTCTTGAATTCCGGTTAGGTCCAAAATGGTGCTGGACTCACCCTTTGGGCTGTCGCCAGCATCCAGGTAAACCTCAACGCTTTTTCCCAGGTAATCGGCAGCGCCTTGGCAATTGGTAGCCGCCGGTTGCCCCGTTAGGTTGGCGCTAGAGACCGCCAGCGGACCGGTTTCTTCCAGCAGCGCGATAGCAATTTTGTGATCCGGTACCCGGAGCGCAACAGTTCCCTTGGTTTCGCCCAGGTCCCAGTGCAAAGATGCCTGGGCCCGAAGAATCATGGTGAGCGCTCCCGGCCAGAAGGCCTGGGCAAGTTTGTTTGCAACCGCGGGAACCGACTCCGCAAGCGCGGCCATGGTGGCTGCCTTGGAAATCAGAACTGGCGGAGGGGACTGGCGATCGCGGCCTTTGGCGGCCAAAAGATTGGCTACGGCAGCCGCACTGAAGGCGTCGGCGGCAATGCCATAAACGGTGTCGGTGGGCAAAACTACCAGTTGCTCGCGCTGCAGTGCGATTTTGGCCAGGCGCATGCCGGTTAGCAGGTCGGTATCGACCGAGCAATCAAAGAGTCTCTCCATGCCTTGCTCCTATCTGCCATGCCATTACCTAAAGGCTAATTTAGCCAATGGTTTCCGCTATTTGATGGCGGAGACCACGCGGTCTCGTTGGTTCAAATCCTGATGCGCGGTAACCTCACGCCATCCATCAGCCAATAGTAGTTGAACCACGCTGTGGCTCTGGATGTCGGCGTGTTCTAGCGCCAGCACTCCCCCGCTAACCAGAAGGCGCAAAGCGGTTTTGCTGACTTTGCGGATTAGATCTAGGCCATCGGCGCCACCATAGAGAGCCAGGGCTGGGTCGTGCAGATGCACCTCTGGATAAATGGGCACCATGTCATCTGGGATGTAGGGCGGGTTGCTGACCACCACGGCCAGCTGACCATTCAGGTCCTCAAAAGCATCGGCCAAATCGCCCTGCCGCAACTGGGCATTGGCACCGTAACGCTCAAAATTTCTGGTGGTCCAAGGCATGGCGTCATCGCTGAGTTCCACCGCATAAACAAAGGCTTGAGGAACCTCGGTGGCAAGGCTCAAGGCGATGGCTCCGCTGCCGGTACCAAGGTCGGCGGCCAACGGCTTGGAGTTGCCCGCGGCAATTGCTGCGTTCAGGGCATCGATGCCGATTTGAGCCAGGAGTTCGGTCTCTGGACGAGGGACAAAAACCCCGGGACCAACCGAAAGTTCGAGGTTCCTAAAGTACGCCTTGCCGGTTAGATGCTGAAGAGGAACCCGCTGGGCGCGTTTATTGGCCTGGGTGCTGATGCGCTCAAGTTCGTTGGGTTCGATTTGGCGACCAATGATGGCCTGTGCCGAAAGTTCGCCGCGGCCAAGCTGGAGGATTTCTGAAACCAATACTTCGGCATCGGCACGGGCAGATTCGATTCCGGCCTCCGCAAACTGCTGAGCCAGTGCCGCTAAAACCTGTGCGAGCTGCACGAGGCTATTTCTCGGCGGTTAGGGCTGCCAGACGCGATTCTTCGTCCACCTGGATTGCGCTCTGAACCACTGGCTCGAGGGCTCCATCCATGACTGCGTCTAGGTTGTAAGCCTTGTAACCAGTGCGGTGATCAGCGATGCGATTCTCCGGGAAGTTGTAAGTGCGGATTCGCTCGGAGCGGTCCACGCTCTTAACCTGGCTCTTACGCGCTGCGCTCTGCTCGGCCTCGAGGGCCTCCTGCTGTGCGGCCAAAATACGGGCACGAAGAACGCGCATACCGGCTTCACGGTTCTGCAGCTGGGATTTCTCGTTCTGCATGGAAACCACGATTCCGGTTGGGAGGTGGGTGATTCGAACAGCGGAGTCGGTGGTGTTAACGCTCTGACCACCAGGACCCGATGAACGGAAAACATCGATGCGCAGATCGTTCTGGCTGATCTCAACTTCTTCTGGTGCGTCGACTTCTGGGAAAACCAAAACTCCGGCGGCCGAGGTGTGGATTCGACCCTGAGTTTCGGTTACCGGAACGCGCTGAACTCGGTGAACGCCACCCTCGTACTTGAGGTGAGCGTATACACCCTGCGATGGGTCCGAGCTGTTGCCCTTGATGGCAACCTGAACATCCTTGTAACCACCGAGGTCGGATTCGTTCTTGTCAAGGATTTCGGTCTTCCAGCCCTTGCTGTTTGCGTACTGAAGGTACATGCGCAGCAGGTCTGCGGCAAAGAGTGCGGATTCCGCACCACCTTCACCGGCCTTGATTTCCATGATTACATCGCGTCCGTCGTCTGGGTCACGAGGGATTAGCAGGCGTCGCAGCTTTTCGTTTGCGATGTGCAGCTTTTCCTCGATTGCCGGGACTTCCTCGGCGAACATCTCGTCTTCCTTAGCCAATTCCTTGGCAGCGGCTAGGTCATCGGTGAGTGCCACCAATGAGTCTGCCGCGGCCAGGATTGCGCTCAATTCCGAGTAACGGCGATTGAGCTTCTTGGCTAGCTGCGGGTTGGTGTGAACAGCGGCTTCGGAGAGTTGCTCCTGAAGCTGCGCGTGTTCAGCGGCCAGCGGCTTTACGGATTCGAGCATGTTTAGAACTACCTATTCGGTGGGGTTTGCCTAGATTATTCGGAGTCGCTGCCGGAAGGAACCGGCATGCTCTTCTGAACCTGCATTAGGAACTCAACGTTGCTGCTGGTTTCCTTTAGGCGGCTAAGTACTAGCTCAAGTGCCTGCTGCTGCTCCAGACCTGCAAGAGCACGACGTAGCTTCCAAATGATCTTGGTCTCGTCTGGGCTCATTAGCATTTCTTCGCGGCGGGTACCCGATGCGTTCACGTCTACGGCTGGGAAGATGCGCTTGTCTGCCAGGTTGCGGCTCAAACGAAGCTCCATGTTTCCGGTTCCCTTGAACTCCTCAAAGATAACCTCGTCCATCTTGGAGCCGGTCTCTACCAGTGCGGTTGCCAGGATGGTGAGCGAGCCGCCATCCTCGATGTTACGAGCTGCTCCAAAGAAGCGCTTAGGTGGGTAAAGAGCCGACGAGTCGACACCACCCGAAAGGATTCGACCCGAGGCTGGTGCGCTCAGGTTGTAGGCACGGCCTAGACGAGTGATTGAGTCAAGAAGCACAACCACATCGTGGCCAAGCTCAACCAAACGCTTTGCGCGCTCGATAGCGAGCTCTGCAACGGTAGTGTGATCCTCTGCTGGGCGGTCGAAGGTAGAGGCAATAACCTCGCCCTTTACGGTGCGCTGCATGTCGGTAACTTCTTCTGGGCGCTCGTCTACCAAAACAACCATTAGGTGAACCTCTGGGTTGTTTTTAGCGATCGAGTTTGCGATTGCCTGAAGCACCAGGGTCTTACCGGCCTTAGGAGGCGAAACGATGAGTCCGCGCTGACCCTTACCAATCGGAGCCACTAGGTCGATGATTCGAGTGCTGAGCTTGTTTGGCTCGGTCTCTAGACGCAGGCGGGTCTGTGGGTATAGCGGGGTTAGCTTGCCAAACTCAACGCGGGCGGCTGCCTGCTCCTGAGTTAGACCATTGATGCTGTCAATGCGAACAATCGCGTTGAACTTCTGACGGCTCTGGTCGCCGTTCTCGCGTGGCTGACGGATAGCGCCAACAACGGCGTCTCCCTTGCGCAGCGAGTACTTCTTGACCTGGCTAAGCGATACATAAACGTCGTTAGGACCAGGCAGGTAACCGCTAGTGCGAACGAATGCGTAGTTGTCTAGCACGTCTAGGATTCCGGCTACCGGAACTAGTACGTCGTCTGGCGAAATCTCTGGCTCGGCTTCGTCGTAGCCATTGCCACCGTTGCCACCGCGACGACGGTCGCGATCACGGTAACGGTTGCGGTTACGGTTGCGGCCGCCACGGTCGTCGAAGTCGCGGTCGTTGCGGTCGCGGTTGCCACCGTTGTTACCGTTGCGCGGCGGGCGGTCGTTGTCCTGACGCTCTTCGCGCTCTACATCATTGTTGCGCTCTGGGCGCTCGCCCTGCTCGCTATTGTTCTGGTTGCCTTCGCCACGCTCGCCACGCTCACCGTTGTTGCGGTTGCGTCCGTTGCGATTGCGGTTGCGGTTGTTGTTGCTGCGCTCTGGGCGGTCGCCGCGAGGCTGGCCTTCGCCTTCGGTACGGCCTTCGCCGCCCTCGGTGCGCTCTGCGCGTGGGGCACGCTCTTCGCCTTCGGCGCGAGGTGCGCGCTCGGCACGCTCTGCAGGCGCCGAAGCAGCTGCTGGAGCGGAGTCGCCTGCGGACTCGGCCTTTGGCTTGCGGGTGCGCTTTGCAGCGGTCGCCTCGCCTGAGTCGTTGCCGCTTGCGCTAGCTGGAGCTGAGGTGGTTGGTGCTGCGGCTGCAGCGGAGTCTGAAGTAACGCGGCGGCTACGGCGCACCGGCTTTTCGGTCTGGATCTCGTCCATTTTGTTTGATTACTCTCTTCCGGAGTTTTTCTGAGGCGGTTTTATTCCTTTTGGATACCGCCGCTAACACGACTTTTGTCGCGCGGAATCGCAATGTTTTTGCGAGGATTCCACCGTTTGCAAAGAATCAGCGGTAAAACTTCTACCGAACGCTAAGAAATCGCGTTGTCTTTGTGGTGTACCCCCACTGTAGCACCTTTAAAGTCAACTGCCAATGGCAACGCTTTCCACTCTGGGAAATGGTCGCACACATACGCAGCGGCTTCGAGGCGTTCTGCCGGATCGCTAGCCAAAACCAGCACCGATGGACCTGCGCCGGAAACCACGGCCGCGTGGCCCTGTTCCCTGAGCGCCTGAACCAACTGATCGGTTTTTGGCATTGCCGAGGCTCGGTAGTTTTGGTGCAACCTGTCCTCGGTAGCGTCTAGCAGAAGTTCTGGGCTCTGAGTCAGAGCGGCGATCAGCAGCGCTGATCTTGAAACGTTAAATACAGCGTCTTCGTGAGGCACAGCATCTGGTTGAAGCGATCTGGCCAACTTGGTGCTTACCTGAAAGCTTGGAACCAAAACCAAAGGTGATACTCCGCGATGCACAAAAAGCTTCTTGTGACGCGGGCCGGTGGCGTCTTCCCAGGCGATGGTAAGTCCGCCGAATAGAGCCGGCGCCACATTATCTGGGTGACCCTCCAGCTCGGTGGCAATCTGAAGCAAGTCGCTAGGCGTCATAACAACGATGCCATCGAGTAGTCCCTTAGCCGCCATGATTCCGGAGACCACGGCTGCGCCGCTTGATCCCATTCCGCGACCATGTGGAATCCGATTGTGTGCGGTTAGTTTTAGGCCAGGCATGATCTGGCCATAGTGCTTAAAGGTGTAGGCGATGCACTTGACAACCAGGTTGTCCTGGTTGGTCGGGACCTCTCCCGCACCTTCGCCACGAACGTCTACCACTACATCGTTGCCCGCAACCGCCTCCACGATTAGTTCATCGTAGAAAGATAGTGCCATTCCCAAGGTGTCAAAACCCGGGCCAAGGTTGGCACTGGTGGCTGGCACGTGCACCACAACTTTGCGGCCAACCAGGTTCGAGGTCGCGTTTACTGAGTTAGACATGTGGGAGTCAGACATTTGTTTCTTAGGCAAGACCTAGGCGCTCTGCCACTTCGGCTGCATTCTTGGAGACGCTTTGCGGTTGGATGTCGTTTCCGTTTACATCCTTTAGGGCCCACATCGGGTCCTTTAGTCCGTGACCGGTAACGGTAATCACGATCTTCTTGCCGGCAAAGTTTTCGCCCTGGCGCTTGCTCTTGTAAAGACCAGCTGCACCGGTAGCCGAAGACGGCTCTACGAATACGCCGATTTCCTGCGAAAGGAAGCGGTGCATCCAAAGGATGTCGGCATCTGAGACGGCGCCGAAGCGACCGCCCGAAACCTCGCGTGCGTTTAGCGCCAAGTCCCAGGATGCTGGGTTTCCGATGCGGATCGCGGTTGCGATGGTCTCTGGGTTTGCAACCGGGTGTCCAACGGTGAACGGAGCTGAGCCCTCGGCCTGGAAGCCCCACATCTGTGGCAGGTGCTTAATGGTGCCAGCAGCGCGGTCTTCCGAGTAACCCTTGAAGTAAGCGGAGTAGTTTCCGGCGTTTCCAACCGGAAGCGCGTGGATGTCAGGCGCAAAGCCAAGTGCCTCTACAACTTCGAATGCTCCGGTTTTCTGGCCTTCGATGCGGTCTGGGTTGACCGAGTTCACAAGGTGCACCGCGTAGTTCTCGGCTAGGTCGCGCGCCAAGATTAGGCAGTCGTCGAAGTTACCCTGAACCTGCAGGATCTCTGCCTTGTGAGCCACGGCCTGGCTGAGCTTACCCAAAGAAATCTTGCCCTCTGGAATCAGAACAACACTCTTGATTCCGGCCTGTGCTGCGTAAGCAGCCGCCGAAGCCGAGGTGTTTCCGGTGGAAGCACAAATAACAGCTTTTGCTCCGTGGCCAACGGCCTTGGAAACCGCCATGGTCATACCGCGGTCCTTGAACGAACCGGTTGGGTTCATGCCCTCGAACTTTAGCCAAGCTGCCTCGGCGCCCAAAAGATTGGCAAGTGCCTGAGCTGGTACCAGCGGAGTGCCACCCTCGCCCAGGGTAATGATTGGGGTGTCTGAGGTGACATCTAGGCGGTCAAAGTATTCGCGGATAACGCCGCGCCATTGGTGAGCCAACTTAGACTCCTTCTACTCGGATTACAGAGGTGATTTCCTCTACGGCATCGGTAGCGCGTAGAACCTCGACAACAGTGGACAAAGCGGCATCGGTGGCGCGGTGAGTTCCTACCTCGAGGGTAGCGGTGCCGGTGCGCTTGCCGTCGCGAACACGCGCCATCTGCTCAACAGTTTCGATAGAAACCCCGTGAGCGGAGAAAATGTTTGCGATTTGAGCTAGCACACCCGGCTGGTCAGTGACCTCGATGGTGATCTGGTATTGGGTGAAGACGCGATCGATTCCCAAGGTCTCAAACTCGGCGTGAGCCGAGTCTGCCAAACCAGGACCACCGGCAACGTGTCGCTTGGCAGCCGAAACCAGGTCTCCCAGGATCGCTGATGCGGTCTGAATGCCACCGGCGCCTGCTCCATAGAACATGAGCTGCCCAGCGGCCTCGGCCTCAACGAACACGGCGTTGTAGGCTCCACGAACCGAACCCAGCGGGTGCTCCAAAGGAATCAAGGCTGGGTAAACGCGAACCGAGATGCCCTCTGGTTCGGTTTCGGTAGCGGCAATTTTTTCACAGATGGCAAGGAGCTTGATTACGAGGCCGTCGCGGCGGGCCGCTTCCATCTGTGCCTGTGTGATCTTGGTGATGCCCTCGCGGTAAACCTTCTCTAGCGGAACCTCGGTGTGGAAAGCCAGCGATGCCAGAATCGCGGCCTTTTGAGCAGCGTCGTAGGCCTCGATGTCGGCGGTTGGGTCGGCCTCTGCATAGCCCAGGTCCTGAGCCTCTTTGAGTGCGGCCGCAAAGGTGGCACCGGTTGAGTTCATGCGGTCGAGGATGTAGTTGGTGGTTCCGTTCACGATGCCCATGATGCGGTTCACCTTGTCGCCGGCCAAGCTCTCGCGCAAAGGACGAATGATAGGAATAGCTCCACCAACCGAGGCCTCAAAGTAAAGCTGGGCGCCAACCTGCTCCGCTAGGTCGAAGATCTCCGGGCCGTGGGTTGCCAGCAGCGCCTTGTTGGCGGTGATTACGTCGGCTCCGGAGGTGAGCGCCTGCAGCACATAGGTACGAGCTGGCTCGATGCCGCCCATTACCTCAATCACGATGTCGGCCCCAAGAATCAGCGATTCGGCATCGGTGGTTAGTAGGTGAGCTGGAACGCCTGGGCGTTCCACCGAGGTATCGCGAACCGCGATTCCAATCAGCTCAAGTTCGGCACCCACACGGGCGGCAAGTTCGGCTTTGTTCTCGGTTAGCAAGCGGGCAACCTGGGCGCCAACGCTGCCGGCACCCAGCAGCGCGATGCGCAATGGACGGTATTCGATCAAGGTCTAACCCTTTTCATTTCTGGAGGCACTGCCCGCGTGAGCGGCTTGGTACCGCACATCTCTCGCAAACAAGTCTGCCTCGGTTTCACCGCGAACGATTAATCTGGCCTGGCCGTTTTGCACTGCCACCACGGGAGGGCGAGTTAGCCAGTTGTAGTTGCTGCTTAGGGAATAGCAATAGGCGCCGGTGGCCGCCACCGCCAAAAGATCATTTGGAGACACATCGGCAGGCAGGTAGTCGTGTAGCACCACGATGTCGCCGCTTTCGCAATGCTTACCAACTACGCGAGAAAGCGAAGGAACCGCCTTCGAGGTGCGGGAGGCAAGCACCGTGTGGTACTCGGCCTCGTAAAGAGCCGGGCGGGCGTTATCACTCATGCCGCCATCCACCGAAACATACTTACGGGTCGCCGGCTCGGCGCCATCGGTGATTTTTACATCTTTGATGGTGCCCACGTTGTAAATGGTGATTCCAGCGTTTCCAACCAGGGCACGTCCCGGTTCAAATGCCAACGCCGGAACCTTGATGCCAAGTCTTGAGCATTCCGCGGCAACCGCATCGGTGATTGCAAAGGCAACCTTGGCCACCGAGGGAGCGTTGTCGGCTGGCTTGTAATTAATGCCAAAACCGCCACCGATGTTAAGTTCAGGGATGTCTCCCCCGCTAAGCAACTGAGCGTGAAGAGCAATTAGTCGACGGGTGCTTTCAATGAAACCATCGGAGCTAAAAATCTGGCTACCCACGTGCTGGTGCAACCCCAGGAACTTTAGGTGGCGATCAGCGCGAATCTTGGCAACCAGCGCAGGTGCATCCGCTATTGGGATACCAAACTTTTGGTCTTCGCGGGCGGTAGCCAAAAAGTCGTGAGTGTTGGCGTGAACACCCGTGTTGATTCGCAGACGAACCGCCTGCACCTTGTCTTGAGCGCCCGCAACACTCGCGATTCGCTCAATCTCGATTTCGGAGTCCACAACTATGGCGCCAACTCCAGCGGCCACAGCGCGACCGATTTCGGTGAGGCTCTTGTTGTTACCGTGCAAACCGATTCTGGCTGGGTCAATGCCACCGGCCAAAGCGGCCGCCAATTCGCCGCCAGATGCCACATCGATGGAAAGCCCCAACTGATCTACCCAGCTGACGATTTCGGTGCACAAAAACGCCTTGCTTGCGTAGTAGACCTTTGCGGTGGTGCCGATTCGGGCCGCAGCGTCTTGCAAGGCAATCTTGATGCCCTCGGCACGAGCCATGAAATCGTCTTGATCGTAAACGTATAGCGGAGTACCGAACTGGTTTGCGAGTTCATCAACGGTTACTCCGGCAACCAAGAGCTCGCCGTTGGAATCGCGTTTTACGTTGGCAGGCCAAACCTTGGCATCGATGGAATTGATATCCCCCGGTACCTTTAGCCATTCTGGTGCGATTGGGCTCAGCTTGTTTGCCATAAGACTTACATCCGCTCCGGAGCCGAGACGCCTAGCAGCGCAAGACCATTTCTTAGAACGGTTCCGGCTGCGTCGTTCAACCAAAGCCTGGTGCGGTGAACCGACTCAACCGAACCCCCGCTTAGCGGTGTAACTCGGCAGTTGTCGTACCAGCGATGGTATGTACCGGCAACTTCCTCCAGGTAGCGGGCCACGCGGTGTGGTTCGCGATACTCGGCGGCTTGAGCCACCACCCTTGGAAGTTCGCTCAACTTTGCCAGCAGCTCGCCTTCGGCGGGATGTTCCAAAAGTGCAGGCAGGAACTCGCTGTGATCAACGCCAAGCGATGCCGCGTTGTTAGCCACCTGGCGGGTACGGGCCTGGGCGTATTGCACGTAGAAAACCGGGTTGTCGTTGGTCTTCTTAGATAGCTGCTCTAGGTCGATATCTAGCTGCGAGTTAGCGCTAGAGCGAGCCAGCGCGTAACGCGCTGCATCGGTGCCAACCGCGTCAACCAGGTCTTCCATGGTTACTACGGTTCCGGCACGCTTGCTCATTCGAACCGGCTCGCCATCGCGAAGTAGGTTCACCATTTGGCCGATCAAAATCTCAAGATTGAAACCAGGCTGGTCACCAAACGCTGCACATAGGGCCATCATTCGCTGAATATAACCGTGGTGGTCTGCGCCCAGCAGGTAGATGCACTGGTCGAAACCGCGTTCGCGCTTGTCTAGGTAGTAGGCAATGTCTCCAGCGATGTAGGCGTAGTCGCCGTCGCTTTTTAGGACAACTCGGTCGCGGTCATCGCCAAATGTGGTGGTTCTCAGCCACATTGCGCCGTCTTGTTCGAACATGTGACCGAGTTCGCTTAGGCGGGCGATGGATTTTTGAACTGCGCCAGATTCGTAAAGTGAGTTCTCGTGGAAATAGACATCGAAGTCCACGCCAAAGTCATGCAGGCTGGTGCGAATCTCGCCGAACATCAGATCAACACCTAGGGCTCGAAACTGCTCTTGGGCTTCATGGTCTGGCAGAGCCAGAATGTCTTGCGCGGTTCCCGCAAGAACCCGATCAGCGATGTCCTGGATGTAGGTACCGCCGTAGCCGTCCTCCGGAGCTTCGAGACCACGAGCTCGAGCCAAAAGACTGCGAGCGAATCTGTCGATCTGGGCACCGTGGTCATTGAAGTAATACTCGCGAGTTACCGCCGCACCCTGAGCTTCTAGGACTCGTGCCAGGCTGTCGCCAACCGCAGCCCATCGGGCTCCACCAAGGTGCATTGGTCCGGTTGGGTTGGCAGAAACAAACTCAAGGTTGATCTTGGATCCGGCGAGTTCGCTCGACCTACCGTAGTTTGCGCCAGCCTCCACGATCAACTTGGCAAGTTCACCCGCCGCCGCCGCATCTAGGGTGATGTTCAAGAAACCAGGACCGGCAATCTCGACCTTGGTAACGCCTTGGACTTGGCTAAGTTCTGCAGCCAGCAACTCGGCTAGAGCGCGCGGGTTGGTACCGAAGTTCTTGGCAAGCTGAAGCGCGGTGTTGGTAGCCCAGTCACCGTGCTCGCGATTTTTTGGTCGTTCGATTACAACGTCGGCCGGCAGTTGCCCAGCGCCAAGTGCACCCAAGGCCTGCAGGCCGTTCAGGATGCGCACAATGGCGGCAGATAGGTCTGCTGGAGTCAAGTTGATTTTCCTAACGGATTTGAAGTCTTGGGCAGAAGTTTTGGGGGCACAACGTTGGCCGCACACAAAAGCTTCAACTACCTAAAATCATACCTAAAGCCTGCCTACTGGCGCAGGTCGCTGCTTTTGCTGGCAAGCAATAAAACGAAACTAAGTTATTTTTTGAATCCGGTGTCGATGGCGGCAAAAGCCTTAGCCATGGTTGTTTTTCCCGCGAACCATCCGGTGAGGTTAGTCCAAATCAAGCTTGTGTTCACGCCGTTTGAAACCAGTTGGCGATCAACGCCGATGGACCCGTTGTTTTGAATCATGGTGGCAATCTGACGACGGAAACCCGAACCGTACTGGGTGAGGGGGACGTTCTTGTGCGCACTGTAGAAGTACCCGTGACTAATCAGACCCTTGGATCCAAACTGATCTCCAACCAAGTATTCAATGACCTTGGCAGTGGCCGGATCGTTTTGGAAGGTACTGGCATAGTCGCCGCCTAGCAATTGGGAAGGCTGATAGGTGTTGGGAGTTGGAAGTTCGAAGACGCCAAGGTGGGTGTAATTTCCCGCAGCGATTTCGCTCTGCACCGTGGGCGGAAGGTAGCTGGTTGAGGCGACGCTGCCAAGCATCATGAAGCACTGACCGGCAACTTTGCCGTTGGCATACAAGCCGGCTGCCGTGCTTTGGGAAAAGTTTCTAGCGGCTGCTCCCGCTGAGCCACCTAGGGTTTGATTCGGGCCGGTAAGCATTGCGGATACACGATTACCCACGGTGGTAATCGGTGTCGAACTCCACTTGATTTTGCCGCTGAGCCACTCGCTGAACTGCGCCGGGCCCAGTTCTTTTAGGGCATACGCCTTGATCCAGTTGAACGCCGGGGCTCCCGTTGCCGGGCCGGCCTCGAGGCCAAGACACCATGGATAACCAAGCCCCCGAGCAATGATCTGATTCTGCAGCGCAATCAGCTCGCCATCGTTGCGCGGAGCCTGCAACTTATTTGCGCGGAAGGCGTCGCGGTTATAAAACACCAAATCTCGTGGCGTGACATCAATCGGGAGAGCAAAGAGCGCCTTGCCCACACTGAGGCTCGGAACCCAACCCGATGCCAAAGTGTTTTGGATTTTGGCAAGCCTAGAGGCACCCAAAAGTTTTCCTAGAGAAACCAGCTTGGTCTTATAGGCCAAGAGTGCCGACGGTTCATTCCAGAGCACGATATTTGGCATTTGATTGCGGCCAACCATCAGGTGAATCGAGGCCTCCATGTTGCTAAGGGGCGTGTAAACCGCCTTAATGCCGCTGCTTGGAGGGAAGGCAATGTCTAGTTCAGCCTGCAAAGACTTCGCAACCTCGCCCTGGAAGCTTCCAAAAATAGAAACCGTGGTGGCGGGAGCGGCACTGGCAGGCGGGCCAGCCAAAACCACAGTTGCTAGGGAAGTGCCCAAGGCAATCGAAAGCCAACGCAAAACGCGATTTGAAAACTTTGGCTTCAAGGAAAACCCCTTAGGTACTCAACAGTCCGCTCGCCGGCGAATCTTAGGTCAAGCATAAATCAGGCTGCCAACAAACGGATTCGTTAAAGCGAAATGACGGTCACCAAAAGGTGACCGCCATCTCTTCCTAGGAAAGGTTTGCCCAGGCTTATTATTTGACCGAACCAGCGGTAAGGCCACGCACAAAGTAACGCTGAAGGCTAAAGAACACAGTCAGTGGAACAATGATCGAGATTAGGCTTCCGGCCATAACAACCTGCCAGCCCTCACCGTGCTGTCCGAGCATAGACAGAATCTGGTATGTCATCACGGTGTGATTGCCAGCAAATAGGTAGGCGATGAAGTAGTCGTTCCAAACCCATAGGAACTGGAAGATAGCAAACGACGCCAAAGCTGGAACCGACATCGGA
Source organism: Microbacteriaceae bacterium (assembly GCA_947373155.1). GTDB lineage: Bacteria > Actinomycetota > Actinomycetes > Actinomycetales > Microbacteriaceae > Rhodoluna. Next base: position 19,782 of record CANBWO010000004.1, on the reverse strand, counting down.
ATGATTAGGCGCCAGAAGATCTGGAAGTGACTGGCTCCATCGATGCGGGCCGCCTCAATGAGTGCCATGGGCAAAGTCATCATGTAGTTACGCAAAATGTAAACCGCCAATGGCATAGCAAATGCGCTGTGAACGATCCAAGCTGCTGGATACTCACCCGACAACTTGATGTCGCCGTATTCGTTACCTGGGATTGTTAGCAACCACTGATCGAAGGCCATGAACATCTGCAAGATGGCAACGATAACCGCCTGCATAGGCACAACCATCAAAGCGATGATGAGGCTGAACCAAACTTCGCGACCCTTGAAGGTAAGGAAGGTAAAACCGTAGGCAGCAAAAGCCGCGAAGGTAATCGGCAAAATTGTTGCAGGAACCGAGATTGCAACGGTAGAGAAGAATGCCGGACCCAAATCCCAAGTGGAACTAAATACGGTAGTGAAAGCCTTGGTGGTCCAGTCCTGGTGGAATGGGTCAAAAATAGCAGTCCACCAACCGGTGGTAACCGACGACATCTGAGTGCGGAAAGCAGTTACCAAAAGACCCAAAGTTGGCAGTGCCCAAATGGCCACCACAACCAACATAATGAGGGTTGAAAGAGGACGGAATTTGCGGACCCGCGCTACAAAGTGATTCATGCTGCTCATCGGAGTTCCTCCTGCTTGCGGTAGGTGCGAACCTGGTAAATCATGATCGGGATGATTGCAATCATCAGAATCATTACAACCGCCGCGGCTCGACCGGTGTTTTGATAAACGAAGTATTCACGGAAGAAGTCGACACCCAAAACGTTGGTGTGGAAGTTTCCTCCGGTCATACCCCAAATGACATCGAAGATCTTCATCGTTGAAATCAGCACCGTGATGAACACCGAAACCGCGGTTCCCCAAATCTGAGGAACGACCACCTGGAAGAACGATTGGAAAGCGTTAGCTCCATCGATGGCAGCTGCTTCTACAGTCTCTTCTGGTACCGCCTTGATTGCTGCCGAAAGCAGGGTCATTGCGAATCCAGCGTTTGCCCAAACCACAATCACCATCAGTAGGAGGTTGTTTATAGTGAAGTCTTCGTTTTGGATCCAGGGAATCGCCTTGCCTCCAAAGGCCTCAACGATTGCGTTCAACATACCAATCTGGGTGTGACCTGGGTTCCACGAATAAGTTAGACGCCATATTGACGAAGCCGCAACGAAAGAGATTGCCATCGGCATGAAAATAATCGACTTGAAAACTCGCTCGCGAACCGGGCCTAGTTTGTCGGTGAGGGTGGCGATAAATATTCCAAGAACCACGGTCACCAGTGGCACTACGGCGATCCACTCAAAGTTGTTGCGAACGGTGAGGATGAACTGACTGTCGCCAAACAGCTTTACAAAGTTTTTGAAACCAACGAACTCGCTGGAGTCTTCGTTCATGAAGGCAAAGACCATGGTCTGAATCGTTGGGCCAACCAGAAGGCCGCCTACGAGAACCAGTACTGGGCCGATGAAGACGTATGGGCGCAGAACGCGCTGAGCTTTCTCCGGAAAGCGATTGACGATGAAGTTAAGAAGTATGTAAAAAAGGAAGGTCACTGCCGGACCTACTATTGCCGCCAAAATGGCGAACAGGATGTCACTCATCCCAAATCCTTCCCATAAGAGGGGTGATGCATTGCTGCTAATGCTTTCGGTTCTGAAAGAGCCGCTGAAACAATACTGCTGGTGCTACTGGAGGGTAAGAGATTTGGCGGGAAGAGCGAACTCTTCCCGCCAAATCTTTTTACTTCTTAGACAATCTTACGATTATCTGTAAGCGCTTACGACTAGTTGTTGTAAGCAGCGTCGATGATGCTGAACGCCTTTGCCATGCTTTCCTTGCCAGCGAACCAGTTGGTTAGCTCGCTCCACTCAGCTGCGTTTACAGCTGGTGGTGCCTGGTCCGAACCGTCGAAGCCGAAGCCCTTAGCCGAGCCAAGGATGGTCTGGAACTGGCGGTTTAGACCACTGAAGTACGCAGCTGGGAAGGTCTTGTGGGTCGATAGGAAGCCCGAAGCCTTAGTTGCGTAACCGTGGGTTCCCATCTTGTCGCTCATGATGTAAGCGGCAACCTTGGCAACTGCTGGGTTGTTGTGGAATACAGCGGCGGTGTCGCCACCACCTAGAACAGCGTTGTAGCCACCAGCTGGGGTTGGGTAAGCAAATACGCCAACGTGGGTGTAGTCGCCCTTCTTGATCTCAGCCTGGATGTCATCTGGGAAGAATCCGGTGATGAACGAACCCTGCTTTAGAAGTGCACATGCGCCGTCAGCCTTGCTGCTTGCGAATAGGCCCTGAGTGGTTGCTAGACCGAAGAAGCGGCTGGTAACACCTGCGCCACCACCCTGAGTCTGGCCATCTGCAAGAAGAGTCGAAGCTAGAGCGTTTCCAGCCTTCACAATCTTTGCGTCGTTCCAGTGAACCTTGCCCTGCCACCATGCGTTGTAAGTTGCAACGCCAGCGTTCTTTAGAACTAGCTCTTCCATCCAGTCGGTCAAAGACCAACCAGTTGCGCCACCAGACTCGGTACCGGCACACCATGGGTAAGCCTTGCCCGAAGCCTTGATCTTGTCCTGAAGAGTGTCTAGGTCAGCCTGAGTCTTAGGGGTGGTCCAGCCATTTGCCTTGAAGACTGCTGGGTTGTAGAACACGATCGACTTTAGGTTTGCCGATACTGGAAGACCGTAAGTGGTCGAGCCCGACTTGCCTAGAAGCTCGAAACCAGGAACCTCGGTTGCGATGATCTTCTTTAGGGTTGCTGCGCCTAGCACGCGGTCAAGAGGAACTAGGTTCTTCTTCTGTGCTAGAAGACCGCCTGGCTGTGGCCACATAGCGATGTCCGGTGCCTGACCAGCCTTGATCTTTGCGGTGATGTCGGTGTCGAACGATGCAAGAGCGGTGAACTTTGCCTTGATGCCCGAGCTAGCTGGGAACGCAATGTCCAGTTCGTCCTGGAATGCAGCTGCGTCAGCAGCCGAGTATCCACCGAAGATGGTAACGGTGCGAGTTGCAGCGTGTGCTGCACCTAGACCTAGGGTTGCCGAAGCCATTGCAGCGATTGCTACTGCAGCTCCAATGCGGAGTCCCTTTTTCATAATGGTTTTCCTTTCCTATGAGCACCCAGCCAAACCCGCTGAGCGTCTGAGGAAAACATTAGAACGAAAACCACCAAAAAAGGAGCATATTTACGCAAGCGTTATCAAATCTTTGTAACCGCTTACGGAATTTTTGACTTTAAAAAAGAAAAACCCTTATAAACCAAGAGTTTCTCGCCTGTAACCGCTTGTTGTTTCTTTGTTATAAAGCCCTTTTTGTTGCCTAAAACACCAAACTAAAGGGCTCTTGGAATCAATCCTTGACTAGCGCTTGCAGTCACCGGAATTGGGTCACTGAGTTCGCCAACAAACTCGCCGTCTACCTCATTCACAAAGCCAATCAGGTTCCACTTTTGATCCGGGCCTTGAACAAGACGCCCTGCGTAAACCAAATTGTGCTCAAACGGTTTGGCGTTATTGAAGTCGATTCCGGTGAGGTCCGCATTCACGGCAACGCTGTAACTCGCATCACGTTTTCCAAAACTTTGCGCGCGCTCGGCCGATAACTCCCTCCAGCCACAGCAGAAAAGCAAAATCGGAACTCCGTCCACCACCTCGAACTGAAACACCTCAAGCTGTCCAAAACCTTGATCCGGCTCGCTCAACGGTGGCTGAACTGTCCAATCCATCAGGTTGTGGCTTGTTGCGTGGCCCAGCACTCCCCTAGTTGCATAGGCGCCGTGGTTGGAGCGGGCGGTTACCAGCATGTGCCAGATATCGGTGGTTTGCTGATAGCCAGCAACACCGATGGCGGCCGCTCCGGTGGTTATGCCAGTGGGAAACTTGAACACCCATGGGTCGCGCCAAGCCTGGTCATGCCAGTTTGCTTTGTCTAAAAGTTCGTACCACTGCGGGTCGGCGGTGACCAAAGGCCGGTTGGACACCTTTTCCCAAACCAATAGGTCTTTGCTGGTGGCGGCACCTACGGTTTGAATGTCTCCGCCGTCTTCACGACTGGTTCCGGTGTAAAACATCCACCACAGACCGTCTTCGGCCTGAACAACCGAACCGGTCCAAGTGGTCCAGCTGTCAAAAGCAGGCGAATCACTAACCACAATTGCGTCGCGAACCACGGTCCAGTTAGTTAGATCGGTGCTGATTGCGTGGCCAACGATGGGGTTTCTGTGACGACGAACCGGATCACCGAGCGCTCGGCTGGCGTGGAGGTAAAAGGCGTGATAGTTCTGGCCATCAAAGGCGTACCAGGAATCCCAAATCCACTTGTCTTCTAATCTCAGTGCCATCGGTGCGCTTCTTTCAGGTTTTTGTAGGTGCAGCCACGGCTGCGCACTTGTTTGGATCTAGTGGCCAATATACCTAGGAAGCGCCTGGCGGCTGACTGTTAGTCTTATAGCAACCTAAGCCCCTATAGCTCAGGGGATAGAGCGCCGCCCTCCGAAGGCGGGCGCGCAGGTTCGAATCCTGCTAGGGGCACATGTTTGGAATATCAGCTCTCGACCCGCAAACCCTCATTAGCTCAATGGGTGGCTATGCAGTGGTTGTCGTTCTCGCCATGGTTTTTATCGAAACCGGCCTTTTGGTGGGCTTCTTTTTGCCTGGCGACTCGCTGCTATTCGTAGTGGGCTTGATGATCAGCACTGGCGCGGTTCACTTTGGAAACTTCACGATGCCGATTTGGCTGATGTGCACCTTGGTTTCGGTGGTCGCCTTTGCCGGGGATCAGACCGGCTACTTTATCGGTCGTAAAGCCGGAGAGTCGCTTTTCAACCGACCCGAATCCAAACTCTTTAGCCACAAGAACGTGGAACGTACCCACGCGTTTTTTGAGCGTTACGGTGCTCGTGCCGTGGTCTTGGCGCACTTTGTGCCAGTGATGAGAACCTTTGTTCCGGTGGCAGCAGGAATCGGACAGATGCCCTACCGAAAGTTCGTGCGCTACAACATCTTTGGTGTTTTGGGATGGGGCACCGGAATCACGCTTCTGGGATTCTTCTTGGGATCAATCGAGTTCGTGCGACACAATATCGAGTACTTCACCATTGGCTTTGTTTTGCTGAGCAGCATCCCAATCGCTCTAGAAGCGCTAAAGGCTCGCCGCGAAGACAAGGCACTTACGAATGCTCAGGCCCTAAAAGATGCCGGGCAAACCGTGGTTAGCAATGACTAACAGAGGCCCTGCCCGCGATCTGCCCTAGGGCAAACAGTGGTTAGCAACGACTAACTAAAGTCCGATTTCCGCTAGGTAGCTTGCCAACTGCTCCAGGGCCATGGCCCTGTGACTCAGCGCATTTTTCACTTCAGGCTCCAGTTGGGCAGCCGTGCAATCGAATCCCTCGGGGATGAAAACCGGATCGTAGCCGAACCCGTGTTCGCCCCGCTCTTGCGTGGCAACCTCTCCGGGCCATATTCCGGTGAAGCTGATTTCGGATTCGGCAGTTACCAGAGCAATGGTGCACACAAAAGATGCGGCTCGGTGTTCTGGGCGCACGTCTGCAAGTTGAGCCAACAGCAGTTGCCGATTCGCGACCGAATCGCGGGTTCCGCCCCAACCAGCACTAAAGATTCCGGGTGACCCACCCAAGATTTCAACTGCAATTCCGCTGTCGTCTGCAAATGAAGGCAAACCGGTGTGTTGAAAGGCCGCGCGCGCCTTGATTAGCGCGTTCTCCAGAAAACTGGTGCCGTCTTCTACTGGTTCCGGGCCGTCGTAACCCAAAACAGTGAGGTTTGGCAGGGTGGCGCCAAGGATCTGGCCCACCTCTTGCACCTTGTGAGCGTTGTGCGTGGCAAGTACTAACTGCACGGCTAGCCCTTTAGTGCCTGAGCCAGGGCGTTCTTCTGAATCTGAGCCAACTCGGCGTTGCCTTCCAAGGCCAAATCCAGTAGCAGGTTTAGTTCATCGCGGTCAAAAGGTGCTCCCTCGGCGGTTCCCTGAACCTCAATGAATTTGCCGCTACCGGTGACCACCACATTCATGTCGGTCTCGGCTCGTACGTCTTCTACGTAGGCCAGGTCAAGTAGCGGAAGGCCATCGATGATTCCAACGCTGATTGCCGAAACCGAGTCGGTTAGCGGCTGGCTTTTAGCAGCGATGTGCCCCTTGGCCTTGCCCCAGGCAATGGCATCCGCTAGCGCCACAAATGCGCCGGTGATTGCCGCGGTTCTGGTTCCGCCATCGGCCTGCAGCACATCGCAGTCGATCACGATGGTGTTTTCGCCGAGCGCCTTAACGTCTACAACCGCACGCAAGCTGCGACCAATGAGCCTGCTGATCTCGTGGGTGCGGCCACCGATCTTGCCCTTTACTGCCTCGCGGTCGTTGCGATCGTGGGTGGCGCGCGGGAGCATGGCGTACTCTGCGGTTACCCAACCTTCACCTTTGCCCACCTTCCAGCGAGGAACACCCGCGGTAAAGCTTGCGGTGCAAAGAACCTTGGTGCCGCCAAAACTGATTAGCGCGCTGCCCTCAGCATGATCGCTCCAGCCGCGTTCGATAGTGACAGGACGTAACTGGCTGCTGGTGCGGCCATCGGCGCGGTTAGACATTTTGGTTCCTTAGTTTGGGGAAATCTGTTGGATGGTCACGGTTTGAGTGACCGGGTAAGCGGTGTTTTCGCCGACAGAAGCTGGATTCGCGGTATCGAGGTGCTCCACCTGAGTGACCTCCGGACCGAGGAATCGGCGAGCAAGCCGGCCGAATGGTTTTGCGTCTCCCGTGGCTTGGAACCGCAGGCTTGGAGCCGAGGAAGCGGTTCGCATCAACCCGTGAGCCGCAAGGGTGCGGTAGACGTCTTTGGCGGTTTCTTCGGCGCTGGAGACCAGAGTAACTTGATCCCCCATCACGTAACTGATTGCACCGGTAAGTAGCGGGTAATGGGTGCAGCCCAGAACCAGGGTGTCTACTCCGGCAGCCTTGATGGGTGCAAGATAGCGCTCGGCCTCTGCCATGAGTTCGGGTCCGCTGGTGATGCCGTTTTCAACGAATTCAACAAAACTTGGGCAGGCAACGCTTGTTATTTGAAGGTCTACTGCGGCGGCAAAGGCGTCGTCGTAGGCGCGGGAGGTAACGGTGGCATTGGTGCCAATCACCCCAACGTGCCGGTTTCTGGTGGCGGCAACCGCACGGCGAACCGCTGGTTGAATCACCTCGACCACCGGAATTCCTCGGCCCACGGTGTAGCGCTCGCGGGCATCGCGCAGAACCGCGGCGCTGGCGGAGTTGCAGGCAATCACTAAAAGTTTGACGCCCTCGTCTACCAAACGGTCCATCACCTCTAGTGCGAGTTCTCGCACAACAGGAATGGACTTGGGACCGTAAGGGCTATTGGCTGTGTCACCTACATAGATGATGGACTCATTGGGAAGTTGATCGATGATTGCGCGGGCTACAGTTAGCCCACCCACTCCCGAGTCAAAAATGCCAATAGGTGCGTCGTTCACAAGACCGAGTTTATTCGCCGCCACCGACTTTGCCACCGTTGTCGGCTGGTGGCTCGGGGCGAAGTCCCTGGTAAATCTCTTTGCAGGTTGGGCAAACCGGGAACTTTTGCGGGTCGCGTCCGGGAACCCAAATCTTGCCACAGAGCGCGGTCACTGGAACGCCAAGAACTGCGCTTTCCACAATCTTTTCCTTGCGCACATAGTGCGAGTAGCGTTCGTGGTCTCCGGGTTCTAGGTTTTCTAGAACTTCGCGTTCGAGCAGGGTCGATCCAGCGGTCTGACCACCGATGTCCGATGCACCCAAATCACTCAAGTTAGCCTCCAGCCCTAGAACTACTTGCCTAGGTTAACAGCATCGCCCAGAGTCACGGAAATAGTTAGGACTTTTCCTGCCCGTTGTACTTCAAAGATGGCTTTGGCGCCGGCAGGCAACTGACGCACCAAGGCAGTCAAATCCGAAGCGGAGGTGATGACTTCATCGTTGATTTTTACAACCACATCGCCCACCTGGATGCCGGCTTTGCCCGCTGGGCTATTTGGCATTAGCTTGGCAATTTTGGCTCCAACACTGAACGAAGAGTTGCTGTTCGAGCTCATGGCATCGGAGATAAAGGCACCAAGCATTGCGTGGCTCGCCTTTCCGCTCTTGATTAGTTCGGCTGCAATGCGCTGGGCATTATTTGCAGGGATGGCGAAGCCCACACCAATCGAACCGGTCTGGCCATTACCGCTTGTGTTGCCGGCCGATGCGATAGCCACGTTGATTCCAAGGACCTGACCTTGATCATTTAGCAATGCGCCGCCCGAGTTTCCCGGGTTGATCGCGGCGTCGGTTTGGATCACGCTGATGTTGATAGGTACGGCCGTGGTCGAGGAGTTTCCGTTGAAGAACTGGAGTCCACCTCCGGTGCCACTGCCGTTTTCTGGGGCCGCGCTGTTTGCCACCTGAATAGTGCGGTTGAGGGCGCTAACAATACCCGCCGTAACCGTGGTGTCGAGCCCAAGTGGCGAACCGATGGCAACCACGTTGTCGCCCACATTGATTTTGCTGCTGTCTGCAAATACAGCCGGAGTAAGCGATGTGATGGCGGTTACCTTAACCACAGCTAAGTCGTTGGTTGGGTCGGTGCCCACCACAGTTGCGCTGTAAACCTTGCCGCCTACCGTGCGAACTTCGATCACCGGAGTGGCGGTTGAGCCCTCGAGGGTCACCACGTGGGTGTTGGTAAGGATGTAGCCAGACTTGGTTAGCACCACACCCGAACCGCTGCCGGAACCGTTCGAACCAGAAACCGAAATAGTTACCACCGATGGCGATGCCGCCTTGGCAACAGCCGTGACCCAGTTAACGTGGTCTGAGTTGTTGACAATAATCGTGCCGTTAGCCGCCAGGAATCCCTGAGTGGCGATTCCTGCTCCAGCACCAACCAGTCCGCCCATTGCGGCACCGATCACGATGCCGGTGATGGCGCTTGACTTGGAAAGTCGGCTATTGATTTTGCGCAACACCTTTCCAGCAGATGGAGCAGCTGGCACCGGCGAAACCTTGGCTGGTTCGTCGAATAGGAACTGCGCGTCGTAGTGACTGTTAGGCACGTTATTAGACAAGATAAATACCTTTCGAAACTCTTGGCATTGTGATTGTCACAACAGAGTCTGAGTAAATCCTGCTAAAAGCCTAAGTGTTCACTCAGAGGCGAATTTACGGTGGAGTGATAAGCACCGTGTTGCCCGAAGGTTGCTGTTCCAAGTTGGCTGCAACTGAAATGTTCAAGGGCACCGATGCGAGGACTATCGGGTCAGGATCTTTGAGCCAGGCCCCGGAAGCAAGCCGGTAATCCACCCTGTACTTCACGTGTGCGAGAGCCAGAAAGGTTCCAGATTGCAGGTAATCGTGGCTAGCTGTGATGGTTTCGGCCGCTGCTCCGTCACCAAAGAGCCAACTCACAGATTCTGGCTTGAATCGAACCACCACGGAGTTGCCAAAGAGTGTGGCCTTTCCGAATCGTTGGCGAAATTCAACTTGGAAGGTGGCTGACTGACCGGGTTTCAAAGCGCCCGTTGGACTAACCCAACTGTTGGGCTTCATTGCCTTGAATACAGCGGTCGATGAACTTGCCTGCACCCTGGTTTTGGTGCGAACCGCGGGCTTAGAGGCTCGTGGAGTTGGCGCCGATGGAACTAGTTTTTTAGAGGTGGTTTTGGACAGTGGCTTAGGCGCAGGCTTTGGGGTGGACTTTGCTGTTGCCCTAGGCGCGGGCCTTGGCACAGGCTTAGGTGCCGTGGTTTGAGTAAGCGACTTGAGCAGTTTTTTGTTCAGGCAAATGGTCACTAGGTCGCCGTCTACTTGTGAGCCCAAGGTCAGTTTGGAACCGGAACGTTCTTGGCTGGCCCCGGCATGGCGGCAGTCTTGAGCTTGTGCTGGTGGATGCGCCGAGAACGATGCGGAAACAACTACGGTGGCTATCGCCCAGCTAGCGAAGGATTTTGTGATTCGAAGCATTGGGAAAACTTACCGCCGAGCTGAATATTCGGCCCAAAGTTTTCAACAGCAGTTGTTCCGGTTGATATCTTGGCAGTTGCGAGAGCAGCCCAGCGAGCGGTGAAATGCCCGTTAAAGGCGAAAACCCCAGTGCTCTACTGGGGTTCTCTATTGGTTGCGGGGGCAGGATTTGAACCTACGACCTCCGGGTTATGAGCCCGGCGAGCTACCGAACTGCTCCACCCCGCGGCGAAGTTCCAATGTTAGCACGAAAGCCAACCAACCACAAACCGTCACTTGGTTACAGTGCTTGCCGCCAATGCCTGGTTGATTGCCTTGGTGAGCGCAGCCTCTGCCTTGCCGTATGCAGTCCAGTCTCCGGACTGCATGGCCGCAGCCTTGTCGGCCAGAGCCTGCTTGGCAGCGTTCAGCGCCAACTGCAGGGCGGTGTTGTTGGCCGATCCGGCGCCAGTTCCTGTTCCAGTTCCTGAGCCCGTGCCCGTTCCCGTTCCCGTGCCATTGCCTGTTCCCGGATCGGTTGGAGCGCTAGAGCCGAACAAGGAGGTCAAAGCCTGGTCAAGGGTGTCTTCGAAAGCGATCTTGTCTCCAAACGCCACCAAAATTTTCTTTAGCAATGGGAACGATGTCTCACCAGTGGACTTGATGTAAACCGGCTGCACGTAGAGTAATCCTCCACCCACTGGCAAAGTAAGTAGGTTTCCGTTCAAGACTTCAGTGCTGCCCTGACGAAGCAGGTTCAGCAGCTTACTTACATCGCTGTCGGCATTGAAGTTGTTTTGAACCTGACCAGGACCGGGCACGATGGTGGCTCTTGGAAGAACCAAGAGTTGCATCTTGCCGTAGCTGTTTCCGCGAATGCCCGACTTGTTTCCCGCATCGCTGTTGGCAACTAGGTAACCGGTCAAGACGTTTCTACTGCTGGCACCCGTGGATTTTGGAATGAAGGTGGTGTACAGGCTGTAGTCGGGAGTAGCGGCACCCGGGGTTTTTAGGCTCAGGTAATAAGGTGGCTGAGCGTTTCCAGAGCCAATCACTTGCGATGGCACTGGGTCGTTCGGCACCATCCATGCGTCTTGCTGGCTATAGAACGCGCCGGCCTCGGTCACGTGGTAGGCGCCGAGCATGTTGCGCTGAATCTTGAACAGGTCGGCTGGGTAACGAATGTGGCTCATTAGCTCACCAGACATGTGACTCATCGGCTCCACGGTTCCCGGGAAAATCTTTTCCCAAGTCTTCAGAATCGGGTCCTTGGAATCCCATTCGTAAAGGTGAACCGAGCCATCGTAGGCATCCACGGTGGCTTTCACCGAGTTGCGGATGTAGTTCAGATTCCCGCCGAATCGGCCGTTGGTTCCGGTGGTGTCGGCAATGGCAGAGTTGGGGTTCTCGGCTCGCGAATAAGGGAACTGGCTGCTGGTGGTGTAGCCGTCCACAATCCAAACCACGTGCCCGTTAACCACCGATGGATAGGTGTCGCTATCGAGGGTTAGGTAAGGAGCCACTGCCTTTACGCGGTCTAGTGGGTTGCGGTTGTAGAGGATCTGGCTGGAATCGGTCACCGAGTTACTTAGCAAAATTTGCTCGCTCTGGAACTTGATGGCGTAGGCCAGGCGATTCAGCAGGTTGCCCAACTTTGGGCCGCCGTTGCCTTCAAAGGTGGTGTAGGTCTGCTGCTGGTTGCCAGCGCCTCCCGGGTAGTCCATCTCAAGTTTGGTGCTGCCCTTTTTACCGCCAACAATCGAATAGGTTGGCGACTGCTCACCAAAGTAAATCTGCGGCCTAAAGGTGCCAAGTTGGCCGGTGCTTGGAATGCCGCTCTGCAAGAAGACCGGCTGACCATCGACCGAACGCTGGTTTCCAAAGGCAGCAACTACGCCATAGCCGTGAGTGTAAACAATCACGTTGTTTACCCAACTTTGGCTACTACCAAGGCCGCTCTGGTTCAGTTCACGAACCGCGACCACCGTGTCCTGGGTCTTGCCATTGATTGTGTAGCGGTCAACATCGAGGTGGTTCACAAAGTCGTAGTACTGGCGGAACTGCTCCAACTGCTTGAACGAAGCGCTAACCAGGGCAGGATCGATGATTCGAATCTGCGCCGCGGTGAGCGAATCGTTCTTTAGGGCGTCTGGAGTAGCCGTGGTCTTGGCCGCGTAGTTCACGGTCTGGATGTTGTCTAGGCCGTATGCAAAGCGGGTTGCTGCGATGTTGCGATTGATGAACTCGCTCTCCAAGGTGCGCTCATTTGGCACCACCTGGAAGGTCTGAACGGCCCAAGGGTAAAGGCCACCCAACAGCAACGAAGCCACAATCATTAGCCCGGTAGCGATAACCGGTAGACGCCATTTGCCTACGATTGCAGTGACGATAAACAGCACCGCAACCAATGCGGCGATGCCGGCCATGATTTGGAATGCCGGGATTGAAGCGTTGACATCGGTGTATGTGGCACCGGTATACAGACCGCTGGCGCTGGTCATGGTTTGGTACTGGTCCAACCACAGAGTCAGCGCTTGTAGGGCCACAAACAGCGCGGCAGTAACTGCGATTTGAGTTCTGGCTGCCGGGGTGAAGGTAATGGCGCGGCCGCTAAATCGAATACCACCGAATACCAGATGGATTGCTATTGCTAACAGAAGACTAATGAACAGGACGGCGCTCAAATAGGCATCCAGCAACTGCAAGAAAGGAAGGCTAAAGAAGTAGAAAGAAACGTCTAGGTGGAACTGCGCGTCTTTAATGCCGGAGCTGGACTGGTTAAAGAACGCGAGCACCTTGGCCCAGTTCCCGCTGCTGGCAACACCGGCGAAAAGACCAAGAACAATTGGAACGACCACGGTGATTAGTCGGCGAATCTGGGTAAGTAGGTCGCGGTAAGCAGCCAATCCCGGGATCTGCGCGGTGGCAAACTGCGCATAGATTGGTCGGTTGCGGAACGCCAACGAGATGCTGACCCAGATTGGAACTGCCATGCCGACAAAACCGACCACAAATAGGCCGATGGATGCCAGCAGTTTGGTGCTGAATACTTTGGCGAATCCGAGTTGGCTGAACCACAGGAAATCGGTGTAATAACCGGTTGAGCCGACCAACAAAATCACGATGGCCACCACAATCAAAGTTGCAATCGCGGCAGGTGAGATTCGACGCTTGTTCAAAGTTGGATCCTCTTCTTAGTTGGCGCTGCAGGTTGGCAGGCCGGCAATGGATTTCTTAGCTGCTATTTGCTTTACTGCGGTGAGGGCATCGGTGAAGGTTTTCATGCTAACCACCTGAATGCCATCTGGAATATGACCAACGACCTCATCGCAGTTGGACTCTGGCGCTAGGAACCAGGTGGCTCCCGCGCGAACCGCTCCGTAAAGTTTTTGGCGGATTCCGCCGATTGGGCCAACTTCACCGGATTGGTCGATGGTTCCGGTACCTGCAATCATTTGCCCACCGGTAAGGCTTCCCGGTGTGAGTTTGTCGTAGACGCCCAGGGCAAACATTGTTCCGCCGCTAGGGCCGCCAACGTCGGCAAGCTGCAACTTCACATCGATGGGGAAATCAAAACGGCTACCGGCAAATATGCCGACCCGCCACTTGCCCTGGCTTTTTACAGGAGTGATCTGAACGGTAAATGGCTTGCCAGCGCGTTCGGCGTCCACATTCACAGGCTGGCCCTTGGTGGTCTGAACCATGGCTCGAAGGCCATCGATGCTTTGAACGGTCTTGCCCGCAATCTTGAGAATTACGTCTCCCTTTTGCAACTTGTTAGTGGCCGGGCCGCCCTTGGCCAGCGAGTCCACATAGAGCTGCATTTTGTAGCGGTAGCCCAGAGCGTTCAATGCCACTGCGGTGGCCTGCTGCTGAGAATCCTCGAACATAAGCGCATTTTGCCGGCTCACGTCTACCGAGCTTTGGTTAGGTGGGAATGCCTCGTCCATGGGAACAATGTTCTGCGACTTATCTAGATAAGCGCCTGCTAAATCGAACCAGGTTGGCGCGTGGCCGGGGCTGCCCAACAGCTCGACGGTGAGTAAGTCAAGTGCGCCATCGGTGGCGTAGGTTGGGGCGCCGCTGACTGTGATGATTGGAGTCTTGTTGTTCTGGCCAAGCACGTTGAAGGCAGGGCCTGGGCGCTCGATTGCGTAGGGTGCGGGAAGGTACGCACCAATCAGAACCAGGGCGGCCAACAGAGCTAAAAGCACGTAACCAAAGACGGTTCGACCAAGATTGCGGTGGCCACCTGAACCAGGAGCATATGGCTCGTTGGCATCTGGTGGCGTATCTGAAAAGTAGGTCACTGGTGTCCTTCTGGTGATGAAATAAGCCTAGACGAGCAAGGCTTTGGGCTAACAAGTTGTGGTGCCAGGAACGCAACGCTTTAGGCGAACAAAGGCCCAAAGGCACATTCCCAACGCGCAAAACCTTGGTTTTGGGCATTAGCGTTGAATTTGGGAAGGACGCCATGAATAACAACCCAGAGAACTTTGATGGTTCAGACGATGATTCTGACCCGCGCGATTTCAATCCGGCCGACTTTCAGGCGTTTTTACAGCGGTACCTGAACAACCCGAACAGCTTTGATGCTGCCGAGCTTGCCAAGGCGGCGGGGCTACCCCAGGACCCTGAGCAACTGAGGCAAATGCTGGGTATGCTTAGCCAGGCCATGGGCAACCAAAACGCAGTCGACGGTGTTGACTGGAACGTTGCCCTCCAACATGCCAAAACCACCGCTCGCAAAGCAAACCACGGCGTAACCGAGGCCCAGCGCGATGCCTGGCGCAATGCCGTTAGTATCGCCACGCTCTGGCTAGACCAGGCAACAGAAGTTTCGGATCTGACTACCGAACCCAAACTACTCACCCGCGATCTTTGGGTAGACGACGCAATGCCGCTGTTCAAGGTGATGAGCGAGCCAGTTGCCAACCGAATGGCCGTTGCACTGAGCGAACATCTTTCGTCTAACACTCCCGAAGAACTTGCTTCCCTTATGCAGGAAGCAGGCAGGCTGCTTCGCAATGCAGGCGGAGCCATGTTTGCCATGCAACTGGGAACGGCAATCGGAAAACTCAGTTCCACGGTGCTGTCTGGCGCTGACATTGGCCTGCCTATCTTCACTGAGCAACGCGCGGCTTTTGTGCCACAGAACATCGATGAATTCATTGTTGGACTAGATGTTGAAGCACAGCAGGCCATGATTTACCTAGCTGTGCGGGAGTTAGCCCACGCCCGCTTGTTCAAGCACAGCAAATGGTTGCGCGACCACGTGGTGGCCCAGATTTCTTCTTATGCGGCTGATATCTCTATCGACGACAAAAAGATTGAAGAAGCGGCGAGCGCCATGGACCTCTCGAATCCTTCGCAAATGCAGAACCTGTTGGAAAGCGGTGCCCTTTTGGGCGACAAAACCCAGGATCAGGAGCGTGCCCTTGAGGCAATTGAAACCATGCTCGCCCTGATTGAGGGTTGGGTGGATGCCGTGACTCAGGAGGCCACCAAACTCTTGCCTAAGGCTGCCGCGATTGCCGAGGCAGTTCGCAGACGCCGTGCCACCGGTGGCCCTGCGGAACTCACTTTTGGCACCCTGGTTGGGCTGGAACTTAAACCCCGCAAACTGCGCGAGGCAACCACCATGTGGCTGGAACTTGGAATGGTGTTGGGAAACGCTAAACGAGACGAACTTTGGGATCACCCAGACATGCTTCCAACCACCACCGACATCGAGAACCCATCGCTGTTGATAACCCGGTTGCAAGGCGGCGGCGATGACTTTGATGCCGAGTTAAGAAACCTTCTGGGCAACTAACCAGAGACTTTCAGGGTTTGCCCTCTAAGCCTGTTGATAACTAAATCGGGTTTGTCTGCCACCCTTGGCACAATCTGGGCATGGTTCTAAAACTCAATCCAAATCACCAACTGCTGTGGCATAGTCCCTCCACCCTTCAAATTGGCACCGATGCCCGAAGCGTCGTGCTCCCCCAGCTTTCGGCGGAGCAAGAGCGATTCATCGATGCTCTCTATTTTGGGGTGGCGCCGAACCAGCTGGCCGCCGTGGCCAAACAGGCCAAACTGCCCGCACAGCAGGCAAAGGTGCTGCTAGAGCAACTTGAACCATTGCTACAAAAACACGCCAATGGGAAATCAGATTTTGACTTGGCTGGTTTGCCGCCAGACCCTGCCCAGCCACAGTTCGCGGAGACCATTTGGGCTAGCCTCAAACACTCCACCGGTGGACAAGCCGTGATGACCGAGCGGCACAAACGGGTGGTGCAAATTGATCAGCTAGACGCCAGCGGCCTTTTGGCAATGTTGGCTTTGGCCGGAGCGGGAGTTGGCACTTTGGTAACCCTGGACCAGAGCGTGGTAACCGCTGCCGACACCGGACCAAACGGTTATCCGGAGGGACTGATTGGTCACCAAAGGGTGACAGCGGCTCACCTGATTCTGCAGGCCACCTGGCCCGCGTCCAGGCTGGTGTCAGCTAGGGACTTGAAACCCAGCCAAATAGACACCGTAGATTCGGTCTTGTTCTTAGCGCAGCAGGTCATAGACCCCAAGAGATATGGGCCCTGGGCAGCTCGGGGAATCCCACATCAAACGTTAGTCTTCGACGCCACCGGTGTAGAGCTGAGTCCCGTTTTGGTTCCAGGAAAAACCGCCTGCCTCAACTGTCAACACCTGAATAAAAGGCAAAACCAGCCCCACTGGGGAGTTGTTAGTTCGCAGCTGCTCACCAGCAGTCTTCGGTTTGACCACACCGCTAACAAACTGATTGGCGTGGGATTGGCCGTGCAAGTTTTGCTGGGGTGGCTGGATCAAATCGGCGGTTTTGGTAAGGCCACGGATACGGGGTTCAGATATCAGCTGGACACCGGTGAACTTGAGCAACTGGCGTGGCAGCGGCACGGTGATTGCTCCTGCGCGCTGGTCTCGGCGAGCGCCGCCTAGTGCTTTTGCAGCAGTGCCAAAAACCTCGATGGAGAATGGCCGTTGTAGCTAAGCATCAAAGATTTTTTGGCTCGCGTGATTCCAACGTAGAGCAGGCGGTTTTCCTCCGCGATCTCGGCGTCGGTCTTGGCATAACTGATTGGCAGGTAACCCTCATTTAGCCCAAGCAAAAAGACGTTGTCCCATTCCAAACCCTTGGCAGCGTGCAAGGTAGCCATGGTCACCCAAACGGTTTCTGGTTCGTGCTGGCTGCGTTGGCGTTCCTCCAACTCGGCATAGAACTCGGCCGGGGTAATGCCCTCCGGCATCTCATCCAAGATTTCAAGCAGAGCGTTCAGGCTTTCCCACTTTTCTCGGGTGGCACCCACGGCTCGGTTGCCGTCGGCTGTCCATCCGAGCCCGCGACATATTTCCACCAATAGGTGATGGGTTGGTTTATCGGTCTTGCCAACCAATTCGGCGCGGATAGTCCGCATGGCAGCCACTATCTCGGGTCGGTTAAAGAAGCGGGTTCCACCCTTGAGTTGGTAACCAACACCGGCGCTGGTAAGAGCCGCTTCAAGCGGTTCGCTCTGACCGTTCACTCGGTACAGCACTGCAATCTGACTGGCCTTGACCCCGGATGCCAGCAGAGTCTTAACCTGATGAGCGATGTAGGCGGCTTCCTCGGCAGGGTTGCCAAAACCCTGGATTCTGGGTGCTAGGCCGATGGGCCCTTGGCTTTCCAGCGGGCTCAAATCGCTTTGACCGGCCCTGAGCCTATTGGCATAACTAACAATCTGCTGAGTGCTTCGGTAGTTGCGAGTGAGTTCCACTACGGTGGCGTTTTGGTATCGACTCTCAAAAGTTTGCAAGAACGAACTGCTGGCCCCAGTGAACGAGTAAATGGTCTGATTAGGGTCGCCCACCACACAAAGGTCGTTGCGATCGCCAAGCCAGGTGTCGAGCAAAGCGTGCTGCAAAGGCGAAATATCTTGGTATTCGTCTACGGTGAAAAATCGATACTGCTGGTGAACGTGTGCCAAGGCCCGGGGTTCGGCTCTGAGTAATCCCAAACAAAGGATCAAGACATCTTCAAAGTCGATTTGATTCGATGCGGTTTTGGTATCTTCGTATGCCTTCAAAAGGTCTAGCAACTTTGGCAGGCTCAGGCCGGCAGGCAGCTTGCGCCCCGCATTTGCGTATTGTTCCATGGTGAGCATGGAATACTTGCGCCACTCAATCTCCGCCGCCAAGTCGCGCACGCCCGCCGCATCCATGCGGTATTTGCGATCCTCGGCTAGTTTGCCAAGCAACTTGGCCTTAGAGGTGAGGATGCTGGGGACTTCTCCCCCGGTGAACTGGGGCCAAAAATATTCCAACTGCGACAGCGCAGCAGCGTGAAAAGTCTTGGCGGAAACGGCGCCAACGCCAAGTGCGCGCAGACGCGAACGCAGTTCGGCCGCGGCCTTGTTTGTGTAGGTCAAGGCCATCACGCGATTGGCGCTGTAATAACCCTTGGCGATTCCGTAGGCGATTCGGTGCGTGATGGTTCGGGTTTTGCCGGTACCAGCACCCGCAATGATGCAGGTTGGGCCAATCAGGCTTTGTGCTGCGGCCTGTTGTTCCGGGTCAAGTTTGGCAAGCAGGCTATCCACGGTCATCGATGTTGCCACCAAACCAGTGATCAATCAAAGCGCGGGCAATGCTCAATTTGCCAGGAAGCAGCAGGTTGTCGCGCTCGGCAGCGATTTCCTCGCGGCTAAACCAACGCACCTTTTCGATTTCGAGTCCATCGGGGATCAGGTCTTGATGCCCCTTGCTGGAATCAACTTTGGCCGTGAACCCCACCATCAATGAACAGGGGAAAGGCCAAGCCTGGCTACCCATAAAGTGCGGTTCGGTAACCCAAACTCCGGCTTCTTCGTAAACCTCGCGGATCACCGCAGCGTTTAGGCTTTCGCCCGATTCCACAAAACCGGCCAAAATACTCCAGCGGTTTTCTTCCCAAATTCCCTGAGAACCCAGCAAGATTCGGTCTTGTTCGTCGGTCACGGCAACGATGATCGCCGGATCGGTGCGAGGGAAAATGCTCTTGTCGCACTTGAAGCACTTGCGACTCCAGCCGCCTTGGGCCACCGCGGTTGGCAGACCACAACTTGGGCAATAAGGGTGACTCAGGTGAAAGTTGGCAACGGCCAAACCCTGCGCATAAAGACCGGCATCTCTGGCCGAAAGCCCGGCTCCGGTTTTTCTTAGTCCGTGCCAATTTTCGGTGGTGGGCTCCACCTGGTTGGCAGAGTTGGTGCCAAGTACAGCCAAGACCACTGGAGTACCAACTGCTTCGCCGGCTTGGCCTTCGGTGGTCTTGCCAAGGTAAACCCGCAGTTGGGCGCTAGGCACCGCCTCTACCGGCAGGAGCCTGAGTTGCGGCAGCGGGTGATCGGCATCTCCCATGAGGAGCACCTGACCCTCGTACATTGCCAAAACTCGAGTGGCTGGGTTAGCCCACAGGTGGTCGAAAAGCTCAGGGTTTTCGCGCTCAAGGTAGTCGCGGTCTATCGCGCTCTGCGCAAGTGGCAGGTTTAAAGGGGCGTTCACTTTTGCCTCCTTCAGCATGCTGGCAGCGTGGCTATCCACGGCATTTGCCACTTTGGTGTCTACCCTAAACACATGGGCAGATCTCCCTTGATTTTAGCGGCGCTTGCCAAAGACGCAGTTCCAGCACTCGATTTCGTGCAGGTTTTGCCTCTTGGCGGCGAAAACGACGGCAACTTTGACAGCGCATTGCTGACAGCAACCACCGGTGAGCACTTTGTGGTGCGCATGGCCAACGGCCGCGCCCACCAGAT
>CANBWO010000003.1 GCA_947373155.1 Microbacteriaceae bacterium | reverse complement strand
GCTGACGATAGGCTAAAGCGATGAGCGAATCCAAAACCAGTTGGCTGGGACTTTATCTGGCCGTTGGTGTTATCTGGGGTGGCTCGTTCCTCTTTATTGCTTTGGGTAACCAGTTTTTGCCTCCCATCGGTGTTGGATTTTGGCGACTGACTTTGGGTGGCGTGCCGCTTCTGATATTTGCGGCCATTAAAAAGCTGGCCTGGCCAACTCAACCGAGCACTTGGTTCAAGATTTTTGTGGTTTCGCTCTGCATGAACTCGATCCCGAGCGCGTTGTTTGCATTCGCGGAACGTCACGTGACCAGCGCGTTTGCCGGCATCATGAACGCGGCCACACCAATCGCGACCATAATCATGATCCTGTTGGTCTTTCGCGAAGAAACCCCAACCACCAAGGTTCTTTTTGGCCTGTGCGTGGGGTTAGCTGGCGTACTCATTGTTCTGGCAGTTTGGAACGGTTTTGGGCAAAACGATCCACTCGCGGTTGCCGCTCTGGTGGGGGCCGTTAGCCTCTATGGAATCGGTGGCCCTTTTGCTCGGCGTTATGTCAGTCCGCTCAAGCTAGATGTTCAGGTTCAGGTTCCGGTACAGGTGCTTATCGGTGCCGCAACGCTGGCACCTTTCTACTTCACGGGAACCGTCTTTACCGCTGCTCCAAGCTGGCAAAGCATTGCGGGCATGCTGGCACTTGGAATCTTGGGAACGGGTTTCGCTTACATTTGGTACTACAGGCTCATGGCGATTGCCGGTAGCGCAATAGCCAACTCGGTGACCTACCTCTCTCCCGTGGTCGCGGTATTTGCAGGAGCACTCGTGCTTGGCGAGCAAATCACCTGGAACGAAATTCTCGGTGGGCTTATTGTGATCCTCGGTGCCGCTATTAGTCAGGGGCGTTTAGATGCGCTTTTCCGTAAATAAAGGCGACCTGCTACTACTAGCGGTGGCAATGGTTTGGGGTGGCAGTTATCTGGCCGTCAAGGAGCTCAGTTCGGCTGGGCCATGGATGACGATTCTTGCGCTTCGGTTCCTGCTGGGTGCTGTGTTCATCGGTGTTTTTTGGCTCAAAGACAAACCAAAGATCACTCGTAAAGAAACCTGGATGGGTTTGGGTTTTGGCCTAAGTCACCTGTTAGTTCTGAGCTTGGAGACCAGCGGTGTCTCTATTACCTCGGCAACTAACGCCGGACTAATCATTAGCCTGAGCATCATTTTTACCCCGGTTTTGGAAAGCGCCTGGCGACGCAGCTGGCTTCCTCCCACGTTCTTTGTTGCCACAGTGATGGCCGTGGTTGGCATGTTCCTGCTGATCACGGGTAACGGTTTTGTGCAGCCAAACCTTGGCGATGCCCTAGTTCTTGGGGCCGCACTGTTCCGCACCATCCATGTGGTTGCCATTGGACACCTGACCCAGACCAGTCAAACCAAACAGGTAGAACCGGTTTCGCCAATTAATCTTTCGCTGTTGCAGTGCGTGGTTGCGGGGAGTCTTTCGTTCCTTTGGAATCCCGGCGATGTCGTGACTGCTGTTCAAAGCTACAACCTGCATGACTGGCTACTAATGGGCTTCTTATCTTTGTTCTGTACCGCTCTGGGATTCGTTGGCCTCAACTGGGGAATCAAGCACACTTCCGCAAGCCGAACCAGTTTGCTACTTGGCACCGAGCCGGTGTTTGCCACGGGAATCGCGGTAGTTCTGGGTGGCGAAGCTATGGGCCCAATCGGATTCTTGGGCGGTGGCATCATTGTTGCGGCCACCTACTGGGGTCAGGCTATCGAACAGCGCCACCGGCTGGCCAAATCGGCAACCTGAGCGCGGCTTTTGCAGATGCTGGGACCAGTGGTTTATTAGGGGAAACTGGCGCAACGTCTTTGAAAGCCTCACCCAGCAGCGGCCGTGGGTCAGCTTGGCCTAGGTTTGGCCAGTGCGCTGCCGCCCACTCCGCTTGCGCGGTAATACTCAACGATGGATTCACGCCCGGGTTGGCACTTAGTGTGCTGCCATCAAAGATGTGAAGATTTGGCACGCCATGCACTCGCAGGTAGCCGTCAACCACTCCCTGGTCCGGAGAGTTGCCAATCACCGCTCCACCCAAAAAGTGGGCGGTCATGGGAATGCCGAATGCCTCGGTGGTTACCGCGCCAGGAATGCCATCGATTTCTTTAGCTAATTCTTTGGCAAACACGTGACCGGCCGGAACCCAAGACGGGTTGGGTTCTCCGTGACCCTGCTTGCTGGTGAGCTTTGATCCCAGCCAGCCCCGCTTGAGGTAGGTAATCAGCCAGTTGTCGGTGGACTGCATCACCAGCAAGATCAGGGTGCGCTCGCTCCAGCCGCGAAGGTTATGAAAGGTAGGAAGCTTAGGCAAATTAGCTAACGTGGTGCTGAACAGACGCCAGGGGTTAGGTGCCTGACCCTTTTTGCCCGATGCCATAAGCACCTGCATCAATGCCATGAAACTAGATCCCTTGCCATAGCGAACCGGCTCGATGTGGGTGTCTGGCGACGGGTAGATACTGCTGGTGATTGCGCTTCCCAAACTAAAGTTCAGGTCCTTGCGCCTACTAATTACACCGAGCAGGCTTTCGGAGTTGGTGCGGCTGTATTGGCCCAGAAGTGGGCTGATTCCGGGCAGGTTGCCTGCATCGCGCACCCTTTGCAGTAGTTTTGCGGTGCCCAAAGCACCGGCAGCCACAATCACCTGGCTGGCTGTAACCTGTCCGGAGTGCCCGGCTCGGCCAGACTTTTCCAAACTCACGGTCCAACCGGTTTCGGTTGCCGCAAAGTTGGTCACCTTGGTAAGTGGCCAGACCTCGGCTCCGGCGCGCTCGGCCAAGTAAAGGTAGTTCTTTACCAACGTATTCTTGGCATTGTGCCGGCAACCGGTCATGCATTCGCCGCAATTGGTGCATCCGTTTCGGGCGGGTCCCACACCACCAAAGAACGGATCCTCGCTCTTCACTCCGGCACCCTGACCAAAGTAAACTCCAACCGGCGTTAGTTGGTAGGTGTCGCTGAATCCAAGGCGCTCGCCCACGGCGCGGATTGCCACATCGCTGGGGCTTTCAAAAGGGTTGGTCACCACGCCAAGCATCTGTTCGGCCTGGCGATAGTAAGGTTCCAGAAGCTTTTGCCAGTTGGCAACGTTTGCCCAGGGACCGGTTTTAAAGAAAGTCTCCGATGGACGGTAAAGCGTGTTGGCGTATACCAAGGAGCCGCCGCCCACACCTGCACCGCTCATGACCATCACGTTTTTTAGTAGATCGATTCGCTGGATTCCTCGAAGGCCGATTTTTGGGAAGTACAGAAACTTCTTGAGATTCCAAGACGTCTTGGCAAAGTCTTCGTCGGCGAACCTGGCACCGGCTTCGATTACCAAAACCTTGTAGCCCTTTTCGGTAAGTCGCAGCGCAGCCACGGATCCACCGAATCCCGATCCGATAACTACTACGTCGTAGTCAACAGGCATGGTCGCTCTCTTGTCGGTTGGGCCAGCTCCCATTGAGCTTGGGGCTAGCCGATTTGATTATGGGTGTCTTAGCGGGCTTGCTGGCAGGCGTTCTTGGGCGTACCATTTTTGGCCGTAACCAATCGACGAGGAAAGCAGTTCCAGGAACGGCTTGGCATCAAAGGCCTCGGGGCCGAGAACACCTTCGCCATTCCAAACGCCCTTGGAAATCAGTTCCAGAGCACAAACCGGAACAAATGCGGTCTGCAACACAACACATTGGCTGTCGTATTCCGCCACAGCAAACTCGTTGTCTAGCGCGTGGTAAAGGTAGGTTGCGCGGTCGCGGCCATCGAGGTCTTTACCCGTAACTAGAACACCCGCACAGGTCTTACCAGTCATGTATGGACCGATTTTGGCTGGGTCGGGAAGCACGGCGGCAACAACATCTCGTGGCGAAACATCAACCGGGCCCTGAGCAGAACGAACGCGCGTTGCCTTGGTTCGGTCTAAGCCAAGCTTGTGCAGGGTCTGCAATACACCGATGAATTCGCTTCCCAGACCGTATTTGAAACTAACCCGGTTGCAATCCAGGGTGCGCGGAATCATGAGAACTTCCTCGTGCTCAACGTTTACGCACTCCACCGCGCCGATGCCCTCTGGGAATTCAAAAATCTCTGGTTCACTAAACGGTTCAGTGGTGAACCAACCCTTGTTCTTCTCGTATAGAACAGGGGCGTTTAGGCATTCTTCGATGGTGGTCCAAATGCTAAAACTTGGAGCAAAAATCTCGTTACCGGCTTCGTCGCGAACCACCAGGTTGGCTCCGTCGCGCACACCGAACTCCTCAACTTCACTGAAAAGGTTATCGGCTGCGTAGCGAGCAAAAATGTTTGACAGACCAGGCTCAACCCCTGCGCCAACCAACGCGAGCTTGCCAGCGCGTTCCCACTGTTCACCCACCGCAAATTGGGCATCGCCAAGCTTGATGCCGGTTTGGTGGAATGGATCGGTGTCGTGAGGTTCGCTCAGGCTCATTGCCATGTCAACATAGTTAGCCCCCGCGGTAAAGGTTCCGCTAAAAATGGTAGGTACAAAACGTGGTTCTACCGCGTTCACAACGTGCGTAATGTCGTATTCCCGAATCATCTCGGTCACGTTGGCGGCTACGCTGGCATCTATTTTGGCTGCGATGAATCGGCTGGCCACCTCTTCGCCGTGGTGCTCGCGAATCCAATCGATGGTTTGATTTGCTCGAGCAGGGTCAAAGTCGGAAACCACAAAAAGCTCGTAAAAATCGCGACGAGCAGCAACCTTTGCGATTGCGTCTCCAACACCACCAGCACCAACCAGCAAAATTCTCATGCCGTAAGCCTAGCGTTTCATGCTGCGCTAGGCGGGCGTCAAGCCACCATGTTCGGTGAGGTCGGCGGTAGGGTCGTTGACCCAATTAATCACCCCGGGCCACGATGAAAAACCCTCGCTTAGCGAAAGGTGCTTGACGCCTGGAAGCACCACCGGCTCAGTGCCTAGTGGTTCGCCAAAGACCTTTTGGATTCCGCTCGGAATCCAGACATCGTTGTCGCTGGCAAGTATTGTGCTTTGCTTGGCCGCGTTTTCAAAAGCAGCCTTAATGGCAGGATCCTTTGGGTCGAAGGCAAAGCTAGGAACCCCAATTAATCGCACCGGCTCAGGTGGCGACACCAACAAAACGCGATCGGCCACAAACCCCTTAGGCAAAAGCCCAAGAGCTGCACTTTTGAGCCAGTTGACACAGCCCAGCGAGTGGCCAATCACGATTACCTCATCGGTGCTTTCGCCCCTGGTCTCCAGCAGCAATTCCAGTTCTGAAACCAGCAAAGTCGACCAATCATCGAAGTTTGGGTTTGCCGTATTTGGAAACTGGGGGTAGAAAACCTGGTGACCTTGGCGGCGCAGGGCAATGGCTGCATTGCGTTGCCAGTGTCCGCTCGGGCGGGTGTTGGTCCATCCATGATTCAAAAGTACGTAAGGCATGTTTTTAGGCTAACTGCTGCTGCGCAACCAATTGGTTTTGTTACTCAAAAAGAAAACCCGCCCCACCGAAGTGGAACGGGTTTTCAAGCGATGGAAAAAGATTACGCTAGGGTAACCTTTGCGCCAACAGCCTCTAGAGCTGCCTTTGCCTTCTCGGCGGCTTCCTTGTTAACGCCCTCAAGAACCTTGCTTGGTGCGCCGTCAACAACAGCCTTTGCCTCGCCTAGACCTAGGTTGGTCAGTGCGCGAACTTCCTTAATAACCTGGATCTTCTGGTCGCCAGCAGCCTCAAGAACTACGTCGAACGAGTCCTTCTCTTCTGCGGCTTCAGCAGCTGCAGCAGGAGCTGCAGCAGCAACTGCCATTGGAGCAGCTGCGGTTACTTCGAATACTTCTTCGAACTTCTTGACGAAGTCGCTTAGCTCAATGAGCGATAGCTCCTTGAATGCCTCAATAAGCTGCTCGGTAGTTAGCTTTGCCATTTGATTTCTCCTTGAATGTTTCTTTTAGAAAGGGATGATTAGTTTGATTCGAGCTTCTCGCGCAGGGCGTCGACGGTGCGAACTGCCTGCGAAAGTGGAGCGTTGAATACGTAAGCTGCCTTGAATAGAGACGCCTTGAAGACACCTGCGGCCTTGGCCAACAGAACTTCGCGGGTTTCAAGGTCGGCAAGCTTCTTGACCTCTTCTGCAGTTAGAGGCTTACCGTCTAGGTAACCGCTCTTGACAACCAGTAGAGGGTTAGCCTTAGCAAAGTCACGCAGTGCTTTTGCAACGTTTACTGGGTCACCAGAAACGAAAGCCATTGCGCTTGGTCCAACTAGCTGACCGTCGAATGCGGTCACTCCAGCCTTCTGAGCGGCAATGTTTAGCAGGGTGTTCTTTGCTACGGCGTAAGTTGCGTCTGC
Source organism: Microbacteriaceae bacterium (assembly GCA_947373155.1). Classification (GTDB taxonomy): domain Bacteria; phylum Actinomycetota; class Actinomycetes; order Actinomycetales; family Microbacteriaceae; genus Rhodoluna. The sequence continues at coordinate 101,668 of CANBWO010000003.1, read as the reverse complement.
ACTGAGGTTACGGCGCAGCTCTTTGAGCTGAGCCACAGTGAGACCGCGGTACTCGGTTAGCAGAATCGCGGTCGAGCTCGAGAATTTCTCTGTCAGCTCGGCGACGGTTGCTTCCTTGTTCGCCATGGCACTCCTTGGATGATGATTATGCCGGTAGCCCCTGGACCCAGAAAACTGGACCGAACTTTGTAATTCGGGCAATAAAAAAGGCTCTGGCGCAAGCGCACAGAGCAAAAACGTTTTTACAACGTTGAAACTGTATACACCTGCGCTGGATGCCGCATTTACTGCGATCCTTCGTCGGTCGCACGCAAACTTCATTCATTTGACTAAATGGAATTTGCCTACGTCCGAAACCGGCGGTCTTTGGCTACTTCAAAGTTTAGGCCAGAAAGCAAAAGGGCGCAAGACCGAAATCGATCTTGCGCCCTGTCAACAACTAGTTAGTCGTTGTACTTCTTGGCTCGTGGACGAGACTCTCCCGAAGGACGATCTGCCCAGCGACCCTTGCCCGAGCCACCGTAGTTGCCCTTGCGAGGTCCGCGGTCTCCGCCACGGTCACGGTCGCGTCCGCCACGGCCGCCACCATTGCTCGAACCGAAGTCAAGCAAGTCGGCAGCAGGCGCTGGTGCGATCGGACCGGCAAGCTGCTCAAGCAACTCGTGGTCAGGCCATACATCGGTGAAAATTCCGGTGCGGTCTGCGCGGTTAAGCAGGTCTTCGATACGACGACGACGCTGACGCGGAATCATAGTAACGACGGTACCTTCCTTGCCAGCACGGCCGGTACGACCGGAGCGGTGCAGGTAAGTCTTGTACTCAAGAGGTGGGTCAAGCTGGATAACCAGGGCAATGTCATCAACGTGAATACCGCGAGCGGCAACATCGGTGGCAACTAGCACGCGAACTGCACCCTTGGTGAAACGCTCAAGGTTGCGGTTACGCTGGCTCTGGTTTAGATCTCCGTGCAGACGAGCCGACGGAACTCCAGCCTGGGTGAGGCTTTCCGAAAGGCTCTCGGCGGAGGCCTTGGTGCGAACAAAGATCATCGACTTCTCGGCGCCCTGAACCAGACGTAGCAATACCTTGCTGCGGTCTTCGTCGTGCATCACAAGAACGCGGTGAACAATGTTTGCGGTGTCGTTTTCTTCGTTAGGAACTTCGTAAACGAACGGCGAAGGCATGAACTCACGAACTAGAGCGTCTACTTCGCGGTCAAGAGTCGCGCTGAACAATAGCTTCTGGCTCTCACCGGTTGCCTTCATGATGCGACGAACGCCTTCGATGAAGCCAAGGTCGCACATGTGGTCAGCTTCATCAATAACGATGGTCTCAACTTCGCTGAGGTCAACTATGCGCTGGGCCATCAGGTCTTCCAAACGGCCTGGAGTTGCCACCAAAATGTCAACACCGCGGCTCATGGTGATCTCTTGCTTGCGCTGAGGAACGCCACCGTAAACGGTGGTGGTGTAGAAACCTACTGCACGAGCAAGCTGGCTTGCGGTGCGGTCGATCTGGTCTGCCAGCTCGCGGGTAGGGGCCAAGATAAGCGCACGTGGCTTGTTTGGCTTACGTGGCTGTGATCCACCGGCTACAAGCTTGGTGATGATTGGCACGCTAAAAGCGATGGTCTTACCCGAACCGGTCTTACCGCGGCCAAGTACATCGCGGCCTTCGATTGCCGCCGGAATGGTTGCAGCCTGGATTGGGAATGGAGTTGAAGCTCCCATGCCCTCAAGTGCGGTTACCAAACGCTCGTGCAAGCCCATTTCGGCAAAGCTTCCGGCGATTACAACGTCGGCTGCGTCGGCAGACTGCAAGCGCTCAAGAACTACGTCCTCGGCGAATGCCTTCTTGTTAGGGGTGGTTTCACGACGGTCGCTGAACGAACGCTCGCGGCTGTTGTCGCGCTCTACGCGATCTGCACGGTCTGGACGACGGTCGTCCGAACCGCCGAAGCGAGGACGATCGCTGAACTCGCGGCGTGGGCCACGGTCATCGCGGTTTCCAAAGCTTGGACGCGAATCGCGGTCGCCAAAGTCGCGGCGAGGCGCGCGGTCCGAGCCACCTTCGCGAGGAGCCCACTCACGTCGAGGTCCACGGTCGTCGGTGCGAGGTCCACGGTCGTTTCCGCCTTCACGAGGAGCCCACTCACGTCGAGGGCCGCGGTCGTCTGAACGAGGAGCGCGGTCATCGCGGTTACCAAAGCTTGGGCGTCCGCCACGGTCGTCTGAGCGAGGTGCCCAGTCGCGACGTCCATCGTTAGAGCGAGGTGCCCAGTCGCGACGTCCGGCTGAATCGTTTTCGCGTGAATTACTCGAACGCCTGTCAGCGTTCTCGCGAGGTCCGCGGTCGTCTGAACGAGGAGCGCGGTCATCGCGGTTACCAAAGCTTGGGCGGCCCGAGCCGCGGTCATCGCGGCCGGTACCCGGACGGGAGTCGCGGTCAAAGCGACCGCGCGGCGCGCCAGCGCCAGCATTGCGGTCTTCGCGTGGAGCCCAGTCACGACGTCCGTCGTTCGAGCGCGCGCTGGCTGAATCGTTGTCGCGTGAACTACTCGAACGCCTGTCAGCGTTCTCGCGCGGGGCGCGGGCCTCAAAGAATGGCTTGCGCCCTTCCGAGCGACCGCCGCGGCCGTCTTCGCGTGGCTTGAAGTTTTCGCCAGTACGTGGAGCTTCGCTCTTACCGTGGCGTGGTTTGCGGTCGCCGGCGCCTGCAGGGCGCGACGAACCGTTGCCGAATTTAGGCATGGTTTTGTTCCTTTTTAGTTGTGTGGGCCAGATGGGAGTAGCACCCAGCGCACGGTTCAATAAGTCGAACTGCGCTAGACCCACACACGAGAACTGCGTCCGCAATACGGCGGACTCTCAACTAGAGGAAAAGACTGACACATTTCAGAGCTGGTTCTTAGGTGACCAGATGATTTAAAAGAATGTGTTGCAAACGACTTAATCGTCACAAATCTGTAACGAAATTAAGACTAACCTACAAGACCTCTTTTGGCTAGAGCATCGCGCAAATCAATATCGCTGGGCTCTACTAGGAATTCGCCATCTTTGAAAACAATCACCGGGATATTCTTGCGGCCAGCGATGTTTTCGGCTTCTGCAGCTAGCTCGGCGCTGTGTTCCACGTCTTTGACTTCGTAGGCAACGCCTTCGCTGTCCATCAGTGCCTTACTGCGTCGGCAGTCGCGGCACCAGTCGGCTCCATAGTAAGTAACTTCTGCCATGACGGCACCTCTTTCTTTATTGAAGGTTCGGTTCGCAAACCTCGGGCTTAGCGAAGACGATTCTTATCTGGAATATACAACTCGTCGCCATCAAAAGTGATTCCCCGCAGGTCTCGCACCACAATATCGGCATCGGTATCCATGGCGGCTTCGGAGACTCCAACCACTAACCCGACACCCGCAGCAATCGCAGCAAGGGCACCGGCTTGAGCGTCTTCAAAAACCACACAGTCAGCCGGGTCAAATCCCAGGCGTTCGGCGCCAAGCAGATAAGGATCCGGGTTTGGCTTGCCATTGGCCACGTCGGCTGCCGTGACCAGTTGATCAGGCACCGGAAGGCCGGCGGCCTCGAGCCTTGCCCGCCCAAGGCGCGGGTTTGCGCTAGTACAGACGGTCCAGGTGTCGGCCGGCAGCGAGTTCAACAAATCAACAGCCCCACCCAGCGCGACGGTCTCCCCCGCGCTCAACTGTTCCAACTCGTTTATGCGATCGTTGGCTACCTCGAACAACTCAGGTGCCAGCCGCTCGCGAACTTTGTCTTCTGCTCTTCGCCCGGCATTTTGCGGTTCATCCCAGTTGAAATCCGGAGCAAATTCCCTAGACCACTGAGCCCAGGCCACCGAGGCAGCCTTGTGCGAATCAACCAGCACGCCATCGTTGTCGAAAAGCAAGCCTTTGGCGTTGAACTTCAAGCTATTCCTTTGTTCCGGTCTCGGCAGTTTCTGATTTGCCTACCTGAACGGAAGTTCTTTTAGCTTTTTGATCTTTTACCAACTCTCGGTACTTGTCCCATTCCTGGCGCATCTCTGCCAAAGTCAGGAATTTCTCCGTGTTGCGCTCCGACATAAGGAGGAAGATTCCCGAGAGCACAATCAGTAAAAGCACAAAGGCGGGTAGAAAAGCACCAAAGAAAATGTCTACGGTATACGGCTTGATGTAAAAACCAGTCGGAGTCCTGCCCTGGGCATCCTTTACAGAAATGCCTACACCGTGATACCCGCGCAGTTTGCCCACCGCATCACCAAGGTTTACAAAGGCCATGATGGTTACCACACCAGACCAAATGATTCCCAATACGAAGTTCAGGTTGCGAGCCCCTTTTGTGGCACCCAACTTCTTATTACTTGAAATCGCCTGGTTGTGGGCCTTGGTCGAAACCCTGGTTCCCCAAACTAGAGAGGCGCCCAAAATTACCTGGATGATGATCCAAATCCAGATGTCCAAAATAGAGCCGGCCACGTCGATCACGATCAACCCGAAAATAAGAGCAATCGCACCACCGATGATAGGAAGCGAGTATCCCAGCCCTAAGTTTCGTCGAGCTATCGCGTTTGCTGATTTAGACATCTTCTTCTCCTTCGTGGCGAGCAACAAAGCTCAGCAAGATGACCGCCACCAGAAGCCCGGCGTCAAGAATGATTGGAACGTAAACGCTAAATATCCGAACAAATTCATCGGTACCTCTCGTGCCAAAATTCATCGAGAAATTAGCAAATCCGTAAATAACCCCAAGGATTAGGGTGAAGATAGCCGAAAGCGTTGTGAAGCCCATCGCGGACTTGGCGATGCGAGACTCGGGAAGCTTTCTTGCAATGCGCTTACCGATTACCGAAGTGGCACCCAGAACCGCAATACCCACGAAGAAGATGTAAATGGAAGCGTGGAGGGTCTGATGCGAAGCGGCCGAACCTTGGTAGTAGTAGGCCGGCTCCTGAAGCAAATCGGAGAACTGTGCCCAACCAAACGCAAACCAGAGAACTGCCAAACCCAGCAGAGGAAACACGAACGGTAGTTGCTCTTCAACTATCCAAAACCCATATTTTTTCTTCATAGGTTCAGATTACTCCCGCCGAAAGACAAAAAAGAAAACCCCACAGTCACGAAGCTGTGGGGAAATCTTTAGACCAGGACGGCTGTTAGTCGCCTTCCACCTTGATGGTTTGAATGGTGCCGGTGATGGTACCAATCAAGGTGTCGCCGTTGAACTCTGAGGTAGGAGCATCACGAACGATGCGCCCTAGTCGAAGAACCACGATGCGGTCGGTTACCTCAAGCACGTGAGGCAGAGTGTGCGAGATAAAGATCACGCCGAGACCCTTGGCCTTGGCGTTGCGGATGATGTTCAAAACCTCGCCAGCCTGACGTGCACCAAGGTGGTTAGTTGGTTCATCGAGGATGATTACCTTTTGAGCCCAGGCCACAGCGCGGCCGATAGCAACAGCCTGACGCTGTCCACCAGAAAGCTGCGAAACCGCGCGGTTAGATGCAGGTACAGCGATGCCCACCTCTTCGAGATCCTGGTGAGCCTCGCGCTCCATGCGCTTTGAGTTCAAGAAACCAAGCCAGCCGAGGAAGCCCTTCTGAACGATTTCGCGTCCTAGGAACACGTTCTGACTCACGGTTAGGTGAGGAGCCAGACCGGAATCCTGGTACAGGGTCTCCACTCCGTGCTCCAGGGCCTTGCGGGGCGAGTCCCAAACAACCTCTTGGCCGTCAAGGAAAATCTGTCCGCCGTCTGGCTGATGGGCTCCCGAGAGGACCTTGACCAGTGTGGACTTACCAGCACCGTTGTCGCCAACCAAACCAACTACTTCGCCGGCGTGCAACTTGAGGCTGGCGCCGTCTAGCGCTACAACCGAGCCATAACGCTTGGAGACATTTTTTACTTCGTAAATAACTTCGCCAGCCATGATTACTTCCTGTTCGACTTGCGTAGGGTCTGAACTGCAACAGCTGCTGCAATCAAGATCGCCACAATAACTTGCTTTAGGTCCGGGCTAACCTGGACCACGGTCATGGTTAGCAGACCAGACTGAACCACGAATAGAACTAGCGTTCCAAGTGCGATTCCAACGATGCGGCCGACGCCACCCATTAGAGAAGCGCCACCGATTACAACGGCGGCAATCGCGTATAGCTCCATGCCCATACCCGAGGTGTTCGACCCCGCGCCAAGACGCACGTAAGAATAGGCACCGGCTAGTCCGGCTAGTCCGCCAGACAACATGTAAACCTTGATCACCTGACGCTCAACGCTGATACCAGCGCCGCGGGTCGCAAATGGGTTCGAGCCCAGCGAATAGGTGTAAAGGCCAAAACGGCTCTTGTGCAAGAAGAGTCCGACCACGGTGGTGATTACCAGCGTGATGAAAACCATGGTGGAAATAGGGAGGGTGAAATCACCGATGGCCCAGAGGGTGCCCAGATCCCAGTCGTTTGGTCCCTGCAGTGGCTGACCAACGGAAATCATGACGGCGATACCGTTTGAGGCACCCATGGTAGCCAGGGTGGCGATAAACGGAACAATTTTTAGCTGGTTGATCAGGAAAGAGTTGACCAGACCAACGAACAGACCGACTGCCAAACAAATGACAGCGATCAACAAGACGTATGGCAGAGCGGCTTGGCCTGTAACTTCTGGGCCAACCTTGAGCTGCTCAACCACGAACCAGCCCGCAACCACGGAGCTGAGGCTCACGGTGGAACCGACCGAAAGGTCGATTCCACCGGTGATAACCACGAAAAGCTGAGCGACAGCAAGCAGGATGTATGAACCCCACTGGTCCATAACAGTTCCGAGCAAATCCGTTTGAAGGAAGATGCCGCCGGAACCCCACTGGAAGAAAGCTGCAAGCACTACGAGAGTGATTACAAGAACTACGCTCTGGTTGCCTAGCAGATTTGAAATCCTGGCTTTGAGCGGAGACTTCTCAACCAGTGAGGAAGCCTGCTTGCTGTCGGTCATTTTTATTACCTTTTGTTGTTTTCTTTAGACCGGTGTGAACCGATCCGCTTGTGATTCTTTAGGACCGGTTATTACTTGGTCTTGTAGGTGTACTTAGCTAGGTCAGCTGCAGAGGTTGCGCTGGTCAGAGCTACGTTAGGGATTACAACCTGCTTCTTAGCTGGCTTGGTGCCCTTCTTGATGTTTGCAACGATGGTCTTCACTGCTAGGCGAGCCTCAGCAGCTGGGTCCTGTGCGATCAGAGCGGTGAAAACGCCGCTCTTGATTAGTGCAACGTTAGCTGGGTAAGCGTCGTAGCCAACAAGAGCAATCTTGCCAACTAGGTTCTTAGCCTGTAGAGCTGCAGCAGCACCCGAAGCGTTGGTTCCGTCGATTGCGAAGATACCCTTTAGGTTAGGGAACTTGGTCAACCAGCCAGCAACGTTGGTGTCTGCGGTCTGTGGGTTCGAAGCCGAGTAAGCGGTGTCTACGATGTTTAGACCTGGGTAGGTCTTTGCAACTGCAGCCTTGAAGCCTTCTAGACGAGCAACGTTGGTGGTAGCGGTAGCCGAGGTTAGACCGATTACTACGTCGTACTTGCTTCCGGCCTTGTAGCCGATTGCGTTAGCAATAGCGGCTGCAGCCTTTGCGCCACCGTCAGCGTTGTCGCCGGTGATCTGGATTAGAACCTTCGATAGGTTTGCAACCTGGGTGTCGACGTTTGCAACGACGATGCCCTTCTTTGCAGCCTGGTCGTTCGATGCCTGAAGTGCTGCACCGTCGGTTGGGATAAGAACTAGGCCATCGCCCTTGGTAAGGGTAGCGATTACGTTCTTAACAACTGGAAGCTGGGTTGCTGCCGAGTACTCAGCGTCGCCCTTCCAAAGTAGGTCTACGCCCTGAGCCTTAGCCTCGGCGGTAGCGCCGACCTTCATGGCGTTGAAGAATGGGTCGTTGATTGCACCCATTACGAAGGCAATCTTGATCTTCTTAGCGGCCTGAGCTGGTGCTGCGATGGTCGCAACGGTGCCCAGAGCTACTGCTGCTGCAGCAACTGCTGCAAACACGCGGGTAGTGCTCTTCATTGTGTTCTCCTTGTAGGTTTATTTGCGAGACTTGCGAGAACGTTCTCACAAATCCTGCTAATATCAAACCAGCATAGATGTAACACACGCAACTTTTATAGATAACGGTTTAGTCACGCTTTATCACTGGAGACTTGGAGCAATGATGCCTAAGGCAAGTACCGGCAAACCCACCATCGTTGATGTAGCCGAAAAAGCCGGAGTATCCCGTGCCACCGCTTCACGTGCGCTGAGCAACTACGGTCGCATAAACGCCGCAACGCAAATGCACGTGCGACGAATAGCCGAGGAACTTGGTTATCGACCCAACGAAGTCGCCAAAGCGATGCGTCGTGGCAAAACCAAAACCATCGGCTTAGTTATCGTTGCCGATTTCACTAACGCCTTTTTTGACCGCGCCACAAAAGGTGTTGTGGATGCAGCAAGGGACCTTGGATACCAGGTTTTGATTACGAATACCAACGAGGACATCGCCGCGGAACGTTCCGCAATAGTCACCCTGATCGAGAAACAGGTAGACGGACTCATCGTGGTTCCGTCCAGCGTGGCAGTGCATGATCACCTAACTCCCGAACACCTAGATAACAAACCCATCGTCTTGATCGACCGCAGACTCGACGGCGTTCGCGTAACCAGCGTGACGACCGAGGACTTCCAAGGAGCCGAGGAAGCGGTGAGGCACGTTCTGTCGCTCGGACACAAACGCCTTGGGTTCTTGATAGCGGCATCTGGGGTTTCAGGCTTCACAGAGGAGCGCCCGCCCCTTTTGCTGAGCACGGTAGAGGATCGAATCAACGGGTTTGCAAACGCCGCGGCCGATGGCGGCATCAAACCGAAAATGCAAACCTGGATCTACTGCGAGGACTTACCCTCCGCCTCGGAGGCGGCCGTAATGCGACTATTGGACCAGCCAAAACCCCCATCGGTGATTTTCACAAGTAACAACGACATGGCCTTGGCGGTTTTGCGTGTTGCAGGCAAGCGCCAGCTGGTTCTAGGGCGAGACCTATCCCTGGTTACCATCGATGACAGTCAGTGGCTGGAAGCCATGAGCCCGGGCATCACCGTGGTGGCACGACCGGTAGAACAATTGAGCCGAATCGCTGTAGAGAAACTGGTGGCAGATATCGAACACCCCGGCCAACCGGCCGAGAAAATCGCACTACCGGTGGAACTGGTTGCCAGGGGTTCGGTGGCAAACCTAGTGCTTAGACCCGAACTTTGGATGGAGTAAGTTTTAGTCATGATTCTTGTTATTGGCGAAGCCCTGATTGACCTAATCGAAGACCGCAACCAACCCGGAGGATTCCAGGCGATCGTTGGCGGAGCAAATGCCAACGTTGCAATTGCGCTGGCTCGCCGCGGCACCAAGCAGCAGTTCCTGGCTCGTTTGAGTAGCGACCGATTCGGCAAGATCATCCGCCAACGTCTCGAGTCGAATGGCGTAGGGCTAGACCACGCCATCGATGCTAAAGAGTTGACCACGCTAGCAGTGGTTTCGATTGATGCCGACGGAATCCCAAGTTACGCGTTCTATGTAAACGGAACTGCAGACTGGGGTTGGACCGACGCCGAACTTCCAACCGACCTGGACCTCGAGAACCTGCACGCCACCGCCATACAGTTTGGCTGCCTAACTATGGCCATGGAGCCTGGGAACCTGGTTATCGAGAAGTGGGCGCGTGCTCACTACAACCAGAAGTCGGTGACCATCAGCCACGACATCAATGTGCGTCCGGCGCTTGGCTTCGACCCGGAGACCGAACGCAACCGCGTAGAGCGCGTGAACCAGATCAGTCACCTAATTAAGGCCAGCGATGAAGATATCGCTTGGCTCTACCAGCTGGATGAAACCGACGATAAGTACCAGGTCAAAATCGACCGCATCGTTCGTCAGTGGATTAGTGACTCCGGCCGACAGGTTTTTGTAACTCGCGGATCAGAAGGGGTTTCCATTTACCGCGGAGCAGAGACCCGCATCGATGTTCCGAGCCGCAAAATCACAGTGGTTGACACCGTGGGCGCCGGGGATACATTCTGTGCCAATCTGCTGGGGCAACTCAGCGATGTAGATGCCCTTGGCAGCGACCCGTTTGACCGCCTAACCAATCTTTCCGACGAGACTCTGGCCGAGTTTGTTCGGGTGGCCGGCGTTGCCGCCAGCATTGCCTGCGAGCGGGCAGGAGCGGAGCCTCCAACTCTGGTGGACCTCAACGGAGTCTTGGCTAGCCTTTAATCGAAAGGTAGGGGGAGCAAATGTCGGTTTCAACTGTTTCGGGCGAGATTGTCTCAACCATCCAGAGCTGGCTGCCATCGGCAGTTTCGCTGCTAACCGTAAACACCTTGAGTGCCGTGTTTGTGGCCCGCAGCGCAGTAGTTAGGAATCGCAGTTGGTTTACCTACTTCTGGTTTAGCCTGATTGCGACTTCGCTGGTGATGGGCGTTATTGTCGCCGCGTTGCCGGTGGCGGAGGAGTACCTTCCTGGCCGTCGTCAATGCCCAAAGTGCGCCGAATATGTGCGGCGCGAGGCGACTCTCTGCCGCCACTGCCACAGCAAACTCACCGCGCTACCGGCAGTCAAACGTTCCGGGGTGGCGGCCCTGAACCCGATCTGGACGTTGGGCGCATTCACCACGGCAATTGGCGTGGTAGTTGAAGCGCTGGCGTTGGCCAAGGTGGTAGAAACCTGGTGGCTCGGACTAGCGCTTATTGTGGCTGGCTCGTACATGTTGTTTCGAACCCCACGCACCAACCAGTAGCGGACTTAAGTTTTGGGTTAGCCAACCACTAACGCGCTAAGTCGAACTCCGTCATGCGTGTTTGCCAAAGTCCACTCGTGGGTCAGTTCGTCAAGCACGCTAGAACCGTAACCCTTAGTTTTGTCGGGATCCACCGGCTTGCCATCGTTGGTAACTATAAGGCTCAACAGTCCACGGGACTTTGGCGCAATCTGAACTTTCACGTTCGTTGCACCACCGTGCTTCACGGAGTTGTTCACTGCCTCGCGCAATACCTCAAGCATGCATTCGGCCGCGTCAGCATTGGCGTTCAACTTGTGCACAGCGTTGGTGTCCAAAGAAACATCAAAGTTGATCGAGTCTTGCCACAGGTCGATGATCGAGTTCAGCACCTCTTCAAAGACAAAGTTTTCAGACTTTGCTCTCGACACTTCGGCAAGGGCATCGGAGATATCCTTTTGCACCGATGCAATGGTCTCGGTGGTAGGCGAAGTTTCGCGACTCAATCTAATAGCCGCGGCGTAAAGCGCGCCTTGAACTGATCCGTGCAAAACCTGAGCCACGCGCCTGTGGTCAAGCCAAACCTGCTGTCTTAGCTGGCTTGTCAATAGGGCCATATCGGCGTTAACGCTTTGCAAATCAGCAATGCTCTGCTGGCGATAACTGTTTGCAAGATGCACCACAAACATCACAATGCCGATGATGAGCGAGAGTCCCGCAAAGTTTAGGTGAAGAGTTGGCGTGAACTGCCAAGGGGTTCGGGTCCAGAAAAGCGGGGCCACAAAACCGGCGATTCCATAGGCAAGGGCAAACAATAAGGCCACCGTAACTGGACGATACTTGCGATCGCCAATAATGCCCTCGATCACTTTAAGCGTCACATAGCTGCTAAAGCCCACTAAAAAAACGGACATAGCCGCTTGGAATGGGTCAAACTTTGCCGCAAACGGAGTTGCGGCCGCACCAATTCCCAACACCACACCCCAGGCGGGAGCCAGGGAAACATTGATGCGGTCAGGCAGCAAACCAGTTCGACTGATTTTGATCGGCCCGGTAGTGTCAAGCACCGGGTCTAGGTCGCTGGTAGCGATTTGATGACTGAGCGGACGAACCACATCGTCTACTGTTACCTGCAGCGTGGATAACGCTTCACCCATCTGCCCCGGGTCGCCAGCCTGGTTAAGTTTGGCTCTGAGGTCTTCGATAACTGGATTGATGATGCCAGTAACTTTCAACAGCAAATCAGACTGCAGACGCTCATGCATGGTTCTAAAGTTTGAGATCGCGCCCTTTAGCATCGTTCGCTCTTTGGCCAACTCGCTTAGCGCCTCCTGCTGAAGCGAAACGGTTGTGACCACCGCAGCGCAAACAGTCATGCTCACAAAGGTAAAAATCGGAGGAGAGACCAAGCGAAAATATATGTCGCTCTGGGTACCAAGACCCTGATCCAAAGCAATGAAGTAAGCCACAAGACCGCGCACCCAACCAATAATCAGGTAGCTGCCCATGATGAAAATGATGCCGGACGCCTTGGCATAGACAAACTTGATGAACTTGAAAAAAACAAAGAGCACAACGGTGGCAGCGTAGGTAATAAGCGCAACGGGGATCCACTGGGCTACGGTTCCACCGAGGCGCTGCGGGTCATAAAACAAATTGGTTGCGTAGGAGGGGAAAGCAAACAGCAGAATCACCCACCAGGAATATCCATAGTCGGCACCCAGGCGAGTGAATTCGCTTACCGGTCGAAATCCCTTTACGGCCGACTTCAGACCATCTAGCAATGCCACTAGTTAGTCTCCTGCGATATTGCCAGTCGCCTTTAGAAAGGTTCTAGCAGCCTCAACACGAGCGTTGCCATCTGCACTGGTGCTGATGTTTAGCGCCTCAAAAACTCGGCTAACCATGCCCTCAACCGCTCGGACCGTAGTTCCTCTGAGGTCCGCAATTTGGCTATTACTCATTCCCTGCGCAACCAGAGCGAGTACGCCAAGTTGCTTCTTGGAAAGCGCCGCTAGCGGTCTTGTGGAATCCAAATCGTGACGATACTTTACGCTGGCGCGATCGCGAAGCACCGCATCCAATGCATCGATGAGTTCATTGCTATTGACCAGCTGGGACTTGCGCAGGTAGGCCGAGTTAGAAGGAACTACCTTCTTCTCCTTACCCACAAAACGCGGGTCAGGGATGTTGGTGAGGAATACGATTCCCACATCTGGCGAGGTGCGCTGCATGAATTCGGCAAAATCGAAACCGTTAGGTCCTGGGCCAAGCTCGATATCTACAACGACTGCGTCTGGGTCGGTGCTGGCCACTGCGCGCTTGGCGTCCGCTACGTTGGCAGCGGTGGCAACACTGAAATCATGACCCTCAAGAGTTTGTGCGATCAAGTCGCGCAAAAGCGACTCATTTTCCACAACGACGATGTGGCGACGATACATTGGACCCCTCCACAAAAACGTTTCGCTTTTTCACTAAAAACTTAGTCTATTCTGCATTGTCAGGGGTAGATGAAACAATCAAAACATGAAGATTATCGGTGGGGATACTGTCTCGTTCAACTCTCGAGACCTAATGCGTGCGGCTGGCTGCCAACACTGCTTGCACCTTGCTCTGGCGGTTGCCCTAGACCCAGAGGGCCTAGGGGCTCAAATTGCGCCTTTAAAAACCCAAGTTCCTCAACTGCCAAGCAAATATGGTTTCAAATTCGAGGACCAAATAGAAGCCGACTTTGTTTCGGCTCTGCCAGACGGCCAGGTTCAAAAACCTGATCAAAGCCTGCCAGACCAATTCGCCGCAACCAGAGACCTAATGAAACAAGGCGTTCCCGTTATCTACCAGGGAACCTTAGAGCACTTGGTGGGCAACACCAAGTTCAACGGACGACCAGACTTCCTAATTCGCGCCGATTACTCGGTCTCATTCTCTGGCCAGACTTTGGTTGTCGAGCCAAATGGGCAGGGGCAAATTGGTCATTACTTTGTTCTAGACGCAAAGCTGGCGGCTCGCCCAAAACCAGAAAATCTGTTGCAGGTTGGCCTATACATAGATGCACTTATTGATATCGGATTCAACCATCCGGGCAAGCATGGCTTACTCATGGGAGATCGCTCGGTTGTGCTATTCGACCAAATTGACTTGCTACCGGCAACCCGTGAAGCTCGAACCAAGATTGAACTTGCGGCTCAGCGTCTGGCTCAAGACCAAGACCAAAGTTGGCTCCTGTGGCAAAACCTTGAGAAATTTTGCCCAACTGCGGCACTTTGCAAAAAGTGCGATTACGAGGAACTTTGTGTTCAGCAACGCCACGAAGTAGACCACCTACAACTGGTTGCCAACATTCGCAAAGATCAAATCGCCAAACTCAATCAAGCGGGCATCCACACCATGTCTCAGCTGGCTTTGCTTGATGACTCACAGTGCCCGAGCGATCTCAAGTTGCCAACGTTTGTCAAACTTCGCAACCAAGCCCTGGTTCAAACCCAGACCATTAGTACCGGCAAGCCGGTCTACCTCATGATCGAAAACCCGGCAATCGAGGTCATGCCCACTGCATCTGAGGGCGACATTTTCTTCGACATGGAAGGGTTTCCTTACTTTGGGCCGGGCGGGCTGGAGTACCTATTTGGGTCCATCATTCGCAACGGTCAAGAAACGGAGTTCATCGACTTCTGGGCTCACGATCGGCCAGCGGAGGCCAACGCTTTCGCCGATTTCATCGACTTTGCAGTTGAGCGCCTAAAACGCTATCCAGACGCCCACATCTATCACTACGCGTCTTACGAGGTATCGGCCATGCGCCATCTATCGGAGCGCCACGGCATCAAGGCACAAGAAGTGGAGTGGCTTGTAGAAGCCAATAAGTTTGTAGACCTGTACTCGGTGGTAACTAACTCGATTTTTGCCGGGTTCGAAGGCTATTCCATCAAGAAGCTAGAGGCCTTCTACCCGGAGAAGCTGACTCGATCCGAGAAGGTAAAAAACGCGGGCGACAGCATCGTTGAATACGACCTATATCGCGAGGCAATCGCGGTTGAACCAGACGGGCCAGAGGCAAAGGCACTACTAGAGGCTATTTACGAATACAACAAAGACGACTGCGTTTCCACACTTCACCTTTATAACTGGCTTTCGGAACTTCCAGGTGCTTCCACTAAGTATCAGGAGTGGCTTTTAGCGATTCAAACTCAAAAGCTAGCCCGAGAAGACCAGGCCCAAAGTCAACCTAACGATTCCACCGCGGCCCAGGCCAGGGCCGAACTCGAACGTATTCAAGTAGAGACCGACCAACTCTTGGCCAAAACCGCCCTTGTTCAATCAGACGCAAACCCGCAACTAGAGTCGCACCTCTCGGCATGGCTGGCTCTGGCGCATTCCATGATGTTCTACAAACGCGAGGCAGTGGCCTTTTGGCTGCGCGTCTTCATCCTCACGCAAGCGTTGCCCGAAGACCTGGATCATGACCGAAAAGGTTTGGCAATCGATTCCGTCGACTTCGATGGCGAAGAATACATCTATCGGTTAGGCCCCGACCAAACTCATTTTTTCAAAGCCGATGACAAAATCTTTGTTCGCTACCCCCTCATGTCTGGCACTAACACCTGGGATTTCGGAACTGTCAGACGCGTAACCGAGGGTCAAGTCGTATTCAGCCGGAAACTGGGGCCGGGCTCCACTGCGGCCGAGCCTAACGGGATCTTTGCAAACGATTTGGTGCCTGCCGGCAGCAAGCAGGTAGCGGTAGCAAATCACGCGCGAAAACTCACCAGCCTGTGGCAAGACCCCGCAGATCCAACACCGGGAAACTCCGCTGTGTTGGATCTGCTGCTCAGAAGAACGCCTAACCTCTCAGGTCAGCCGCTTCCTGAAGGCCAAGAGGGCCAATTGGAAAGTGCAATCATCGATGCGGTGTTCAAGCTGAACAACAGCACGCTGGCCATTCAAGGGCCACCAGGTTCCGGCAAAACCTACCTGGCTTCTCGAGCCATTCGAGCACTGCAGGCAGCGGGCAAAAAGGTGGGAGTTGTTGCCAACTCTCATAGCGCAGTAGAAAACCTCTTGCTTGCCTGCATCGAAGCGGGCGTCCCGCCCGAGGCAATCGCAAAAAGACGAAACTCCAAAGATCGCGGTCGCAACACCAACCCATGGGAGCCCATCAAGGATTCCAGGGCGGTAGAGGTCTTCAAGGCTAAGCAAAGGTCTGGCTTTGTGGTTGGTGGTACCGCTTGGAATCTAACCAGCGATTCCTTCATAGCCCTCGATCTGGACTATGTATTCATCGATGAGGCTGCCCAATTTTCCCTCGTAGACGCAATCGGGGTTGGCGTAGCTACCAAGAATCTGGTGCTTCTCGGAGACCCCATGCAGCTCACGCAGGTGGTTCAAGCGGTTCATCCAGGCGGGGTCGATAATTCTGCGCTGGGACACTACATGGGCACCAACGAACTCCTACCGTCAGACTCTGGGTATTTTGTCTCTCAAACTCGCAGAATGCACCCGCGGGTAAATGAGCCAGTGAGCTGGTTGGCGTATCAGGGCAAACTTTCGGCACATGCTTCTACCAGCCAGAACGTAATCCCAACCGTCCCGGTTGGTTTGATTCCGGTGCCAGTTCACCACCAGACAAATGCCTCGCACAGCCCCCAGGAAGTAGCCGTGGCCGTGGAGTTGGCCCAAAAGCTTGCTGCAGTTTTGGCTCAAGACCAGATTATGGTGATTGCGCCATTCAACGCGCAGGTAGACCTGCTAGAGCAGGCGCTAAAGAACGCGGGCTTGCCTAACATTCCGGTCGGCACTGTAGACAGATTCCAGGGAAAAGAAGCCATGGCCGTGATTTACAGTCTCACCTCGTCGTCGGCCGCAGACACCCCACGCGGTCTTGAGTTCGTGCTGAACCGCAACCGGTTAAACGTGGCAATCTCCAGAGCCAAGGCAACGGCCTACCTGATCTACTCGCCAGAGTTACTCAGCCCCGATTTCAACTCGGTCGAAGACCTAAAGGGAGTTAGCCGATTGCTCGGAACACTCTCGTTCGCTAACCAAGAGCAGAAGTAACACCCTAAAGCGGCAGCACCTTTAGCGTCTTCAGCGTTCTATCGGCTACAAAGGCGATTCGCGTTCCGGAGTCTCGCGCCTCGAAAAGTGCATCCAGGGCATCTTTGGTGATTCGCTCCCCGGGCGACAAAACAGGAACACCTGGTGGGTAAGGGCAAATCATCTCAGCGCTAACCCGGCCAACTGCCAACGAGCTGTCCACCACTTCGTAAGTACTAAAAAACGCCTCGCGCGGGGTAACCACAACTTCGGGTTCGATGCTAAATGCAGCCGCCACCGAAATCTTGCGAGGCTCACCGCGGTGCGCGTTCACGCTAGCGATGATTCGACGAATCAAATCTTGAATGCGGTCCGGGGTGTCGGCAAAGGTGATCATTGGAATGATTAAGTCGCGGTTGGCCATCTCAACATCGATGTTTGCGGCCAACAAATCAGCCTCCACCGCATTGCCATCGGCACCGGTTTCTGCCAGCAAAATAACCAACTTGAGCGGGTCGATGTACTCACCATCAATCACGCCAATCCCAGCAGCACGCAGGGCGTCGCGACCAACTTGAGTTGCCTTGATAACCGGGCCGATTAGCTCTTCTCCATGCCTAGCAAGCAGCGCACGAGCGGCATCGATGCTGGCCAAAATACGACCAGACATGGAAGTGGTTTGCGTTGAGTCAAACATCTTGTTGAAACGCGGCAGGTCAACGTAATCGCCTTTTACCAAAACAAAAGAAGCCTGCGAATACGAGGGCAGAGTCTTATGAGCCGAGGTAACAACGATGTCCGCGCCTTCGGCCAATGGGTGATTAGGCAGGTCTGGGTGGAACCCAAAGTGAGCAGCCCAGGCTGCATCAACCACAAGCGGAATGCCATAGGAGTGGGCCACTGCGGAGAGCCTTGGAATATTGCTCATAGTTCCCACGTAGCTTGGCTCACCAATGAGCACAGCCTTGGCATCAGGGTGCTTTGCCAATGTTTCCTCAAGTTTGTGACTAGGAAGGTACTCTGGCAAACCAGTTGCCACGTTGATTTCTGGGCGAACCCAAATCGGGGTCACTCCCGCGTACACCAGTCCAACCAAAACGCTCTTGTGCAGTGTGCGGCTAACAATCACTTTGTCGCCAGGACCAGCCACTGCCATCACGGCTGCGTGGTTCGAGCCGCTAGAGCCATTGACCCCAAATCGGCATAGGTCCGCTCCCCAGAGCTGGGCCGCCAAAGCCTCGGCCTCAAGGATTAAGCTCGGGGAGATTCGGTGGGGATGGTTACCCGGTAAAACCGGAATGTCGCCATCGACGATAGCTCCCGTTAGGTCGGTTCGGCCCTTGTGGCCGGGGATTTGAAACGGAGATCGGTCCGTTTCCATGTCGCGAAGCCATCCGTCTAGCAGCGGTGCGCTGGTGCGCAACCCCATCGGATCCTTGGAATCAAGCAGCGTTGCAGCGCCGAAGGCCTTCTGTGACAATATCCCGCCCATCTAGTTGTGTTCTATTAAAGAGTAAAGGGGGCTGGGCTTTGCGCCCAGCCCCCTAAAGTGAAGAGTTTTAGAACTCTACCTTGGTCACCTTGGTGTCCAAAGGAATGCCAGGACCAAAGGTGGTCGCAAGGCTTGCCTTCTGAAGGTAGATGCCCTTCGCGCTCGATGGCTTTAGACGAAGAACTTCATCAAGAGCTGCTGCTAGGTTCTGGCCTAGCTGCTCCTTGGTGAAAGATGCCTTACCAATGATGAAGTGCAGGTTAGCCTGCTTGTCTACACGGAAGTCGATCTTTCCGCCCTTGATGTCGGTAACTGCCTTAGCTACATCTGGGGTTACGGTTCCGGTCTTTGGGTTTGGCATAAGGTTACGTGGACCTAGAACCTTACCTAGACGACCAACCTTACCCATTAGCTCTGGGGTGGAAACTGCGGAGTCAAAGTCAACCCAACCAGCTGCGACCTTCTCGATAAGCTCGTCGCCACCAACTTCGTCTGCGCCAGCGGCGATAGCGGCTTCTGCAGCTGCACCGGTAGCGAAAACGATGACCTTGGCGGTCTTACCAGTTCCGTTTGGCAACGATACGGTGCCGCGGATCATCTGGTCTGCTTTACGAGGGTCTACACCCAACTTGATTGCAACCTCGATGGTTGAGTCGAACTTCTTTGAACCGGTCTCGCGAACGAGAGTTACGGCCTCGGCAGGAGTGTAAAACTTGCCTTCTTGAATCTTTGCTGCGGCTTCTTCATAAGCCTTGCTGCGCTTTGCCATGCTGCTATTCCTTTGTTTGTTAGGTCACAGTTGTGGTCTACGAACCTGCGGGGTTCTCCCACGACTTGTTGGAGGGTTTGCTTCGTTCGCTCGCTCAAGCGACCGAACCAAGCGGGTTAGTTATTAAGCCTCGACGGTGATGCCCATGCTGCGGGCGGTTCCGGCGATGATCTTGGCAGCTGCATCAATGTCATTTGCATTGAGGTCAGACTGCTTGATCTCGGCGATCGAACGAACCTGTGCCTGAGTTAGCTTGGCAACCTTCACGGTGTGAGGGGTAGCCGAGCCCTTCTGAACGCCAGCAGCCTTTTTGATTAGCTCTGCGGCAGGAGGGGTCTTCAGGACAAAGGTGAACGAACGGTCTTCGTAAACGGTGATCTCTACAGGAACAACGTTGCCTTTTTGGTCGGCGGTTGCGTCGTTGTACTGCTTGCAGAACTCCATGATGTTTACACCGTGCTGACCAAGAGCTGGACCAATAGGTGGAGCTGGGTTAGCAGCGCCTGCCTTGATCTGGAGCTTGATCATGCCAGTGATCTTCTTCTTCGGTGCCATTTTGTTTTTCCTTTAGTTGGGTGGAAATCTATTAGTTGAGTGGGCCAACCTGGTCGAAACCAAGCTCCACTGGTGTTTCACGCTCGAATAGCGAGACCAAAACGGTGAGCTTGCCGCTCTCTGGCTTGATTTCGCTGATGGTTCCAGGAAGGCCAGCGAATGAGCCGTCCTTGATCATGATGCTCTCGCCCAACTTGAAGTTGGTAACGATAGGAACGTTCTTGCCCTTGCCCTTTACGGCTACGCCGCCCTTGCCGGCAGCCTTTGCGGCTACTTCTTCTGGAAGCTCGAAAGTGCTCTTGAGCATGTCGAATGCCTCGCTTGGGCGAAGTGGGGTTGGGTTCTGCGAGTTACCAACAAAGCCGGTAACTGCTGGGGTGTGGCGAACCAGTTCCCACGACTCTTCGGTCATATCCATGCGGACCATTACGTAACCAGGGATGCGAACCTTGGTCACCAGCTTGCGCTGACCGTTCTTAATCTCGACGGTGTCTTCCATAGGAACTTCGATTTGGAAGATGTCCTCGCCGCCCTCAAGGCTCTGCTTGCGGGTCTCGATGTTCTGCTTGACTCGCTTCTCGTAGCCGGCGTAGCTGTGGATTACGTACCACTTGCCCGGCTGCTTACGAAGGTCATCGCGGAAAACCTTGTATGGGTCTTCTTCAACCGGGGTCTCGTCGGCAGGTGCGCCCTCTTCAACCATCTCTGCCTCGGCGGATGCCTCGGCCACGGTCTCGGCAATGGCGGCCTCAAGCTCAAGGTCTTGCTCAAGCTCAGCGGCAGCATCAAGCGCCAAGTCAGCCAAATCGGCGTCTGCCTCATCGATGACTGCGTCTGCAGCTGCGTCTTCGACCTGGGCCAGTGCCTCGATGTCGTCGCGCTCTAGATCACTCACGTGCATTTCCTTACGGTTGGTGCGGATGCCTTAGCGGCAAAAGTTTTTGATGCAGCGGCTGTTGCCGACTAAGCACCGAAGGTGAAGTTGACTACGACCGAGAACAGCCAGTCGAGTAGCGAGATAACCACCATGACGATGGTTACGAACGCTAGAACAACTCCGGTGTAGTTGACAAGCTCTTTGTAGGTAGGACGGGTGACCTTCTTGAGTTCGCCGATTACCTGGTTGAAGAACAAAACGGTACGAGCAAAGATGTTGCCCTTGTTTGCCTTGGCGTGCTCTACTACATCCTCAGATGCGGCTTCGTAAACGTCTGCCATTTTCATTCCTCGATAGTGGGTGTTTAGGGGGAACCTGAATCAGGTTCCCCCTATTTGCAGGGCGGACAGGACTCGAACCTGCAACCGACGGTGTTGGAGACCGTTGCTCTACCAATTGAGCCACCACCCTATGCGGTGAGTTGCTGACAACCAACCTTGCAATTCTGCATGGTTTCTGGGCCGTCTGAAGACACACTTCTAGATTGAAAATCTTTTAGTGTGAATTTGCCAGATTAGGCTCAGAAGGTTGTCAATTACCTTCTAGTAATACTACGCCACCTTGCCGCCAAAAAGCAAAGCGTTTTTCTCTGCCCTACAGGGCTGCAGGCGCGCTGAGCGCTGGTTGGCGTTAGGCTTATCTCTGTGACTGAGCCTACTTTCCCAAGAATTTCTAAGCGCATCGCCGCTATCGCAGAATCGGCAACCCTAAAGGTTGACGCCAAGGCCAAGGCCCTGCAGGCCGCAGGTCGTCCGGTGATCAGTTATGCCGCCGGCGAGCCAGACTTTGCAACACCGGCCCACATCGTTGAGGCCGCGCTGCTAGCAGTGAGAGACCCAAAGAACCACCGTTACACCCAAGCGGTAGGCCTTCCGGAACTTCGCGAGGCAATCGCGCAGAAAACCCTTAGAGACAGCGGCACTCCTGTGACCGCGGCGCAGGTAGTTGTCACCAACGGTGGCAAGCAGGCCGTTTACCAGGCCTTCGCCGCCATCGTTGACCCGGGCGACGAAGTACTCATGCCTACCCCGTTCTGGACTACCTACCCAGAAGCCATCACCCTCGCCGGCGGCGTACCGGTTGAGGTTTTCGCCGGAAGCGACCAGAACTACCTGGTAACGGTTGAGCAACTAGAAGCAGCGCGTACCCCAAAGACCAAGGTTTTGCTTTTTGTCAGCCCTAGCAACCCAACCGGATCTGTTTACAGCCGCGAACAGGTTGAGGCCATTGGAAAGTGGGCCCTTGAAAAGGGCCTTTGGGTTATCTCAGACGAGATCTACCAAAACTTGGTTTACGACGGCATCAAGGCCTACAGCATCACCGAGGTAGTTCCTGAACTAGCCGACCGCACCATCATGGTTAACGGTGTGGCAAAGAGCTACGCGATGACCGGGTGGCGTCTGGGATGGATGGTTGGCCCGCTGGATGCCATGAAGGCTGCCGGAAACCTGCAATCGCACCTGACTTCAAACGTGAGCAACATTTCGCAGCGCGCTGCTTTGGCCGCCCTAACCGGACCGCAAGACGAGGTTTTGGCCATGCGAGAGGCGTTTGACCGCCGCCGCAAACTGGCAGTGGCAGAGCTAAACAAGATTCCTGGCTGGGTTGCCCCAATGCCGCAGGGCGCCTTCTATGTTTACAGCGATGTTTCCGGTCTGCTCGGGCGCGAATGGGGAGGCAAAATGATCAACACCAGCCTCGAACTTTGCGACTACATTCTGGATGCAGCCGAGGTGGCTTTGGTGCCGGGTGAGGCCTTTGGACCATCGGGTTACGTTCGTTTGTCGTACGCGCTTGGCGATGCACAGTTGCTCGAAGGCATTCAGCGCCTGCAGAAGCTCTTCGCTTAGGTTCTAAAAACCAATCAGGTTTGGCTCTGGCACCAAGTTCACGCCAAATCGGTTGGCTACCTGAATCTGAACGTATTCGGCCAACTGCAAAATCTGCAGCGATGTGGCTCCGCCCCGATTGGTGATGGCAAGAGTGTGCTTGCTGCTGATAGCCGCGGCAGATCCTG
Source organism: Microbacteriaceae bacterium (assembly GCA_947373155.1). Classification (GTDB taxonomy): domain Bacteria; phylum Actinomycetota; class Actinomycetes; order Actinomycetales; family Microbacteriaceae; genus Rhodoluna. The sequence continues at coordinate 79,085 of CANBWO010000003.1, read as the reverse complement.
GCAGGCTGAACCCCTTTGGAATCCCCGATGCCTCAATAAGCCAGGCGGCGCTTAGTTTCACAGTCAATCCGTCGTCTTCCGGGGTTTCCCATCGCGGCGCATCTTCTGGCAGGCTTCGAGCAAATCTGTCACTCACTATTGGGTTGGTGAAGAAACTGCCACAACTAACCGAGTTCGGGTCGTTTTCGTCTAACACCATGCCCTTGGCCGATCGCAAGGCAATCACGGCTTGGCGAATCTGGTTTAGGGGCGCCTGCTCCCCCATCGGTGTATTCAAGGCCGCAGCCAGCTGAGTGGAGGCGATTGGCTTACTGAGCCCGTCGTGGTCTTCCAGCAGAAACTCAACCCAGGTGACCACGCCAAGGCGTCCGCGCTTAAAAACGCTGTCCCTGTAGCCAAGTTGCAGATCCGCAAGCTCCAAAATCGAAACCTCATTGGTCTCGTAATCCAGGAACTCCACTCGCTGCAGGCAATCGGAAACCTCTTGGCCATAGGCACCGATGTTCTGAACCGGCGCGGCTCCTACCGACCCTGGAATGCCGCTTAGAGCTTCTAACCCAGCCAGCCCAAGTTCGATGGTTTTAGCAACCACCGCATCCCAGTTTTCGCCAGCCTGTACCCGAAGCAAAACCTGGTTGGTTCCGGCTACGGGAGTGAACACAGTGCCCAGGTTTTCGGCCCGAATCACATGCAGGTCGGGAACTTGGTCTGCAACCACAAGGTTGCTTCCGCCACCCAGAATCAGCCAGTCCTCGCCCTTGCTCCAGACATCAATCGCAGCTGAAATCAGCGCGTCACGGCTTTGCGCGTGCACCAAAGCAGCCGGGGTCCCACCCACCCGCATCGATGTAAGTTGAGCAAGCGAAGTCATTAGAAGCGAACTACCGCCTGGGATTTACCAAGGACGGTGGTTTCGTTGAACTGGGCGGTAAGGTCAACTCTGGCAGTGCGAGACTCTGCATCGATGGCACCGATTTTTCCGGAAACCAAAAGAACAGCGCCTTCGGTTGGGTGCACCACAACCGGTTTGGTGAAGCGCACCTGGTAGTCGGCAATCCGGCCGGCATCGCCAACCCAGTTGACTGCTACCTGAACAGCAGCGCCCATGGTTAGCATTCCGTGGGCTAGCACGCCGGGCAGTCCCACCGAGGCGGCGACGTCATCGCGGTAGTGAATCGAATTGAAATCACCGCTGGCTCCTGCGTATCGAACCAGTGAATCGCGGGTTAGCAGGAACTCGATCGAGCCAATCTCCTGGCCCACTTCGAGGTCGTCAAATTTAGGCTGAGTCATTATTCGTCGCCCCTAACAACAAGGGTACTGATTGCGGTGCAGACCAGCTCTTGATTAATGTCGTAAATCTTGGTCTCGAAGGTGACCATGCTGTGCGCACCCAGAGTTTTCACACTGGCGACTTCAAGTTGGCTGGTCAGCTCATCGCCTGCCACAATCGGGCGAGCGTGGATGAATCGCTGGTCGCCGTGAACTACGCGGCTGAAATCGATGTCCGCCTCGGGATCTGCTAGCACAGTGGCCAGGCTGCGCTCCTGAATCACTACCGCAAAAGTAGGTGGGGCAACCACATCGGTGTATCCGGCTGCCTGGGCAGCAAAGACATCTAGATTGGTTGGGCTGTTGGATTTGACCGCGTGGGCGAACTCGCGGATTTTCTCGCGACCCACCAGATAAGGCGAGGTTGCGGGGTATTTCTTGCCCTGAACATTTACGTTTACCACCCCTATAGTCTGGCTCATTTCTCCACAGATTGCGCCAGGTTGCAATGTTTGGTTTGGTGCATCTGGCTCACTAATGGCTATGAAAAACACACCAAACCTAAACAAATTTGCATCGATGTTGGCCCTCGGCGTGATGCTGCTCTCGGTGGCGATCTCGGCATCGCCTGCAACCGCGCAAGCCAAGGCGGTGGGTCAAAACCTAACTTCCGGTCACCGAGTCACCTACTCCAATTACTCAACCTGCAGCAAAGCCAAGGTTGGGCATGCCAGCTGCCTTGCCATTCGTCGCAATGTTTTTGTGAATGGCATTCGCCAACATTCACTTACCCCCGCAACGGGCACCAGCTTTGGAGCAACGGCCTTGCGAAAGGCTTACGGCATTCGCGCCTTGGGCACCAGGCGAAAAGTGGTGGCCATAGTGGATGCCATGCACTCGGGAACCGCCTACAGCGATCTAATTGAATATCGCTCTATGTACTCACTTGGCCCAATGGACAACTGCGGAACAGATAATCAGCCGCTTGCGCAGCTCACCGATGGCAAGAATCCATGCTTTGTTCAACTGGACCAGAGTGGGACTGTTGATCAAGACCCAATCACCACCGACCACGGCTGGGCTCAAGAAATTGCGCTTGACCTAGACATGGCGTCAGCCGCCTGCCCACATTGCAGCATCCTGTTGGTAGAGGCAAAATCCAGCTCTTTTGCGGATCTGGCCGCTGCCGTTTCCGTGGCCGCTAGTTTTCAAGATGTGGTGGCAATCAGCAATTCCTACGGCGGACCAGACATCGCAGAATCGAAAGTTCCCCAGTACGCAGCTGCTGCCGGCCAGGGAATTGCCTTGGTGGCTTCAAGCGGGGACTCTGGTTACGGGGTTTCCGCACCGGCCAGTTTCTCAACGGTTATCGGGGTGGGTGGCACATCGCTGCGTGTTGATTCAACCGGTTCGTGGAGCAGCGAGCAGGCGTGGTCTTCTGGGGGCAGCGGCTGTTCGCTTTTGAACTCCGCTCCAGTTTGGCAAGACCCCCTGGTAACCGGATGTCCAGGTAAATCGGTGGTGGATGTGGCAGCCGTAGCCGATCCCGCCACCGGCGTAAATGTGTTCTACGACAGTCAGTGGTATTCGTTTGGCGGAACCAGCGCGTCTGCACCCTTTATAGCTGGGCTATTCACAGTAAAGAAAAACTTTGGATCCTCAGCGGGTAGTTATCTATGGCAGAACCAGGCCAATCTGCACGACATCTCGGTTGGCAGTAACGGCAGGTGTCGCCCACTAACCTTGTGCAGCGCAGTTGCGGGCTATGACGGCGCTACGGGTTGGGGAAGCCCAAACGGAACAGGCGCTTTTTAGTTTGGGGTTGCAAAACGTGGCCAGTGCTTTTTGGTCTTTGGTTCCCAGAGAACAAGCCAGCTTAAACAAAAAACCCCTCAGCTCTATGCTGAGGGTTTTTTGTAGCTGAGGCGGGACTCGAACCCGCGACCCCACGATTATGAGTCGTGTGCTCTAACCGACTGAGCTACCCAGCCAAAACCAAAATTTCGGCCTAGTTAACCAATTACTTGGCCTTCCGAGCCCCGAGCCAGGATTGAACTGGCGACCCCTTCCTTACCATGGAAGTGCTCTACCACTGAGCTATCGGGGCGTTGTGCCAATCTCTACAACAAAAAGCCGGAGAGGCAACCTGAAGAGATTAGCACTTTTCCTATGCCGCTGGCAAATGGAATACCGCAAAACTCATCTTGGGGGCAGAAATTTTCACATTTTTCTTTCCAGCCTTAAGTTCGGCATCGCCGTAGACCAAAGTTGCCTCGTGGATTCCAGGAATACCTGCGGTTGGAATTTCAATGTTCTTGGCTTTACCGCGAGTGGCAACCACCAGCAGGTTCTCTTTTTTATTTTCGCGACTAAAGACCATGGTCTCGTTATCGGCGTAAACAAAACGCAAAGAACCGTCTACTAACGCGCTGTGCTTCTTGCGCAACGCAGCCAACTGCGAGTAAACCTCGATCATTGACTTATCGGTAGGTCGCTCATCGTTCCAAGGAATCGGGGTGCGCGACTTTTCGCCATTGAAGCCATCAAGGCCAAACTCGTCTCCAGCCCAAACCACTGGAATACCAGGGAAGGTGAACTGCATTCCCGCTGCAACCTTTTGAGCACCGGCCTGGGTGTAACTCTTGAACCTAGGGGTGTCGTGGGTGTTCAGAGCGTTCATGTTATTTACGCGAACGTGCCAAGGGAAAGCAGCCGCAAACTTGGTGTGGCTTTCTACAAACTCAGCCGCTGATTCATTGCGCCCGATATATCCCATGTTCTGTAGGTATCGGTCTTTAGCGCTCAAGTCGAACATCCAGCGCCAAAGCGGACGAGTAAAGTTTGCATAAGTCATGGCACCCTGCCAGCCGTCGCCCTGAACTTCATAGGCGGCGTCTCCGGTGTACTCTCCCAGCATGATTGTGTCTGGGTTTACCTCCACCATGGTCTTGCGAACAATGTTGGCAACCTCGGCGTACATGTCTTCATCGCGGATTCGTCCGGTCATGTTTGCCACATCGATGCGCCATCCATCGAAGCCAAATGGAGCCTTGAGCCACTTGGCAACAACCGAATTCTTACCCTGGATAAAGCGGTTTCGGAGCTCTTCCGACTTCCAGTTGAACTTAGGCAGGCTAGGAACCCCGAACCAGCTATCGTACTTGGTGTTGTTCTCGGTGAAGTAGTAGAACTCGCTCTCGGCTGCACCCGGTTTTTTATACGAGGCCTTGAACCACTCGTGGGCATCGCCAGAGTGATTGCTGGTTAGGTCGCCAATAATCTTGAAGCCCTTTTTGTGTGCCGCTTCAATCAGGGCCTGCAGGGCCTTGTTGCCGCCTAGCAGCGGGTCTACCTCGGCAAATGACGACGCGTCGTAGCGGTGATTTGAACGCCCAGGGAAAATTGGGGTTAGGTACAACATGGTCACACCGAGCTTCTTAAGGTGATCCAGGTGATCAATCACACCCCAGAGGTCTCCTCCAAAGAACTGCTCGCTGGTGCCGGGTCCCTGGCCGATTACCTCGTCGGCCCAGCCTGCTGGCACTGCCCAGTCCGGCGCCTTGTGCTTGTCGGCGTGTGCCGACCGGGCAAAGCGGTCCGGGAAAATCTGGTACATGATTGTGCTCGGTCCCCACTTTGGGGCACTAGAAAAAGTGTTGATTCTAAAGTCATTGATGTCTGGCTGCTCGAGGTCGAAGACCCCGACCGCGTTGTAGTTCAACAGGCGGCCGTCTTTGAGTGTGATCAGGAATCGGTAGTTCATCTTTGGGTTGTGCATGGTCACAACGCCCTCGTACCAGGTCCATTCGCCATCTTGCTTGATGACCTTGGCTGGTCCGGTTGGGAAAGCCTCTCCGCTTTCCGAGAATCGAACCTGAACCATCTCCACCTCGCCAATGGCGGAGTGGATGCGCACGCGAATCTTGACCTTGTCGAGTAACTTAGGCGCTTGGTTTGGCACGTATAGCGCCGAACCGTCGTGATGCGGACGAAGTGCCAGTGATAGGTGGCTGAGCTTAGACATTTTGTACCTCTCGAAAACAAGAAAGTGGACCCAATCTGGTTGGGCCCACTTTACTCAATGATTGTTTCTAGCCCTTTACAGCGCCACCGGTTAGACCGCTGGTGATGAATCGCTGGAGGAACATGAATAGTGCCACAACCGGAGTTGCGGTGATTACGGCGCCCGCACAGAACATAGCCCAGTTCTGCGAGTAAGGCTGGTCGATAAAGAACTGAAGACCAAGAGCCAGGGTGTACTGCTCTGGTTTGTTAAAGACCACGGATGGCAGGATGTAGTCGCTCACTGTACCGATAAAGGAGAGCAGGGCCTGCACCGCAAGGATAGGTGCCACCAGACGCAAGATGATCTTGAAGTAGATCTGCGTGTGAGTGGCGCCGTCGATCTTGGCTGCTTCGTCTAGTTCCTTCGGCACGGTGTTAAAGAATCCATACATTAGGTAGGTTCCGCCACCGAGCGAGCCACCAAGGTAAATCATGATTAGACCACCGAGTGACCCCAAACCAAGAGGTGGGAAGTACTTGGTAATTTCGCTCAAGATTCCGTAGATAGCTACCAGACCAAGAATCGATGGGAACATCTGAATCAGGATCAGGGTCATAAGCCCACCGCGGCGCCCAACAAAGCGCATACGCGAGAAAGCGTAGGCCGCCAAGGCCGAAATGAATACGCTAGCCAGCGAGTTGATGGACGCGATGACCACAGTGTTGATAACCCACTGGGTGAACGGGCGGTCGTGCTGCTTGGCCGGGTCGAACAGTGCGGTGTAGTTGCCAAAGAAGAAGTCCGAGAAGAGAACTCCAGAGGAAACCGAACCCGCTTTGGTTAGCGAAGTGGACAGGATGTAAAGGATCGGGAATAGCGCATACAGGCTTACTGCGATGCCCACAACGTGCTTCCAGCCCAGGGTTCGAACCCACTTGAGAGGAGACATCCGACGCTGCTTGATTACGCGCGCGGTTGGTTCTAGTTCGTTTAAGGTAGTCATTTTAGGCTAGGTCCTCCAGGAACTGAGTGCGACGGAAGCTGAAGAACGAGATACCGCCGACGATGAAGAAAATAAGCACCGAGAAAGCAGAAGCCAGACCGTAGTCGGCTCCAACACCGGTGGAGAAGGCGATCTTGTAAACGAACGAGATCAGGATGTCGGTTCCACCCGCATCTACTCTCAAACTCGGATCACCGCTCGGACCACCGCCAGTGATCAGATAAATAACCGTGAAGTTATTGAAGTTAAAGGCGAACGAAGAGATCAGAAGCGGAGCCAATGAAATCAACAGCAAAGGAAGCTTGATTAGTCGGAACTGCTGCCAGTTGGTAGCGCCGTCGATCATTGCCGACTCGGTTAGTTCACTTGGGATTGCCTGAAGTGCACCCGTGGTGATTAGGAACATGTACGGGAAGCCAAGCCACAGGTTGCAGAGCAGAATCGCGAACTTTGCCCAGGTTGGGTCGGTTAGCCAAGGGATCATATGACCCTTGTGCAGATTCAGAATGCTGGTGTTGATGAATCCGGCATCGGTGTTGAACATACCCTTCCAGACATAAGCCGAAAGGAACGCGGGGAACGCGTAAGGCAAAATCATGATGGAGCGGTAAATCTTTTTACCGCGAATGCGGTCATCGTTGAATAGGAACGCAAGTGCCAGACCCACAACAAAGGTGCTGACCACCGAGGTAAGCGCAAATACCAGGGTCCAAGAGAAGATGCCCAAAAGCGGCTTCTGCAGCGACTTGTCTCCAAAGATGCGGTTGAAGTTGCCCATGCCAATGTTGACTCGCCAGCCGGTGTCGCTGATGCGCTCCGACTTTTGGTCACCCTTCTTGGCATCGAAGAAACCGATGGATTCGTCGGCGTAGAACACCTTGCCGTCGCTCTGGCGAGTGAAGGTGTCTGACTTAGCGTTGTAGATGGCGTCGTAGAAGGTTCGCTGAACACCGGTCGCCGATGGGTCAAGCGCCATGAATCCGGCTTTGTCCACGTTTGTTCCCAGCGGAACCTTTAGGCTCGAAAGTTCGGCCTGACGAGCAATCACTTGGTCCATGGAAAGGGTTTTAAATCCCTGGATCGACAGGGCGATTTCCGTGCCATCGGCAGGCGAAGGCCCCATCTTTACTGTGGCTAATTCGGCTGCGGTTAGCTGATGCCAAGCCAGGGTATTCCAATCGGCGCCACCCAGGTAAATAACCGGGTTGTTGGCATCGGTGGTGTCGGTTGCCAAAAATGCGACCTTTTTCTGGCTGTCTTCTACCGGGCTCACGTAAAGGAACGGAGCGTTGGTGTCGGTAACACTAGCGCTGAGCTTGATTGAAGTAATGGCGTCTTCTTTACTACCGTTGTGCAGTGCACCGTAGTTGGTGAAGGCGATGAAACCGCTAAAGAAAACGATGGAGATCTGGAAGCAGATCAGAAGGACTACGCCTGGAGCTAGGTACTTGGCCGGCAGATTTCCCTTACGAAGGTAGACCCAGTTGATTAGCAGAGTGGCCCCAAGCAAAACCGAGAAGTAAAGCCACTGGTGCTGCGCGATTAGGAGCATGGATGCAAACAGGGCTCCGGCATCTGCGAGAGCCAGGAAGGCTATCTTGATGAGGGTTCCACGGAGACTGGGAACACCACCTTCCAGCTTGCGGGAGAGCTTTGCTCTTGCCTTTGCCCGAGCTTTTTGCTCTGGGGTTTGCTGTTCTGCCATGTGTTGCTCCTGTTGATTGTTTCGGCAATAAATCTAGCGACCTGAAGGCCTCGCAACGGCCAAAATGCGAGCCGGTCAAGAATATAAGGGCTTACATTTGCAAACCCAAGTGGAGGAGGCCAGGACTAATCCTGGCCTCCAACTTTGGTACTTGTTTTGACTAGCTGTTGTCGATGGTCGACTGCAGGGTGTCAATAGCTGCCTGCCAGAAGTCAGCAGGGGTCTTGCCCTGGGTGTTGCCAGAGATGATTGCAGCCTCTGCCTTACCTAGGGTCGACCAGGTGGTGTCCTGGAATACGAACGATGCCATTGGGTAAGCAGCCTTACCAGCCTTACCGAAGCCCAGAAGGATTGGGTCCTTAACCTTGGCAACAGAAACCTGGTTTGCAGGGATTAGCTGCTTTAGGTTGTATACAGCGCTCTGGATGTCCGAGCTAGCAAGTGCGTTTAGAACCTTACCTACTACAAGAGCCTTAGCCGATCCAGGAACCTTTACAGACTCCCAGTAACCGCGTACACCAGAGAACTGGTGAACAGCCGAGCCACCAACGCTTGGGAATACGGTTACGCCGATTTCCGAAGGCTTTAGAGCGGTGGTCTTTACAGCAGGCTTGCCGTAGGCGTGGTCAGACTCAAGAGCCGAGATAGCCCATGGACCGGTGATCCAGTAAGCAACCTTGCTGTTTGGGTCCTGTAGCTGGCCGTTTAGGGTGTCCCAGTCGCCGCTGTTTCCGCTGTTCAGAGCCTTACCGCCGTCTGCAGCAGCTAGCCAGTCAGCAAACTTAGCGCCGTTAGCGCCGCCTTCACCAATCTGGCTGGTCCAAGCGCCGTTTAGGCGCTTGTACTGCGATAGACCGAACGAGGTGTCTAGAGCTGCGAAGTGGTATGGGTCACCGTTGGTTGCGTTGAAGCCAACCTCAACGGTGCCATCGGCGATTGCCTTCTTCCACTCTGCGGTGGTAGCTGCAGGCTTCGAAACCTTGTTCTTGTTGTAAACAAGAGCGATGTTCTCGGTCCACGATGGAACGCCGTATAGCTTGCCGTAAACGCTAAAGCCCGAAAGAGCTTCCTTGCTGAAGTTCTTAGCGTTAGCACCTAGCGAAACTGGAGCGATAACACCAGCGCCAAGAAGCTTGCCGGTCCAGTCGTGTGCACCAGCGATGATGTCTGGGCCAGAACCGGTTGGGATAGCGGTGATCGACTGAGCGCGAAGCTGACCGAAGTCCTTAACTACATAGTTAACGGTGATCTTGTTGGTCTTTGCCCACTTGCTTAGCGATGGGAAAATCGCATCGTGAGTGTTCTGGTCGCCCCAGATGGTCACGGTGCTGGTTGCAGCCTGAGCTGGAACCGATACTGCTAGCAATGCGGTGGCTGCAACTGCAACTGCCGCAAGCGCTGCTGTACGCTTCAGAATCTTCATTTGTTACCTTTCGTGATTTTCCAGTGATGGAAGACTTTTTCAGTCAACTACAACGAAACTACTCTGTAAACGCTTACGGCAAATTAACAACGCCAGATTTTGATAACGGTCTGATTACGGTTATTTCCTAGGGGTATTTGATGTCTAGCCCCACAAAATATTATGTAAGCGCTTACAGGTTCGGAAGCGAACAATCCTGTTTGGATGCAAGCGTTTACATCACGTTTACCTTCGAGAGCGCTAATTAAATCGCCTAAAGTGAAAAGCATGTCTAGCTCACAGATACTTCACCAGGCCAACAAAAACGCCGAATGGTGGCGCACCGCGGTCATTTATCAGATCTATCCGCGCAGCTTTGCCGACGGCAATGGCGACGGAATGGGAGACCTAATTGGTGTCACCAGCCGCCTCGATAGTCTGGCCGAACTGGGCATCGATGCCATCTGGTTCAGCCCGTTTTTCAAGTCTCCCCAGAAAGACGCCGGTTACGACATAAGTGACTACCGTCAGATTGATCCTCTGTTCGGAACCAATCACGACTTCGACCTACTTATTGCCAAGGCGCACTCGCTCGGGATCCGAATCATCGTTGATATCGTTCCTAACCACACCAGCGACCAACACGTTTGGTTCCAGGCAGCGTTGGCCGCCCCAGAGGGCTCTCCAGAACGCGAGTACTACCACTTCAAAGAGGGCAAGGGTAAAAACGGGGAACTGCCTCCCAATAACTGGTTCTCGATCTTCGGCGGTCCGTCGTGGACTCGCACCACTAATTCAGACGGCACTCCCGGCCAGTGGTACCTGCACCTTTTCGACAGCACCCAGCCTGACCTGAACTGGAGCAACCCTCACGTTGCCCAGGAATTCGACGACATCCTGCGATTCTGGCTAGAAAAAGGCGTCGATGGCTTCCGAGTCGACGTAGCTCACGGCATGGTCAAGCGCGATGGCCTGCCAGATTCCGACTCCCACGATGCCAGTGGCAAGGAATACAACATTTCCAAGATGGCCACTGCCGAAGCCGAGAAGCGTGTTCCCTATTGGGGTCAGCCAGGAGTGCACGACTTTATTCGCCGTTTCCGCTCCGTAGTCGATGAGTTTGATGACCGCGCCATGTGCGCTGAGGCATCGATGAGCCCACTGCCGCGCCTGGCCATGTGGGTTCGCCCCGACGAATACCACCAGTCGTTCAACTTTGACTACATGTCAACCCCGTTCGAACCAGTGGCACTCAAGAAGATCGTCACCGATTCGATCGTGGAATACGGCAAGGTTGGGGCCAGCAGCACCTGGGTACTTAGCAACCACGACCAGGTTCGCCACTCCACTCGCTACGGTTACGCAATCGAGATTCCAAAACCAGGCGATGGCATTGGCCCAACCTACGCTCAGCCAGACGAGGCCATGGGAATCCGAAAGGCTCGTGCCGCGAGCGCCTTCATGCTCGGGCTTCCTGGTTCTTCCTACATCTATAACGGCGAGGAGTTGGGGCTTCCGGAACACACCACCCTGGATGCCAAGTTCCGCGAGGACCCGACTTTCTTCCGCACCAACGGCGAGCGCGTGGGCCGCGATGGTTGCCGCGTTCCTTTGCCATGGGAGGCCGATGCCTCGGAGTCCAACGGCTTTAGCGCAACCGGCAAGTCTTGGCTTCCGCAGCCGGCGAATTACCGAGTCTTTAGCCGTAACCTGCAAGATGGCGTTGCCGGCAGCACTCTGGAGCTTTACAAGCGCCTACTAAAGGAACGTAAGGCATTTGGAATGGGTGCCGGAGAGTTCCGTTGGGCCGAGGACTTTGAAGACAAAAACACTCTTGCCTACGTAAACAATGGCGTTCTGGTGCTGACCAACTTTGGTCCAGATCCTGTTGTGGTTCCGGCTGGTGAGCTCTTGGTTACTACTCAACACGACTTGCGTATTGAAGGCGAACTCGAGCATGACCAGACCGTGTGGATAAAGCTCTAGATACTGCCACAATTGCAACTGTGAAGAATGCATCTTGGAGCGGCTCGGTAAGCCACCGCGCTACCGCCGGCGCCGAATGGTGGCGCTCCGGTGTCATCTATCAGATTTACCCGCGCAGTTTTGCTGACAGCAACGGCGATGGAATGGGCGATCTTCCGGGCATTACTAGCAGGCTGGGTGCACTGGTTACCCTTGGAATCGACGCCGTTTGGTTGTCACCGTTTTATAAGTCACCGCAAAAAGACGCTGGCTACGACGTCTCCGACTACTGCGATGTAGATCCGCTGTTCGGAAGCCTTGCCGATTTTGACGACTTACTGACTGAGGCGCATCGGCTAGGGCTTCGAGTTTTGATCGACCTAGTGCCAAATCACTCGAGCGACCAGCACGGATGGTTCCAGGCCGCTTTAGCGGCGGAGCCCGGTTCACCCGAACGCGAGTTTTATCACTTTGCCGAAGGCAAGGGCGTGAATGGGGAACTGCCACCAAATAACTGGTTGAGCCTATTTGGAGGTCCGGCTTGGACTCGCCTTACCAACATCGATGGCACACCGGGCCAGTGGTACCTGCACCTGTTCGACAGCAGCCAGCCCGACCTGAACTGGGCTAACCCCGCAGTTCAAGCTGCCTTTGAAGACATTCTGCGCTTTTGGCTAGACCGAGGAGTCGACGGGTTCCGAGTAGACCAACCCCATGCCATGGCCAAGGCCGCCGGGCTTCCGGATCACCCGGATGTGGAGCGAGCCGGAGCCGGCTTCATAGAGGGCGAGGCGTCGCCTCCCATGTGGTTCCAAGAGGAAGTCCACCCGATTTTTAGGCGGTGGCGAGCCATCTTGGATTCGTATGAGGGTGATCGCGCCATGTGCGGCGAAGCCTATGTGCTCCCCCTTTCATTTATGGCTCATTGGGTTCGCCAAGATGAGTTCAACCAGACCTTTAACTTCCGATTCCTAAACAGCGACTGGAATGCCAAAACCCTTTTCGAGAACATCAACGAAAGCTTTGAGGCGTTCGACGGCGTTGGGGCTCCAAGTACCTGGGTGCTGAACAACCACGACGTGATTCGTCACGCCAGCCGCTTTGGCGGCCTGAAAATCAAACCAACAGACAGCGATGGAGTTGGCCCTACCGACCCGCAACCGGATCGCGAATTAGGCCTTCGCCGAGCTCGCGGAGCCACCCTATTCATGTTGGGGCTTCCAGGTTCCGCTTACCTCTATCAGGGAGAAGAGCTGGGGCTTCCGGAACACACCACTCTGGCACCGGAATTTAGGCAAGACCCAACCTTTGCCCGCACCCACGGAAAGCGGGTGGGCCGCGATGGCTGCCGTGTTACCTTGCCTTGGGAAGCAGGAGTTGGAGCTGCCAACGGATTTAACGTAACCGGTGCAAGTTGGTTGCCACAGCCTGTTATCTACCGTGAATACTCACGAGACCTGCAGGAGGGCGTGGCCGGTTCCACGCTTGAGCTTTACAAACTGGCTCTAGCTCTGCGCAAGGATTTGAGGCTAGGCGAAGGTTCCTTTGAGTGGGCTGAAGGTCTGGTAGAGCAAAACGTGCTTGGCTACCAAAACGGTGATATTCTTATAGTTCACAACTTTGGCCACGAACCAGTGGCGCTTCCCGCTGGACAAATCATCGCCAGCAGCTTGCAAGGCATGACCGCCGGACACAGTTTGGCGGCCGATCAGACAGTTTGGATTCGAATCTCTTGATTTTGCGTAGGCTCTGCTTTGGCTTGATCATTGCAGTCACCGCCACCCTGAGTAGCTCGATTTCTGCGCAGCCTGTTTCGGCGCAACCGGCTTCGGCAGTCCAAAATGTGCCGTGGGACCAACTCGACAGCGGTAACTGTTTAGTTACCAAAGACAACTTTGGCTTCACAGCCTGCCCAAAGGGCGATCTAGCTGGGACCATCAATGTTGGATTGATTGGCGACTCACACATGCGTCAGTATTTTGCACCGTTGGATTACCTGGCTTATAAATACCACTGGCGCGTCACCTACATTTCAAAGAGTGCCTGCCCAGTGGGAGACGCGTCGATCTTTCCAACCGGTGTCTCCTCTGCTTCTTGCAAGGACTGGAATGGCAGGCTCACCAAGTATTTGGCGGAGCAGCCTCCCTTTGATCTGATCGTTAACTCGAACTCATCGCTGGTTACTCATGGCAATAAGTTGATCGGTGCCGCCTTTGCCAAAACGGTGACTAGCCAAACGGCTCGCGGAACCATTTGGCTAACCATTCGAGACAACCCCAAACCCAATAACAACTTTTTGGCATGCATAGCCAAGAATGTGGCCAACGCGGCCGTGGCATGTGCGCGCACACGAGCCCAGGCACTAACCCCCGCCGATGTACTGGTCCCCGCCATTAAAGGCCTGCCAAACGTTGTCATCGCAGATTTCACCAACGCGTTTTGCAAGAAGGTTTGCCCGCCGGTGATTCAAAACACCGTGGTTTATCGCGACCACAGCCACATTTCGTCAAACTTTGCCCGCAAAATGGTTCATCACCTAGAAGATGCCATTCCAGCCAGGTTCAAACTACCCGCACTTCTCGTAACCCAATAGTTAACTTTCAGAGGAAATACTTGCGTTGCTCCGTTAGTTTGGAATAACTATCGGTCAAACCGCCATTCAACTGAGTCAACGGGGAATCATGCAGGGTCTAGTCAAATTCATCACCGGAACCAAGTCGGCATGGGCAACCCTGCTGCTGGGTCTTATCTTCGCCGCTCTGGCACTTGGTCCGCTGAAGGCAACCGAGACCTCAACCAACCCTGGCGTTGGTCTTCCTGCTAGCGCCGATTCGGTCAGAGTGAACGAAGCGCTCAAGACCTTGCCGGGTGCGGATTCCACATCGGCTGTTGTGGTCTACCAATCCAAGACAGCTATGACCGATGCCCAGCAGGCCTGGGTGGCCGGCAAGTTCAACCCAGTCACCAAGAGCTTCGAGGGTGGGGCTTCCGACAAATTCCTAACCTTCACCAACCTCAAGGTCATGGGCAAGGCTTTTGTGCCACCAGCCAGTTTCTCCAAGGACAAAACCACGGCTGTTATCGCCATTCCTTTGGCTAAGTCCGACGAAACCAAGGTGATTCAAGACCGAATCGCAGCTATTCGAGCCGCCGCAACCGCTGGCGTTCCAACCGGGTTGTCTGCCTATACAACCGGTCCTGATGCATTCCAGTCCGACCTAGCCAGTGTGTTCAATGGTGCCAACGGCTTGCTTTTGGCAGCCACCGGTTCCGTTGTTATTTTGCTACTGCTAATCACCTACCGCAGCCCATCGTTGTGGATCGTGCCACTTCTGGTTGTGGGTACCGCAGACCAGATGGCATCATCGCTGGCTCCTCGTGTGGCCGGCTGGTTCGGAATTGTGCCAGATGCCTCTGTCACGGGTATTTTGAGCGTTTTGGTTTTCGGTGCCGGAACCAACTACGCACTTTTGATTATCGCTCGCTACCGTGAAGAACTGCTCACCAACCAAGACCGGCACGTTGCCATGTTCAATGCGGTTCGCGGCGCAGGACCAGCCATCATTGCTTCCGGTTCCACAGTTACCCTGGCACTGCTGACCCTTAGCTTTGCCACCCTAGAAGGCAACCGCGCATTGGGTATCGCCTGTGCCACCGGCATCGTCATTGCCATGATCTCGGCTCTTGCTGTTTTGCCGGCAGCGCTCGTGGTCTTTGGTCGCGGTTTGTTCTGGCCGTTCGCACCAAAGTTCGGCGGTGCAGACAAATCACGCACCGGTTTCTGGAGCAAGTTGGCAACCGGTGTGAGCAAGCGTCCGAGCCTGGTTAGCGTCATCGGTGCTTTGGTTCTTGTGGTCTTGGCACTTGGAGCCACTGGAATCAAGATCGGCCTGGCCGCAAACGACAGCTTCATGAAGACCCCCGAAGCCGTGGTTGGTTCGCAGGCACTTTCCAAGGCTTTCCCTGCCGGGCAGACTTCGCCAACCATCGTCATTGCCAACAAAGACAAAGCGGCCAACGTGGTCGATGTCATCAATGGCACTCAAGGAGTGGCTTCGGTCAGTATCGCTGAATCCAGTTCCAAGATCTCTCAGATCAACGTGGTGCTGAAGGATGGCTCGCAGTCAGACGCCGCCTACGCCACCATTCGCGAGCTTAGGACCAAGGTGGCTACTGTTTCTGGTGCCGATGCAATCGTTGGTGGCCAAGACGCTCAGGCGCTTGAGGTCAAGGATGCTTACTCGCACGACCAGTTGCTGGTTATCCCGCTGATTCTGGCCCTGGTGTTCCTAGTGCTTTTGCTTCTGCTTCGTTCGTTCGTGGCCCCGGTATTGCTTCTTGCCACCGTTGTTGCATCTTTCTTTGCATCGATGGGCGCCGGCTGGCTACTGTTCGTTCAGGTCTTTGGCTTCCCAGCTCTGGACCTCAGCGTGTTCCTGTACAGCTTCCTGTTCCTGGTTGCGTTGGGTGTTGATTACAACATCTTCCTAGTAACCCGCGCCAAAGAGGAAGCCGAAAAGCTCGGTTTGCGCGCCGGCATGATTCGTGCGGTATCGGCTACCGGTGGAGTTATCACGAGCGCGGGTATTTTGCTGGCGGCTGTGTTCCTTGTTCTTGGCGTTCTGCCGCTGGTTGCGTTGGCTCAGATTGGTGCGATCGTTTGCATCGGTGTGCTGCTAGACACCCTGTTGGTTCGTACCGTGATTGTGCCTGCCTTGGCATTCCTCACCGGCAAGAACTTCTTCTGGCCAGCAAAGATTGCCGAATAACCCAAAAGGTTTAACGAGTGAAGGGCTCGACTACCCAGGTAGTCGAGCCCTTCACTTGCTTTTATGTCTATAGCGAGTCGATGGCCTGGTTCAAGGTGGCCGAAGGGCGCATCGCTGCGGTGACCAGATCAACGTTCGGACGGTAGTAACCACCGATTTCAACAGGTGAACCCTGAACCGAAACCAGTTCCTCAACAATCTTGGTTTCTGCGCTAGTGAGGGTCTGAGCTAGGTCCGCAAACTTCTGAGCTAGCTCGGCGTCCTCGGTCTGGCCGGCCAACTCTTGCGCCCAGTAGAGGCCCAGGTAGAAGTGGCTGCCGCGGTTATCTAGCGAGCCAATCTTGCGACCTGGCGAGCGGTCCTCCTCTAGGAAGGTTCCGGTTGCGCTGTCTAGCGTGTCTGCAAGCACCTTGGCTTTGCTGTTGCCGGTGGTAACGGCCAGGTGCTCCAGCGATGCGGCCAGCGCAAAGAACTCGCCTAGTGAGTCCCAACGAAGGTAGTTATCCTCTAGGAACTGCTGAACGTGCTTTGGCGCAGAACCACCGGCGCCGGTTTCGAACAAGCCACCACCGTTTAGTAGAGGCACAATCGAAAGCATCTTTGCGCTGGTTCCAACCTCAAGGATTGGGAACAGGTCGGTTAGGTAGTCGCGAAGCACGTTTCCGGTCACTGAGATGGTGTCGAGACCCTCACGGATGCGGCCGAGCGAGTACTTGGTTGCCGCCGCTGGTTCCATGATTTCGATGGTTAGGCCGGTGGTGTCGTGGTCTCCCAGGTACTGGTTAACCTTTGCGATAAGCGCCGCATCGTGCGCACGGTTTTCGTCTAACCAGAAGATGGCTGGAACATTGCTGGCACGAGCGCGGGTAACAGCAAGCTTCACCCAGTCGCGAACCGCAACATCTTTGGTCTGGGTGGCACGCCAGATGTCGCCTTCACTTACCTCGTGCGAAAGCAATACCTCGCCTGCCGCATTTAAAACCTCGACTCGGCCGGCGCTCTTGATTTCAAAAGTCTTGTCGTGACTACCGTATTCCTCGGCAGCTTGGGCCATAAGACCCACGTTTGGAACCGAACCGATGGTTGCCGGGTTCAACGGGCCGTTCTCGATAACGTCTTCGATGGTGGCCTGGTAAACACCGGCGTAAGACGAGTCCGGAATCACTGCCAGGGTGTCGTCTTCCGCGCCGTCTACGCCCCAAAGCTTGCCACCGTTGCGAACCAAGGCTGGCATGGATGCGTCCACGATTACATCCGAAGGAACGTGCAGGTTGGTGATGCCCTTGTCGCTGTTCACGTAGCTCACGCGAGGACCCTGAGCCAAAGCGGCGTCGAAGGCAGCTGCGATTTCTTGGCCGTTTGCCAGGGTTGATAGCCCACCAAGGATGGCACCGAGGCCATCGTTGGCGCTTAGGCCAGCGGCGGCAAGGTCGCTTCCATACTTGGCGAATACGCCAGCAAAGAAAGCCTTCACAACGTGCCCGAACAGAATCGGGTCGCTCACCTTCATCATGGTGGCCTTGAGGTGAACCGAGTAAAGGACGTCGTCTTTCTTGGCCTGCTCCAGGGTTTCCGCCAAGAACGAATCCAGCGCAGCCACGTTCATAAAGGTGGCATCCACGATCTCGTGCGCCAGGACTTTGAGTCCCTTCTTCAGCTCGGTGGTGGTGCCATCGGCTGCGATGTGGCGAATGGCCAAAACGTCGTCTGCGGCAAGAACTACCGACTTCTCGTTGCTAAAGAAATCGTCGTGGCCCATGGTGGCAACGCGGGTCTTGGAACCGGCGGCGAATGGCTTGTTCAGGTGAGGGTGTTTGCGAGCGTATGCCTTCACCGAAAGCGGTGCGCGGCGGTCGCTGTTTCCTTCGCGCAGAATCGGGTTTACTGCGCTTCCCTTTACCTTGTCATAGCGCTTGCGGGCGTCGCGTTCGGCGTCTGTGGTTGGCTCATCTGCGTAGTCTGGAACCGCAAAACCAAGGGCCTGCAACTCTGCGATGGCCGCCTTTAGCTGAGGGATAGAAGCAGAGATGTTTGGCAGCTTGATGATGTTTGCCTGCGGAGTCTTGGCCAGTTCACCCAGCTCGGTTAGCGAATCGCTAACCTGCTGGTCGGCAGGCAGAAGGTCGGCGAAAACTGCCAAGATTCGGCCAGCCAGCGAGATGTCGCGAAGTTGGATATCTACATTGGCAACCTTGGCGTAAGCCTGAACGATTGGTAACAGTGAAGCGGTGGCTAGTGCTGGGGCTTCATCGGTGTAGGTGTAGAAAATGGTCGAATCGTTCACGGCGCGTAATTCTCCGGTTCTAAGAGGTAAAAACTAACCCCTTAAGACTATCTGCTGGGCAAACCGTCAATTTGGGATCTTGATTGCGAATGCCTTCACTCATCGACACTTTATTTACGACTTCTCTCTTCAAATGATTTGAACTTCATATTCGCCTTGCCTAAAATCGCAGTTCTTTAAAGGTCAGTTTTAGTCGAAACGCGTGCAGCCCTATTCATGGAGTATTTTGGCCGAACTCTTGACTTGGATTAATCCTGCTGCCTGAACCGAAGAGCGAAGGCAGTCAAGTGCGAGTGCAGGCTCACCAAGAAGAGTGAAGATTTCAGACATTTCCGCCCATGCAGTAGCAGTGGATCTCGAGGCCTGTGTGCCAGATAACACCTCGATTGCGTTCAGCAAGATTTCGGAAGCGCGATGCCTGTCGCCGAGTGCCAAAATTACCTCTGCGTTCCAAATACCCAGCTTGGCCCTACTAAGTGGTGGCAAATCGTTCAAAAGTTCAAGCGAGGCTTCAGCTGTTTCTGTTGCCTGTAGGTAATTGCCTGTTTTTGCTTGAACTAGCGCGAGAGTGTTCAGTGTTTGGGCGAAATCTTCAATCAAGCCTCGTTCATTGAAATAGGTTGAAAGGCGCTCTAGCTGCTCTGGCGCCGATCCGGCAACCACTTCACCTGTGCGAACCTCGATCCAGATAGTTGTTTGCAAAATTCGCGCTCGAGAGAGTTCACGGTCGGATTGGATTGAAAGCTGGTGTGCCTCTCGGAGCATTATGCGAGCCCTAGCCATATCTCCAGTTGTGAACGCCAGAATGCCTCCCGACCAAAGCGCAGTGACCCTATCCCAGTCCTTTACTTCTTTGCCTTGGATGCTGTTTATGAGCGACTTTGCTCTATTAATGTCTCCCGCCTCTAAGTACACACTTGACAGTGTTGCCACAAGTTCATGTGTTTGCGAATCATCATTCCACTTTTGAGCCAGCTGCGATAGGGTACTTTCTGCCCAGTAAATCGCGGTGTACAGGTCACCCATATCCCTGGACATTCGCACCATAGCCTGGGTGGCGAGAGCAAACTGATTTGCAGAAATCAGGCAGTTTCGCAGGACTGGCTCTAAAAGCGCTGCTGCGTAAGCCGTTTCACCCTTTAGTTCATTGAGTAGTGCCACTATGAGCGTTCTCTCCTGTCCGGAAGGCATATCGTCCACCAGCACCTCCACAGCAGCGCCATCGCCAACTGCCAAGAACCCCAGCGCCTGGAGATACTCGTCACTCGGGCGGAACTGGTCGGCAACATTCGAAAATCCTTTAGCTAGCTTGATCTCTAGCATTTGCAAAAGTTGAGGCTTTGGCTGTCTCAGACCTCTTTCAATGAGGGATAAAAAACTCGGTGAGCATATCCCATGTGCCACCTCTTCGAGTGTGAGCCCAAGCTTTTGACGAGCATCCTTGAAAATCAAATAATCTTTCATGACAATATTTTACAATATTTGACAAATATTTTTGACAACGCCACACTCGTAACTAGGACAACAGGCGGGGGTGATTTTAATGTCTATTTTTTTCGATCTACTATTTGCCTTTCTTGGCACTTCGAACGTTTCTTCAGTGAGCGGACCCATGCACTGCTGCAGCGTTGCCTAGCTTTCTACCAATTGCAAAATCGTGAACCACATCCTGGCCAAGGCCTTTCTGGGTGAAAAAGCGTTGCGCGTTAGGCAAAGTACTTCGAGTGCCTGCCTATGGTTTGCCAGGCGACGTTCCGAATTCCGAAGCTCATCAGATTTGATAAGGGATTCGGTTACGAACGAGAAACATGGACATGCGTTCAAAACTGAACTTGACGGTGCGCCGAGAGGTAAAGCAATTGCGTCTTTTAGCACTCCGCAAGGGGCCCAAGGTGCCAGGCAGGGAAAAAGAGCAAAACTGCCATAGGCCAAGTTCACGATGTGGATGGCACCTAAGCCATTTAGGAAATCCCATTTCTAACTTCAAAAGCAAATAACTCCAACTAAACAAAAACATAAAACACCCAATCTGACACGTTTAGGGAAACATGAAAAAAATAAAAGTAATTACGCTCACCGTAAGTTTGATCGCAGCGTTCGCAATACAGGCACAGCCGGCAAATGCCGAGGACTCGTCAATTAGCTTGATTAAAGAGCTCAAGCCTGAGTTGCTGCAGGAAACAAGCTCTGCTAGCCAGTTTCAAGTAACTAAGAATCGAGAGTCGATCTTGGTTGATTCCAGCACTAGCCCAAATAAACTCCTAGCGGAACTGCCTAGCGTTGAAATCTCGGCCGATACAACATCGATAAGCCATCAACAAGGCCTCGTCTTGGTTCAAGATAGCAATTCAGAAACGTCTTCGGTGATCCAGCCCACTGCGACTGGCGGTCGCATACTGACTGTAATTAAATCTGCCGAAAGCTCACACTGTTCAAGTTTCCAGTTCGATGTGCCAGATGGAACCACCATGGAGCAGGGTGGCGAGGGTTTCTACTTAGAGCACGGAGCTGATGTACTGCTCCATATTTCAGATCCATGGGCGGTTGATTCAGCAGGAACCAACGTTCCAACAGCGTACAGTTGGGAAGCGGGAACTTTGACCCAATGCATTTCCGAAACCGCTACAAATCTCCAGTATCCGGTTCTAGCTGACCCGGGTTGGGATTACACGTACCAATACACTGTTAATAAAACAGCTGCAACAAACAAGATCCACCTGAAATCCTGCTTCAACTGCTATTTCCCCGTTACAGGCGCCCCCCAGGGATTTCCCGTGCCGAACCAGCTGCTGCCATTGACAACCACCTTTTTAGTTTTTCCCTACAACATGGAGTGTCGCTTCGACTCTGAGTTCAATGGCACAGACTCCTTCGGATTCAGCTTCCTGGCGACGGCAAACCACACCGACGGACTTGGTTCGTGGATTTTATTTGAGCTAAGAACAGTTTCAGGAGTCAAGAAACTCGTAGTCTCGGCCCATGTGGTGAATGATTTAAATAATAATTTCGCATACCTTAATGGCGCTCAGAGCAAGTGGCAAGATTTCGCCACTAACTTGAATAAGTAAAGTGTCATGAAAATCAGTGCGAAGTTTCTTGCCAGATTCCTGTATCTAGGTTTTCAAGCAGCGTGGATGGCTGCGACTACAGCCCTGGTCTTGGGATTCGGGCAAATGTACATGCTTCAGGGGACAATCACAGTTACCGCCTTGGCATTCGTATGTGGAGTTCTCTGTGCAATTGCCTCCTGGCTGATAGAAAAAGTTCACTACCGAAATAAACAAGTGCCAGGACTAATTATTGGCGCGATTAGCGCTCTTCCTGTTTTTATTGTTTTGAATGTAACTTCACATCTAAGTAGCACTTTCTCGATCAATCAAGATGGATATGTTCTATTTTTCATGGGGTTCGCGATATTTCACGGAGCAGGCAGGCCGTTCAGGGCGAAGAATATCTTGGACAACCGAAACATCGTCTAACAACTCTTCTAAGTAGTTTTCGATAAACCGACTATGGCGAATGCGGGGTCGAATGCGCACCACGATAAGTGAATGCGCATTCGACGTCCTCTTTACGATTAACGCGGCATTAGGGCATTTGCTTCAGGTAACACTCTGAACTTAAATGACAATATGCACGCGTTCCGACCGGGTCATTTTTCGGCTGAAAATAATGCGACTTGGTAATAGGGGCAAACAGGCCTGAAGTCTCAGCTGAGTGCATTAATCACCTGGGTGACTTCGTATCCAGATTGGAGGTTGAGTGAGAAACGTAAAAAGCAATGCGGCTTTACAGAAGCTGGAAACTGAAATCCTCATGAAAAGCAAAAATGCTAGCCGCCGAGAGCGGGATTTTTGTGGCTAGTGAGGGATTCGAACCGGAGCCGCGCGTTTGGTGGCAAAGTTGCTTTGGCCGCGAGGTGAGACCGCGGAAATCTCCGCGGGTCGAACGCTTGCCTGAGGGGCTTGTGATACCTAACTTGCCTTAAATGAGTAAACCCACCGACAGGTGGGTTTACTCATTTTGTGTGGCTAGTGAGGGATTCGAACCAGAGGCCCGATCAGCAAAGGCGGCTATGCCTTTGCAGGGCCGAGCCCGCCAATTGATTCGAGAATTTTGAATGAGTTTTGGGAACTGGAGACCCCTCACGACGCTAAAAACCCCTGACAGGGTTTGTTCCTGTCAGGGGTTTTTCTGTGGCTAGTGAGGGATTCGAACCCCCGAAGGCTGAGCCGGCTGATTTACAGTCAGATCCCTTTGGCCGCTTGGGTAACTAGCCATTGTTGCTAGGCAACCCTACAACAATACCCGATGCCGGCTCCCTGTGGAAATCGGATTTGCCTGTAAGCGATTTACCGCTAGATTGTAAACACTTACATTTTTACTGAATATTTACAGGAAAATACATGGCTGGCATTGAAGATGTGGCAAGACTAGCGGGAGTATCGACCGCAACCGTTTCCAGAGCGCTGAGCGGAAAAGAGCACGTTTCGGCCAAAGCTCGCCAAAAAGTTGAGGCAGCAGCTGCCGAACTTGGCTACGTGGCCTCATCCAGTGCCTACACTCTGGCCACCGGTCGCACTCGCAATATTGGTGTGGTAGTTCCTTTTGTAGACCGCTGGTTTTTCAGTGTTGCGTTGGAAGCCATTGAAACAGTGCTGATTGAACACGGGTATGACCTCACTCTTTACAACTTGAGCGGTGGCCTAGATCAGCGCGACAAGATTTTCAGTGACTTTCTGCTTAGAAAGCGCGTTGATGGCGTGCTCACCGTTGCAGTGAAACTCAGCGACAAAGAACTTGAGAACCTCACCAAGACCCGCAAACCAATCATGGGTATTGGTGGTCCAATCACAGGTGCCCGCACACTGACCATCGATGACTTTGCCGCCGGCAAGTTGGCGACCGAACACCTTTTGAGCCTTGGCCACACCAAGATTGCGCACATCGGTGGTTTAGAACCTACCGAAATGGACTTCAAGCAGCCGAGCAAGCGTCGATTTGGCTATGAGCACGCGCTTAAGAACGCCGGTATGCCGATTCGTGAATCCTGGTTTATTCCAGCCGACTTCACTATGAAGGGCGCATATCACGCCGCCAAGCAGATCCTCGGCGACCCTCGCAACGCGCCTACCGCCATAGTTTGTTCCAGCGATGAAATGGGCTTTGGCGCGATTATGGCCGTGAAGGACCTAGGCCTGCGCGTTCCGCAAGACGTGAGCGTAATCGGCATGGACAACCACGACATGAGCGACTTCTTTGGTTTGAGCACCATTAACCAGGATGTCCGCGGCCAGGGTCGTCACACGGCAGAGCGCCTACTCAGAGTGCTTGAGAACGCGATCGACAACGAACCCGTGAACATAGAAGAGAACGTGGATTGGCCTGTGGAACTTTTGGTTCGCAGCTCTACCGCCCGACCAGCCAACTTGGCTAGATAGAATTTCAACATGGCAGATTCATCATTCGACATCGTCTCTAAAGTAGACAAGCAAGAGGCGGCTAACGCCCTCAACCAGGCTCAAAAGGAAATCGAGCAGCGCTACGACTTTAAGGGTGTTGGCGCAGAGATCGATTGGTCCGGCGACAAAATCCTCATGAAGGCAAGCAGCGAGGAGCGCGTTCTGGCGGTTCTGGATGTTTACCAGAGCAAGCTAATCAAGCGTGGCATTTCGCTCAAGAGCCTAGAAGACGGCAAGCCTTACCCAAGCGGCAAGGAGTACCGAATCGAGGCAACCCTAAAGGATGGCATCGAGCAGGACCAGGCCAAGAAGATCTCCAAGATCATCCGCGAGGAAGGTCCTAAGAGCGTCAAGGCAAATATTCAGGGCGATGAACTGCGCGTTCAGAGCAAGAGCCGCGATGACCTGCAGGAAACCATGCAGCTACTCAAGGGCAAGGACCTGGAAATCGACATCCAGTTCACAAACTTCAGATAAAAGTTGGCGCCGACAAACTAGTCGGGAATGACGTCGATCGGAGAGGTCATCGGGAAACCGGTGACCTTTTCTGGTTTGTAGTCTCTTTTAGCCACCGATGATGCAATTACGCTAGCCACGATGTAGGTGGCGATGGGGAATATAAAAGCCACCTGAACACTGATGCCCTGTGCCAAAGCACCCATAATCACCTTGGCTCCAAGAATGATGATCGAGTTGAAAAGGCTCATTCGCGACATAGCTTGCGCGGTGCTCATGCCCGGAACACTTCCGGTGGCGCTAAAGAATGATGGCACCTGAGGTCCGGTACCAAGACCCGCAGCCACCCAGAAAACACCGGTGACCAAAACGGCCAGCAGCGGGTCTACTCCGGCAACAATAGGGCCGATGAACACGGCAAGAGCCATGGCAACCGAGCCCATAATTGCGGCTTTGCTAGCCACTGTGCTCAGGTGCCGATTGCGGGTCAAACGCCCAATCGACAACCTGGCGGCAATCATACTTACCGCAAAAATCGTATAGGGCAGCCCCACCTGTGATGGGTTCAAGTGGAGTGCGTTTTTAGCAAAAACCGCGCTCCAGTCCATCATTGAAAGCTCTGGGAAAACTCCGCAGAAAATTCCAAGTGAGAGCAAGGATACGTATCTTGGAGTCTTGAAAATGCCGATCGACTTGGCACGTTTTTTCTCTTGATCGTGGCCGTCTTCGGTTGGCCCCAGCAACATGGCGGATGCAACTAAAAGCCCAACCGCCGCAATGCTCGTGACCAGAATCATGTACTCGCGAAGCGGGATCACAGCTGCCAGAGCACCGCTAACAATTGATGCGGTGGCTGCACCGATGCTCCACGCGGCGTGGAATCTTCCGATGATGATGCGCCCGATTCGGTTCTGAAATACCACCGAGTGCGAGTTGATTGCCACGTTGAAAAAGCTCATGGTGAAAGCCTGCACAAACGATAGAACAAAGAACATCCAGCCGTTATTCACAAAGCCATACATGGCCATGGTTAGCGAAACCAGAGTGAACATCAACTGCACCACGGGTCTGGTGCCAAAACGATTTATGAAGTGGTTTGCCATTAGCAACGGAAGCATGCCGCCGAGCGTGGCCAAGCCGAGGATCAAACCCCAGGTGGCGAATGTCACGTGAATCTGATCAATAAGTTCGGGGATTCGCGGGATGTACGAAAGCGCTAAGAAGCCCTGAATAAAGAACGCACCCACTAGCCCGTTGTGAGCTTTCCGGGCGCGCGAGACCGACATCATCGCAGTTGTTAGGTCTCCCATATGTTCAACCCTAGCCCCGTTAGTTGACTCTGGTCACCTCAAGCAGGAAAGCGTTTTCCGGCTTGACGATTGGTGCGCGCAATCCCTGGTTCATCAAGAAACTACCGTCTACCGTCACGCCGTTAATCCACTCGGGGTCAAACTTTTGCGTGCTCAGGTAGCCTCCGGCAGGGGTAACTAACCTAACCAGGTATTTTGCGTCGGCATCAAGGCCGGCAAGGCGCATCGATGCGGGTAAAGCAAACTGGCTCATGCCCAGAGCAATGTAGGCAAAGATTGCCTTGGAACCATCCTGAGCAACTACGCCGTGAGTCCAAGCGGTTGCGTCGGTGGCGTCCACGCGAGCAACCCGACCGGAGTGAAGCAAGGCTCGGTTGGCCTTGTAGTAATCAGTCCAAGACCTGAGTGTGGCTCGTTCTTCGGGGGTAGTTTCGGTTAGGTCCCACTCGAGTCCAGCGTGACCAAAGAGTGCGGTGATTGCCCTGAACGATAGTTCGTGCGTGCGGCCGGTGGAGTGCGCGTGAGTCGGGCCAATGTGAGTACCCAACATCTCTGGTGGGATCGCGATGGACGTGTAGCGCTGAATGGTTTGGCGCTCAAGGGCATCGTTGCAATCGCTGGTCCAGAAACGGTCAGCGTGATCAATCATGCCGAGGTCGATGCGCCCTCCGCCCGAAGCACAAGACTCGATTTCGAGCCCGGGGTGACGCAACTTCAGTTCATCGAAAAGGCGATAGATAGCGATGTTCTGGTTACGCATGGTGGCTTTGCCAAAATGAGCTGCCTCGGTGAGAGTGCGATTGTGATCCCACTTGATGTAGCGAATATCGAACTCGCTCAAAATCGCATCCACCTGGCTCAGCACGTGCTGGTAGGCCCCCGGATGGCTAAGGTCTAGCACCTGTTGAAAACGGGCCTCGATGGGTGTGCGGTTTCCGCTGTGCAAAATCCATTCCGGGTGCGCCCGGTAAAGATCGCTATCAGCGTTGACCATCTCGCCTTCGAACCAGAGCCCAAACTCCATGCCGTTTGCCTTGACCACATCGATCAGCGGCGTGAGTCCTTTTGGCCAAACCTCTGGGGCAACGGTCCAGTCCCCTAGACCGGCGTGGTCGTCGCGGCGTGCCCCGAACCAACCGTCGTCGAGGACAAAGCGCTCCACGCCAATCTCTCCGGCAACCTGGGCCAGCGCGGTTAGTTTGTCTAGGCGGTGGTCCATGTAAACCGCCTCCCACACGTTCAAAGTGACTGGGCGAGGGCGAATGTTGGTTGGGTGATTGGCGCGCGCACGAACCCACTGGTGAAAGCGGTGGCTGGCGCCATCGATGCCGTCTTTGGCATATGCGGCAACCACAGTTGGCGCTTGATAGGTCTGACCTTTATCCAGGGTTACCTCGCCTGGCATCAAAAGTTCACCGGCACCGATTTGGGTTCGTCCCACGCTCTGGCGCTCCACAACGTGCGACCCCTGACCGCTCCAAGCCAGGCTCAGGCCCCAAACTTCTCCGGCCTGGAATCCGGCATCCTTGGTCATCACAAACTGCACCAGCGTGTAGTCGTGACCGCTGCGACCCTCGCGAGATTCGCGCTGCCAAAGCCCGGTCTGGATCTTGCTGCGCTGCGGCTGACGCTCCTTGAGCCAACGTCCACTGAAATCTAAAAGGTCGGTGGCGTGATCCGGAACCGGCATAAAAGCCGTGCTGTTCTCCAAAAAGAAAGTGCCCTCGGCAAGGTTGGTGACTCTGTGGTCGATCAGGACCAAACCGCTTGCGGTGAGTTCGTAGCTAATAGCCACCTCAACCCCTAGGTCGGTGTCTTTGGATACGAAACTAGCCTTGTGCTCGGTGACGTGTGTGCTTTCAAGCGTGAAAAGTTGCGACCAATCTTTGCCATCTCGGTGACCAAGCAACGATGGGCGGCCCCAAAATCCGCGAGCGTTTTCGCGCCAAGCTCCCCCTCGATGCGCGAAATCGTAATAACCGTGAGGTGCTGGTTCCGTGATGGCCAAAAGATACTGAGCCGGATCCACTCCAGCAGCCAAGGCGGAACCCCAATAAAACACGTTTGGGGTTCCGGTAGTGGTCTCGATTAGAACCGAAACACCAGCGCGGCTGAGGTGGATCAACTGTTGGGTCATGCCCCAAATTCTAGGGCTTGTAAACGCTTACTGCTGACGGTCGACCACTGCGGCAGCAAAGGCAGTCAACGCCTGCTTTACGCTGCCCTCAGGCAAAACGGCGATGTCCGCTACCGCTTCATCTGCCCAGCGCTTGGCTTCTTCGTAGGCCTCCGATGTGGCTGGGTGCTCGCGGAGCGCCGCAACCACTTCGGGCAAGGAGTTTTCATCGAGGCCGGCATCGATTTTGGCGATCAGCTCAGCAGAAGCCGAGTCGGTAACCGCGTGCTTGCGCAAGTAAAGAATTGGCAGGGTTGGAACGCCGGCCAAAAGATCGGTGCCAGGGGTCTTGCCGCTGGTTTCGCCATCGCTGTAAATATCAATCACGTCGTCGATTAGCTGGAAGGCAACACCAATTTTCTCGCCGTAAAGTCGAACCGGTTCTCGGTACTCGTCTGGCGCTCCGCTGAACATGATTCCAAGTTCGGCAGCGGCGGCGATGAGCGAGCCAGTTTTGTCGGCAAGCACCTGAATGTAGTGAGCCACCGCATCTTCGCCATTCTGAGGCCCCACAGTCTCATGAAGCTGGCCCAGGCAAAGTCGCTCAAAGGTGTCGGCTTGCAAAGTAAGTGCCCTAGAACCAAGGCGCGAGACTACCTGCGATGCGCGGGCAAAGAGCAGATCTCCGGTGAGAATGGCAACGCTATTGCCCCAAATTTCGTGGGCGGTAGGTACACCGCGACGCATGGGTGCGTTGTCCATCACGTCGTCGTGGTACAGGGTTGCCAGGTGAGTTAGTTCCACCACAACCGCTGCATCAATGACCGGCTGCAAAGTTGCGTCTCCGTATTGCGCGGTTAGCAACACCAGGGTTGGACGAATTCGCTTACCACCGGCAGCAGACAGATGACGAGCGGTAACGCTGGCAATCGGGTCGGTGTGCGAAACGGCTTGCTCCAAAGATTTTTCAACCTGAGCGAGCCCGGTTTCTAAGCGCTTGAGCAGTGCGCGATCGGCTACTTTTTTTAGCTGCTTGGGCAGCGTATTTGCCACGGTCTAAGCCTGGCTCTTTGTGGCGCTGTGGATTGCAACCACGCCAAAAGTTTGGTTTCTAAAAGTCACGTTTGACCAGCCGGCTTCTGAAACCAACGTGGCTAATGCCTGCTGATTTGGCCAAGCCAAAATTGAATCGCCCAGGTAGGTGTACGCCGCCGGGGCCTTGCTAGATAGCCTAGAAACAAGCGGAAGCAAGCGGCTCAGGTAGAAGTTGTAAACCTGCTTGATTACAGGCGCCTGAACCTGACTGAACTCGCAAATCACAAGTTTCCCGCCAGGCTTGGTGACTCGCAGCATTTCCTTTAGAGCCTTGCCGGTATCAACTACATTACGAAGCCCAAAACTAATGGTCACGGTGTCGAACTCAGCGTCTTCGAAAGGAAGCGCGGTTGCGTCGGCAAACACAAACTCAAGTTGCGGGTGGCGCTTACGGCCAACGGCCAACATGCCAACGGAGAAGTCTCCGGCTACAACGCGAACACCTGGCTTTTGAAAGACCACCGATGAACTGCCAGTGCCGGCAGCCAGGTCCAAAATGGCCTGCCCCGAGGTGGGCGCTACCGCTTTGAGAGTGGCTCTGCGCCAAACGCGGTCTTGTCCGAACGACATGATGTCGTTGTTGAGGTCGTAGGTTTCCGCGACTTCGTCGAACATTGCCGCTACATCGGCTGGCTTCTTACTCAAATCGGCTTTACTCACTTGATAAGTCTAACCAACCGTCTTTTTGCTCAAGACCTCGAGTAACTCTTAGCTTTCGGTAAAAATGGACCACTAAAAGGGTTCCAAATATTGCCACAACTGCCATGCCGAAATACGCCTTAGCCAGGAACTCTTGTGCAGGATTACCCAGCTCATCGCGACGAATATTCTGGATTACCGGAGCGTTTTTCGAAGCATCGAAAGCCTTGATTTGCGACTTTGGCACAGATTGGGAAGTGCTGGGTTTTTGCAACTGATGCAAAGCCACATCAAGCGGCTGCGACACGTATTTTGTAGAGACTTTTCGCTGGCCGGATACCGACGCACCACCAACTGAATTTTGCGATACTGGCGCCGAAGGCGAGGCGATCGGAACCGGGATGGCGGGCTTTACGATTAGCGGCGGGGTCGCCACTTCTCTTTCGTCGCCGTATTTCTTTGCAATCTGAGATTGCTTTTGCGAGTCTTCGTCTTGCTCGTTTTGCAGGTTCGAATGCGCTGGCCCTTTTTGATCTTGGGAAGGTCGCCCAGTGGCTGTTGGAGAGGCTGTCGGGGTGGCGGTTGGGCTAGCCTTCCGATGTTCGCCGTGGCCTTTGGAATTAGAGCCGGAGTCTGATTCCTGAGACTCTGCTAATGCCGACACATTTGAGGTGAAAAAAGGCAAAACAACCAGCGCCAATGTCAGAGTGACATTCGCAATTCGGTTTTGAGCTTTAGGCATGACGACGATTTCTGCTGGAGGTACGGGAATAGAATTTACTGGTCCATCGTTCAGGATAACTTGGGGCGATAGATTCCGAAAAGGGATTCTGCTAACAGACAGACAACTCCCAGAAAGCAGGTTTGGCTTGGCGCTCCAGGACAAACCCACAAATCTTCCAGGGCTGTTCGTCAATTCCACCGCAGTGGATGTGCCTTCCGATTTCAAAATCACCGATGCGCTAGCCCTCGACGGAATGGCCTTCATTTTTGAAGGTCAGGGATTGGTTGGCCGAGGAGCAGTGCTGACCCTCTCTGCTACCGGCCCAGATCGAATCGAAAAACTAGCGACTCAGTGGCGCGAGCTATGCTCGAAGGCCGAGTTTGATGGCGGAGCAACCCCAGCCAAACTCTTGGCTTTCGGCGCTATCGTCTTCGATTCCCAGAGCAAAGTGACAAGCACCCTAACGATTCCTCGCCAGGTTCTCACAGTTCGAAACGGCAAGGCCACCCTCACCAACATCACCACCTCCAGATTCGCTACTCCCACCACGCTTGGCCCAGAGTGGTTTGCTCCGGTGGCTCCACAAAAGCCCATTTCGCTGTTGCCCGGCACCGTATCGGAATCCGGCTTTGAATCCCTAGTGGAATCAGCACTGCAGCGCATCGATGCGGGTGAAGTAGAAAAAGTTGTGGTGGCCCGCGAGGTGACCGCCAAAATTGGCCGAGACTTTGACCCGCGCCAAGCGATTGTGCGCCTCACTCAGCGTTACCCCTCTTGCTGGACCTACTGGGTAAATAAAAACTTTGGAGCTTCTCCAGAACTGTTGATTTGCGTTTCCAACCGCAAAATCAATGCTCGCGTGCTGGCCGGTTCGGCAGCCCGAGGAACCGATCCAACCATCGATGAAGCCATTGCGACCGCACTCAAGGCCTCAGCTAAGAACAGGCACGAGCATCGCCTAGCTATCGACTCGCTGGTGGGTTCGCTGTTGCCTTATTGCGCCAACCTAGACGCCGATTCCGAGCCATTCAGTTTGGCTCTGCCCAATCTTTGGCACCTAGCCAGCGATGTCCGAGGAACTCTGGACCACAGGAATTCATCGTTGGATGTTTTAGCTGCCCTTCACCCCACTGCAGCCGTTGCGGGAACACCTTTGACCGCGGCCCAAGCGGCCATTCGGCAACTGGAACCTTTTGACCGCGGAGTTTATGCGGGTCCGGTTGGCTGGATTGACTCCACCGGAGACGGCGAATGGGTGATTGCTCTGCGTGGAGCGAGCATCGGTCATGGAACCATCACTGCTATGGCGGGCTGCGGAATTGTTGCCGGTTCAGATCCGGCGGCGGAGTTGGCTGAGACCGAGCTGAAACTTCGACCGATTCGTCAGGCCCTGGCTTAGCAGTTTGGGGCTCTAAACCAGAGCAACGTCGATAAGCAAATGGCCCGTGCTCTTGAGCGCCAGTTCCAGGTCTTCTTTGCTGCTAACACGCTGGTATAACCAGCCGTAGGCGCCGGCAAGTAACTCGAGGTTCACTCGCTGCGGAGTGCGGAATAGCTTCTCGAAGGCATCCCTGGGCAAATTCTTTGCCACCTCGAGTCCCTCAAAAATCGTTCCGCCGCCGTCGTTTCCAACCACCAGTTGAATGTTCAAATTTGCATCGATGGGGTCAATCACCAAAGAACTGGCATCGTGGAGCAGAGTCAAATCTCCCAGCAAGACCCGAACCTTGGCACCCGAGTGGGTCATGGCGATTCCGGTGGCAGTGGCAATCGTGCCATCGATGCCCGCCAATCCTCGATTGGCAAAAACTGTGCGCTCTTTGAGCGGCGCCCAGCGATCGGCTTCGCGGATCAGACGCGAGGCACCTAAAACTAACGGGGTGGTTTTGCGAGCCGCCGAATACACTGCCTCAACCAGTTGGCGGCGAGTTACACCATTTTCTGAGGTGGCTTGGGGCTGCTCTGCCAGCAGGTCTGAACCAGCTGTTTGCCAGGCTTTCAGCCAAGCGCGATCCGGTTCGCCAACGAACTCGATGTCGTCTCCGAGCGGCTGCCCGGTTCCGGTGGGGTTGAATACACCGTGACGGCCAGGGTCGGTCAGGATACGAAGTCCTGGTTTCTTGAGCAGCGCCTGGATCTGACGGCTAAGAGTTGGCTTGCCAAATACCAGAACCTGTTCAACTTCTTGCACCAGGTCGGTTCGCTGGTCTAGCAGCCAAAGGTATCCGGCTACGGCCTCCGGAAGACCGCGCACTCCAGAAGACGGCTCGGCTAGCAGCGGCAAACCGGTGGTGTACCAGCGCGCGAGGTAACCGCCATCGCCAGCAATCACAACCGTCTTGAGGCTTAGGTCGATAACCGAATCAGGTTCGCTAAGTGGCGCTTCGATTTGGTGCAGGTGCGCGCAGTCTTCGTCGTGTTCATGGTCGAGGTCGTGATCAGGGTCGCGCTCAACCACAGCAATGCCCGATGTGGTGTCCAGCTCTTCATCGATGATTGACTCGAAAATGCCCGCGGCATTTGGTTCTGCCGAGCTGAGTGGTTCGCGGAAACACAGGTTCAATTGCACCGGACCGGGTTGGTTCACCGCTGTAGCGATTGAGTTCAGAGCCAGTTCGGTTGCCAATTTCTGCAGCTGATCTTGGGAATCTTGCTCGGACGGAGCCGGTACATCGATGCACTCGGTCACGGCCTGTCCAAAAATGCCAACCTGGTTTGTGGTCTGATTAGCGCCCACACCCCGTAACTCGGCGGGACGATCTGCAGTGAGCAAAATCATTGGCACGCCGGCGTGATAGGCCTCGAGTACCGCCGGGTGCAGGTTGGCCACCGCGGTTCCGGAGGTGGTGATTAGAGCAGCGGGAAATCCACTTGACAGCCCGATACCCATAGCCTGAAAGGCCATGGAACGCTCGTCGAGGCGCACGTGAAGTTGCACGTGACCGGCCTCGGCCAACTGGCCGGCAGCAATCGCTAGCGCCTGCGACCTAGCTCCGGGAGCAAGAAAGATGTGGTCAACTCCGTTGGCAACGAGTTGCGAAAGAAGGTTGGCCGCCAAAA
Source organism: Microbacteriaceae bacterium (assembly GCA_947373155.1). Lineage (GTDB taxonomy): Bacteria > Actinomycetota > Actinomycetes > Actinomycetales > Microbacteriaceae > Rhodoluna. The sequence continues at coordinate 45,817 of CANBWO010000003.1, read as the reverse complement.
CCTGCGCGGGCGAGGTCACTCGGTTTCCCCATCGCGCTTTAGGCGCTCGGCTAGTTTGCGAAGAAATTCTGGGTCGTCATCCGGTGCCTTTGGAGCCTTTCCCTTGCTCTGACCACCTGAGGATGGGCCGCCGATCGGTCGACCAACCAAGATGTAAAAGATACCTCCGATTGGGGTAACCAAGACACAAAGGACCACCCAGAGCCACTTTGGAAGCAACCGCACCGAGCGGGCATCGGCGCTGGCAGCAAAAACTGCGCTAAAAACAGTAAAAATGCCCACCGCAGCGATGGCAAACAGGAGCATTCTCATGTCTTTAACCCTACTTAGGATTGGAGTATGAACAACCCGCTAATTAACTACTTTTTGATTCGTATCGGCATTTTCGTTGTGGCCCTCTGCGTGCTACTGCTAACCGGCATGGATCCAATCCTGGCGGCCTTGTTCGCGGCGGTCATTGGCTTTGCCGTTTCGCTCATTGTGCTAAATCGTCAGCGCGACAAGGTATCGGAAATGGTTTACAAGCGCATGCAGCGCAAGAGCGACCTTGGTGCCAAAGACGGCGAAGTAGATGTTGAGAACGACCTACTAGACCAGAAGGATTCGCTAAAGGCTGAGGGCGAGCAGGGCAAGTAGCCCAAAGCCCAAAGCCACAAAACTGGTGAGCTTTAGAACCAAAATAAGGTCTTTGGCAGTCTTAGCCATCACAAAAATCAGGGTGGCTGGTGCCAGCAACAGCACAATGAACCAAACCAAGGCAAGGCTCGGATAAACCAGTGCCACCAGGGTCAGCAAGACCATTGGCAACCAAAGCATGGCCAGGAAAAGCACCTTGGACCAGGTTGCCCCAATCTTCACTGCAAGGGTTCGCTTACCCACGTGCTGATCCAGTTCGCGATCGCGGATGTTGTTCACCATGAGCACCGCACTGGCAAATAGCCCCAGGGCAGAACCCAAAATCAGCGATGTTTGGTCTACCGAGCGGGTCTGAATGTACGTGGTTCCCACAGTGGCCACCAAACCAAAAAACACAAACACGGCGATTTCGCCAAAGCCCGAGTAGCCGTATGGCTTCTTTCCACCCGTGTAATACCAGGCAGCAACGATGCAGGCCACGCCAACCGCGATCAACCACCAGAATCCGGTGATCAGCACAATGGCAAGTCCGGCGAGCGCCGCCAGTCCAAAGAATGCAAAAGCAGTGTTCTTGACCAACTCTGGCTTGGTGGAGCCCGATCCGGTTAGGCGAAGTGGTCCGACTCGCTTGGTGTCTGTGCCGCGGATGCCATCGCTGTAATCATTTGCAAAGTTCACGCCAATCTGCAGGAACAGCGCTACCGCCAGAGCCAACAGAGTGAGCCCAAGGTTGAAAGCCGAATCGGCTTTGGCGATTCCCGCTCCAAGAGCCACCGGCGCAATGGCCAGCGGCAGAGTACGAAGGCGAGCTCCCTCTACCCAGAGCTTGATGGTCTTTTTACGCTTGTTGTTCTTAGATTTCTTGGACACCCAAGAATGCTAACCACTGAACTGGCTTTTTAGCCACACATAGTCGGTCTTGCCACTGTTCAGTCTGGGAATGGTGTCCACTCGAATCACACGAACCGGCTTGGCGGCTGCTCCCAGATTGCTGAGGATTTCCGCCGCCACGTAGTCGGCCACCTCTGGGCTGCCAACATAGACCAATACGGCTCGTTCTCCCCATTCGGAATCAGAAACACTAATGGCCGCCGCATCTACGACTCCGCCGATTTGCCGAACCACTTCCTCGATGGAATCGAGTGAAACCTTGACTCCTCCGGAAGCAAGAACCCGGTTGGTACGGCCCAGAATCACGAGTTTGCCCGAAGTGTCGAACTCCCCTAGATCGTTGGTTCGGTACCAGCCGTCGGTATCGGCAACAAAGTTGGCCAAAGTTGGACCACTGATTTCCACCTGTTGCCCCGAGCCAATTCGAACTTTCACTCCATCAAGCGGAACGCCGTCGTAGACACAACCTCCAGCGGTTTCGGCCATGCCGTAGCTCTGCACAACCATTAGACCTAGGTCCTTGGCTTTTTGCAAGAGCGACGCATCCGGTGCCTGTCCGCCAAGCAAAATGGCGTCGAACCTTCTAAGGCCAGCCAGCAAAAAATCATCGATGCCCGCTTGACTAACCAACCGCAACAGTTGGGTTGGAACCAGCGAGACAAAACGGCGTTCGGCAGTCATGAGGCTGGCGGCGCGAGCAAAAGCATCTGCGGTGAACGGCAGGCTGGTGTTCATAAGGACCGGCTGGGTGTCGGCAACCAACGAGCGAATCAAGACGTTGGCGCCGGCAACATAGTTGATCGGTAGGCAAACCAGCCACTGCGATTGGGTGTTCGGCTGCGCCTGAGGGGCCAAACGAGCCTCGCTGGCTTTGGCACTGGCAATCAACGCCTGCCGGCTAAGGCTTATGCGCTTTGGGGTTCCTGTGCTGCCCGAACTCTCCACAACGAGTGCCGTGTCTTGGTCTACCTCATTAGGCAAACCATGAACCTCGGGCATCAGCCCGTTGGTTTCCGGTGCAGTGATGAACACAGCCTGTTTGCCGGCTAGGGCATCGGCCAGTGCCAACAACGCACCAACGGTATCGTTGGCGGCAACCAGTTTTACGGGAATCGACATTCTTGTGCGGGCTATGGGACTAGAAATGCCAAGGGAAGGCAGACCAGTTGGGTTCGCGCCGCTGTAGGAACGCCTCTTTGCCCTCAAGCGCTTCGTCTGTTCCATAAGCCAAACGCGTTGCTTCTCCGGCAAACAGTTGTTGGCCAACCATGCCGTCGTCTACCGCATTCATGGCGTACTTGAGCATGCGAATACTGGTTGGAGACTTGCGCAATATCTCGGCCGCCCACTCCACTCCGGCTTGTTCTAGCTCGCTGTGAGGAACCACAAGGTTCACCACGCCCATCTCGTAGGCGCGTTGGGCATCGTAGGTTTGCCCCAGGAAGAAGATTTCGCGAGCAAACTTTTGGCCAACCTGCTTGGCAAGGTAGGCGCTGCCGTAGCCGGCATCAAAGCTTCCCACGTCTGCGTCGGTCTGCTTGAATCTGGCGTGCTCGGCGCTAGCGATCGACAGGTCTGCAATCACGTTCAGCGAGTGACCGCCACCGGCAGCCCAACCGGGAACCAGTGCGATAACCACCTTTGGCATGAAACGAATAATTCGCTGGACTTCAAGAATGTGCAGGCGACCACTTCGGGCTGAGTCTGCGTCCTGGGCGGTTTCGCCATCGCTGTATTTGTAGCCATCACGACCGCGAACTCGCTGGTCGCCGCCGCTACTGAAAGCCCAGCCACCATCTTTCTCGGATGGGCCATTGCCGGTCAGCAAAACTACGCCAACCTTGGAATCTTCGGCTGCGTGAGTCAGTGCGCGGGCCAGTTCGTCTACCGTCTTGGGGCGGAATGCGTTACGCACCTCTGGGCGGTTAAATGCCACGCGAACAATGCCCAGTTGCACGTGACGGTGGTAGGTGATGTCGGTCAGGTTTTCAAAACCTGCCACGTCCTGCCAAATGGTTGCGTCGAACAACTGCGATACCTGTTGAGCCATGCTTCTAGACTAACGGTGTGCCTATTGCGCTAGAAAAAATCGTTGCCACCGCCAGGGTGGTTAGCATTCCATTGCGAACTCAGTTTCGGGGTGTGAACGTGCGCGAAGCACTGCTTTTTGAAGGCCCGCAGGGATGGGCGGAGTGGTCGCCTTTCTTGGAATACGGCGATGCGGAGGCTGCCATTTGGTTGGCCGCAGCGGTTGAATTTGCCAGCGATGAGCTGCCGCCGCTTTACCGAGACCGCGTTGCTGTCAACGCCACACTGCCAGCGGTTTCACCGGATAAAGTGGCCGAGGTCCTGGCCCAGTTTGGCCCGTTTGACACGGTAAAGATCAAGGTAGCCGAGCCTGGTCAAAATTTGAACCACGACTTACAGCGGATTTTCAAAGTGCACCAGCTATTTCCCAAGGCGCGGATTCGGTTGGATGCCAACGGTGGTTTCGACGTGCGAACCGCAGCCATGCTGGCCTTTACCATGGTGGAAAACGGCGTGCCACTAGATTATTTCGAGCAACCCTGCGCCACTGTTGCCGAGCTAGCCGAACTGCGAAAACAGTTAAAAAACGTTGCCGTCAAGGTTGCCGCCGACGAGTCGGTTCGCAAGGCCGAAGACCCGCTTGAGGTTGCGCAGGCTGGCGCGGCAGATGTTCTAGTAATCAAGGCTGCGCCGCTGGGAGGCATCCAGCGTGCCGGCCAGATTGTGGCGGAGGCCGGCTTGCCCGCGGTGATTTCTAGCGCTCTAGAAACATCAGTGGGAATCAGCATGGGCCTGCATCTGGCTGCTTCGTTACCAAATCTGCCCTACGCCTGCGGGCTTGGCACGGTTGCGTTGCTAGCCAACGATGTGGTCGCCCGCCCGCTGGTCGCCATCGATGGTTTTCTACCGGTAGGTCGAGTTACCCCCGAGCCAACAAAGTTGGATGAACTTGCCGCCAGCCCAGAGCGCACCAAATGGTGGCTAGACCGGCTAGAGCGTTGCTACGGGCTCTTGTAAACCGAAAGGCTGAGTGCGGTTTTATAGACCCGAGTAAACGTGTAGGCCCTTGAAGTACAGGTTCACAATGGTGAAGTTGAACATGATGGCACCAAAGCCAATAACAACCAACCAGGCGGAACGCTTGCCGTGCCAACCGCGGGTGGCATTGGCGTGCAGGTAGCCGGCATAGATAGTCCAAATGATGAAGGTCCAAACCTCTTTGGTGTCCCAACCCCAGTAGCGGTGCCAAGCGCGCTCGGCCCAAATGGCTCCCGCAATCAGTGTGAACGACCACAAAATAAATCCGATGATGTTGAATCGGTAGCTGGTCTGCTCTAGGCGTGCAGGCTCCGGGAAAAGCTTGAGCACTCGCTTTAGCGCCACGAACCAGGTCTGCTTGGCGTACTTCTTGGAAGGCTCCTGAACCCACTTGGCAGTCTTGAACAAGTAGGTGATGCTCAGGGCGGCCGCGATGTTGAAGAAAGCGGTGGCCAAGATAGCCACAGTGACGTGGATTAGCAACCAGTAGCTTTGCAGCGCAGGCATCAGAGTCTTAACCTGCACGTAGAACACCGAGGTGGCAATGCCGAGGGCCAGGGTCACAAAGGCGGTCATGAAGGTGGCGATGTAGCGGATGTCCTTGCGGAAGGCCTGAGCAAAGATAAAAATCACGGTGACCACGAGCGTTCCGGTGATGGTGAACTCGTACATGTTGGCCCAGGGGACACGCTGGGCTGCGATGCCGCGACCTAGAACACCAATACCGTGGAAAGCAACAGCCACGATCATGAGCAAAATGCCAGCGCGTTCCAGTTTTCCGGCGGTGGCACGGATCTTGGACTTCTCGCTGGCGGCTCGAGCTAGGTCCATGGAAAGCACAACGAATGCGGCCGCGTAGAAAAGCATCGATGCATAAATGCCAAGCACCGACCACTGCGAAAGGGCCTCGTTCAGGTTTACTGCGGTCTTCATTAGTTCTCGTCCTCAGTCTTTTCAGGCTTCTGGTTTAGTTTGGTTACCAGCTCGGTAACCACTCTTTCGAGCAGTGGGTCATCGCCGCGGGCAAGTGCTGCAACTTGGATTCCCCCTTGGTCGACCTTGACCCAAACACGGCGCCTCGGGATGACCAGGGACATGATTAGACCCGCAAGGGACAACAAGGCAAAGAACAAAACCCATCCCTGACCCGGGTTGTAATCAACGTCAAGGGCCGCATAGCGCCTGAGTGAATCAAAAGAGACAGTTCCTAGCCCGTTTGGAAGGTTTGCGGATTCCCCAAGGCGCAACTTGATGCTCTCAACGTTGGTCTTGCCACCGGTGAGCTGTTTGAGGCCATGCACGGCAAGCGAGAACGCGTTGCTCGGTATTCCGCTGTCTAGACCTAGGTTGCCCTCATACACGTTCATTGTGATTAGCGGAGAAGCAGGCGCCGGGTAAACACTGGTGTAGGCCTTGGATTTGAGTTGCGCCGCGGTTGGGTAAAAGAAGCTGAGGATTCCAAACTGTTGCGGTTTAGCATCCGGAACTTTGATTACACCAAGGGAGGTCATGTTGGCATCCTGTGGCAGGAACTCAACCGGTCCACTAAAGGCGATCTTTCCCTTTCCATCGTGGATGGTGATAACAGGTGCGTAGCCGTTACCCGTGAGGTAAACCTTGGCGCCCGGGATCTCGGCTGGTTCATTTACCCTGATGACGGTGTCTTTTGCCTTGCTAGCACCGCGTTCGCGCAGACTCACATGGGCGGCAAAATCTAGCGGTGTGCCAAGGTTCGTCTTGTTCTTGAGGTCGTAAGTCACATCAAAACGATTTAGCGTGGCACTGAACGCGGTGAGCTGGTTCTGACTAAAGGCAATTCCCGGGCTGAACGAATCGTAGCCCGCGAGGTTATTCACAAAAGTGTCTCCCTCAACCAAAACCCGCTGACCGCTGTAGCTATAGGCTCCGCCAAACCCAACGCTGATCAAGACTCCCACCAGCGAAATGTGAAAGAGCAGGTTTCCGGTTTCACGCCAATAGCCGCGCTCAGCCGCCACGGAATCTTCGGTGCGAACCACCCGATAGCCCTGGCTCTTTAGCTGCGCGAAAGCCGCATCGAGGGCACGGGCACGCTTTTTGGCCCCGGCCTTTGCCGTCTGGAACGCTGGCATGCGCGCGAGATTGCTAGGGGTTGCCGCCGGCGGGCTCATCAATGCCTTGTAGTGAACTGCAACTCTAGGAAGTACGCAGCCGATCAACGAGGTAAAAAGCAAAATGTAGATCGCGCTGAACCACGCAGAACTGTAGACATCAAAAAGTTGGAATTTATCTAGCACCGGAGCCAGGGTTGGGTTGCTCTGGAAAAAGGTGGTGACACCGTTAGGGTCGGCGGTGCGCTGCGGGTAAAGCGAACCCGGTATGGCCGCGGCGGCCAAAAATAGCAGCAGCAAAAGCGCGGTGCGCATCGATGTGAGCTGACGCCAAATCCAACGAGCCCATCCGATCAGGCTCAAACTGGGCTGGTTGATGGCAGTTGGTTCGCCAGCCGAGATGTGGTCGTCTGGGCGCCCGGTAACGCTGGTTGCTGAACGAGTCCGTAGATTCGGGTCCTGGGCATCGCTGCCTTTTTTCTTAGAGCGCTGGGAGGTAGCCAACGATCGCCTCCTGAACTTGAGCAATCAAAATATTCCAAAGGCCGGTGGCCATCAGTAGACCCAAAACCACCAGTAGGCCGCCGCCAACTAGGTTGAAAACACGGATGTTGTTGCGCACGAAATTAACACTGTTGGTAGCCCAGCCGAATCCGGCCGAAATGGCCAGAAACGGCAAGCCAAGCCCAAGTGAATAACTGAGTGCCAGAATCGATCCGCGCCAGGCTGAACCGGATTGCGTTGCTAGCGATAAAACTGCCGCCAAGGTTGGGCCGATACACGGGGTCCACCCAAGACCAAAAGCAATGCCCAGCAGCGGCGCACCTATTAGACCGGCTCGCGGGCGGAAGTTTGGCTTGACGGTGTTCTGAAGCCAACCAAACTGACCCACCATCACCAGACCCAAAACGATAATGACAATGCCGAGGATGCGCTGAATCACTTGGCCAGCGGTTCCGTAGAGCAAGGCACCTAGGGAACCAAAGAGGGTTCCGTAAGAAACAAAAACTGCGCTGAAGCCAAGCACAAAGAGCAAGGTGCCGAGTACCACTTTGTTCTTGCCGGCCCTAGCGGAAACTCTTGAGGCGTTGCCTGATTGAGCTGCGGCGGTTTGCGCGCTGGAAGTTTGCGCACTGCCTGATTGCGCTTGACCAGCCATGCCCGACACGTATCCCAGGTAGCCCGGAACCAACGGAAGCACACAGGGCGACAAGAACGAGACCAGCCCGGCGAGCGCCGCCAAAGGAATGGCCACTATGAGCGAGCCATTCAAGATGATCTGGACCGGTGGCATTATTTTTCGGCCACTACCTTTTGAATCATGGCCTTGAGTGTGCCTTTTTCTAGACGCCCAAGAATACGAGCCGCTACCCGGCCTTTTTTGTCGATCACGATTGTGGTTGGTACCGCCTGCGGACTAACCGCGGTTGTGAACGCCAAAACCACTGAACCGGTGTTGTTGTCTATCACGCTGGGGTAGGTCATTCCAAAGGTGCGGTCAAAAGCTAAAGCCGTGCTGGCGGTATCACGCACATTCACGCCCACAAACTGGACCTTGGATGGCAGGAACTGCTGGTAGAGCGCTTCAAGATCTTTGGCTTCGGCTCGGCAGGGTGCACAACCGGCGTACCAAAAGTTCATCACGGTGACTACACCGCTGAGGTTTTTGCTTCCCAAGACCGCACCGTTTTCGGTTACGCCGCGCCATGCGATTGGCTTTCCGCGCGAAGCCGAACTGTATTCAGCCACGGTGCCATCACCTGCGATGTAGTTTTTGTTGTCGCCAGATTTGAACTGGTTAGCCAGATTGTCGTTAGTAGAGCAACCCGTAAGAGCCAGGATCAAGCCAGCCGTGGAGGCGGCTAGAGCGATTTTGGCAGCCCGCAAAAAACGGTTTGGTGAAGATGATTCGGTCATTACACGGCTCCCACATCGATGGCATTTTTGCGCAGTTCGAAAGCCGGGTCTTGATAGCCCACTTCAACCAACTTGCCATTTTGCATTTCAAAACTTGTGATGCTGCTGAGCGCGCAGCGACGCTGTTTTGGATTGTGAGGCAACTTTTTGCCGGTCACCTGGGAGTGCAGCATCCAGATGGGCAACTGGTGACTCACCATAACTACATCGCCGGACTGCACCGAATTGAAGGCATCGATGACCGCTGCTTCGACTCGGGCCACGATCTGCTCGTATGGCTCTCCCCAACTTGGCTTGCTCGGGTTTCTCAGGTGGAACCACAGGTGCGGCTTGATGAAAATACTGGAGCCGCTAACTACCCGGCCTTCAAAGATGTTGTGGGGTTCGATGATTCGCTCTTCGAGGATTGCTTCAAGGCCGAAAAGTTGTGAAAACGGGCGCGCCGATTCGCGGGTTCGCTGCAGTGGAGAAGCGAAAAGGGCGGTCACCGGACGACCGCTTGCTTTGATGGTTTCGGCCGCTATGGCTGCCATTTTAGAACCGCGAGCGGAAAGCCCGAAGTTAGGAAGGCGACCATAAAGAATGCCGTCTGGGTTATGTACTTCGCCGTGACGGACTAGGTGGATTCGATCGGCAGCCATGGCTTCTAGTTTAGCCTCCGCTAAACTTGTGACTCGGTGCCAACTGGGCTGTACAAAGCCTGAAGATTGGCCAAAAGCCTTGGCCAAGAAAGCAAACGAAATGTCGAATCGCTCCCTAATCAAGTCGCTGGCAGCAAGCCAAGACGGCCCAGTAAAACTAAGCGGTTGGGTGGAAACCCTTCGCGATCAAAAGCGCATTCAGTTTGTTGTGCTGCGCGATGAGAGCGGCTCGGTTCAGGTCACCTACAAGCGTCAGGAAGAAGACGCCCAGGCCGACATCATTTCGAGCCTGACCCACGGATCTTTTGTGACCGTAACCGGTGGCTTGGTTCACGACGAGCGAGTGAAGCTCGGTGGCATCGAGATCCAGCTAGAGAAGCTTGAGATCGTTACCTTGGCGAATCCAGAGACCCCAATTGCCGAAGACACCAGCATCGACAAGCGAATGGACTGGCGTTTCCTAGATTTGCGTCGCCCAGAAATGAACCTGGTGTTCCGCATCCAGACCACCTTGGAACGTGCCTGGCGCGAGTATTGGTATGCCAACGACTTCGTTGAGCTACACACCCCTAAGCTCATGGGTTCGCCTTCTGAGTCAAACGCAGAGTTGTTCGAGATGGACTACTTTGAGCTTGGCAAGGCCTACTTGGCGCAGAGCCCACAGTTCTACAAGCAGATGGCAATGGTTTCCGGCCTTGGTCGTATTTTCGAGATCGGCCCTGCGTTTAGAGCAGACCCTTCGTTCACCTCGCGTCACGCCACCGAGTTCACCTCTATCGACATGGAAGTTTCTCACATTGATAGCCACGAAGACATCATGGCGATTCAGGAGCAGTTGCTCTCGCGCGGCCTTCAGGCGGTAAAGGATACCCACGGCGAAGACATCAAGGCACTCTTCGATGTTGACATTGTGGTTCCAACTGTTCCGTTCCCAAGAATCCCAATCACCGAGGCCTACAAGATCATTGCCGAGCGCGGCCACGTGATTGAGCGCGGAGGCGACCTAGACCCTGAGGGTGAGCGTCAGATTGCTGCGCACGTAGCCGAGACCTTTGGTCACGAGTTTGTGTTTGTAACCGACTACCCAACCAGCGTTCGCCCGTTCTATCACATGCGTCACGCAGACAACCCGGGCCTAACCAACAGTTACGACCTGATTTGGCGCGGAACCGAGATCACCACTGGTGCACAGCGTGAGCACCGTATCGACATCCTGATTGAGCAGGCTAAGGAGAAGGGTCTGCACCCTGAAGGGCTAAAGGAGACCTACCTGGACTTCTTTGAGTACGGCGCGCCTACCCACGGCGGTTTTGGTATGGGCTTGGCTCGCGTTCTCATGTTGATGCTGCACCAGGCCAACATCCGCGAGGTAACTTACCTGTTCCGTGGCCCAACCCGCTTGATCCCGTAAACCCGCTTATTTCACTAAGTAGAAAAGCCCGAGCCTTTTGGCTTGGGCTTTTCTATTTGTTGCTGAAATGCAGATACGAAAAGCTGTTAGGCAACCCAGTTGGTTACGTGCACGCCAAGCATTGGCGCAAAGTGTTTGGTGTTGTTGGTTACCAGAGTTAGGTTTGCGCTGGCAGCGTGTCCTGCGATTTGGTTATCCGCCATACCGATGTTGTGACCACGCTTTCGGTTCTCTACGAGCAACTCTGCTGCCACAAGGGCGTCGGACATTGAGAACTCTAGGACTTCTACGGAACTTAGGAATAGCTGGTAGCCATCCTCCATTCGCTTGCTGTTGGTAACAAGCAGACCAGACATGAGTTCTTGGTAAACCACCGATGAGATGCACCACTCACCCTTGAATTCGCGGGCTTTCCGTACCACCGATGGCACCTGTTTGATTATGTAGCTGCAGGTGTCCGAGTCGAGCATGTAACGCATCAGGACAACACCTCGTCCATGTCCATGAAGGCTGCAACATCGAGGCGACCGTCTTTTGTCATGGGCAGGTTTTCAGGCAATTGGTAGACGGGTTGCTTGTCTAGCCATTCAAAAAAGGGATTCATTCGGGTGTCGGCGGGTTCTCTAATGACCAATGCCTTGAGCCGCTCATCCCACTCCACCTCAACTGTGTCGCCCTCGAACCGGAACTGAGCAGGAATACGAATGGCCTGGCTGCCGCCGTTACGAAATACGGTGGTTTGCATGTTGCCTCCTTGGCTATACATTTTGTATAGCCATATTCACACCTGCCACTGACATTGTCAATGAATGCGAATGTGTTTTTTGAAGCTAGCTCAGACTTTGCAACTTGGCCAAAAGGCGAGGCGCCTCAACCGTCCAATAAGAGTGCTGCTTTCCGTTTACCAGCACCACCGGAATTTCTTCGCCGTATTTTCTGGCTAGGTCTTCGTCCTTAAGGATGTTGACCTCTTGCAAGACCACCGAATTCCCAGGCTTTGCCAACACAAAATCATCGATGACCTGATTCACAACCTGCAGTGCGGTTTCGCACAGGTGGCAACCGGGCTTTCCAATCAGGGTTATTTCTATGGGCTTAGACACGTTAGTCAGCCTAGGTTAACCTGACAGCCCTACACTTAAGGCGTGCCTAAAGCCTCCGACAAATCAGAACGCGCGCCCAAGATTGAGGCCGCTTTCTTCGACGTAGACAATACGATTCTGCGGGGCTCCAGCGCGTTCCTTTTTGGCAAGGCTGCTTTCGCCGCCGGCTTCTTTAGCCGCCGAGACTTTTGGCGCTTTGCCTGGAGTCAGACCCAATTCATCTGGCGCGGCGAAAGCGCAGACATGATCTCGAACATCAAGGATCGAGCCCTTGCGCTAATCGAGGGTCACAAGTCTGCTGATCTAACAGCACTTACCGATGAGGTCTACGACCTGCACATTAAGACTCGGCTTTGGCCAGAGACCGTCCGCTTAGCCAAGGAACACGTGGCCGCAGGCCGCGAGGTATGGCTGGTTACGGCTACCCCTCAGGAAATCGCCGATGTGATTGCGCACCGCCTAGGGCTCACCGGCGGGCTAGGAACCGTAATCGAACGCAAGAACGGAATCCTCACCGGCAAGTTGGTTGGGCACGCGCTGCACGGGCAATTCAAGAAAAAGCGAATTCGCTCGCTTGCCAAGGAACGCGGCATCAGCCTCAAGCGCTCCTACGCATACAGCGACAGCCACAATGACCTCCCAATGTTGAGCATGGTCGGCAATGCCATCGCGGTAAATCCAGACAAGATCCTCACCACTCACGCAAAAGCGGCTGGCTGGGCGATTTTGGATTTCAAGAAACGTGAGCTCAAGGCCAACCGAGACCCGCAAATCAAGCAGGCGCTCAAGGTGAAGAAGGTAAAAAACCGGACTGCCAAAAAGGCTAAACAGCGCGCCGAAAAAGCCAGCAAGAGCTAATCGGGCATCAAGCCGCTTAAACAAGAAACCCGCCCAGAAGGCGGGTTTTTGCTGTTTGAGTAAATCTCTAAAGACTTACTTCTTGTTGCGACGCTGGTGGCGAGTCTTACGAAGCAACTTGCGGTGCTTCTTCTTAGACATACGCTTGCGGCGCTTCTTGATAATAGAACCCACGAAGACCTCACAGAAATTGATTGGCTGAAGAAAAATGGCACCCAGCCGAGTAGTTGTTCCATTCTAGCCCAACTTATGCATAGGCTCTAAGCGTGAGCGAACAACTGAAGTACGAAGTCGTTAAGAACTACGGACCATTTGAGCTAAGAAGCTATGGCCCCTATGTTCTAGCGCAGGTGCAAATCCGGGGAGACTTCATTACTGCCGGCAACAGCGCTTTCCAGCCACTGCTTAGATACATCACTGGTGCAAACCAGCAAAAAACTCAAATGGCTATGACCGCTCCCGTGATTCAGAGCAGTGTTGAGCCAGATCATCACCTGGTTAGTTTTGTTTTACCGGAGGGTGCGGGAAGCGAATCCGTGCCGGTTCCGATTCCAAACGATGCCAAGGTTCAGATTGTTCATGTAGCACCGCACCTGGCGGTAGCCCGTAAGTTCACCGGCTCCTGGAACTTCGACCGCTTTGTGGACGAGTCCGAAACTCTTGAAGATTCGGTTGAGAACGCAATCTATGGTGGTGAACTTTCTGGCAAGGTCCAGGGTGAACCATACTTTGCTCGCTACAACTCCCCCTTTACCCCATGGTTCCTAAGACGCAACGAAGTACTACTTGGCTTTAGTGGCGCTTCTGAATCGGCCTCAAAGAAGGACTAGCTTGAACACCCAAGTCTTTATTCGCCGACTCATCGCTGAATTCCTGGGAACAGCCGTTATCGGCGCTGCCACCATCGGTGTCACCACCAGCCAACAATCATCGGTGTATGTGAGCCTGGTAACTGCTGGAACCTGGGCGCTCATGCTCTTGCTGTTTTCGGGATCCCTACAGGTGCACCTCAACCCGGCGCTAACCTTCTTTCACATTTCGCGTAGCCAGCTGAAGGCTCGGCCTGGAACCCTAATTGTTTTGGCGCAAATTGCCGGAGCCGTGCTGGGTGTTTGGCTAGGCGGATTCCTGGGTGGCCACAACTGGTGGCAGGTAAGTAGCCACAATATCTCCAACGGGCAGTTGTTTAGCGAGGCGCTGTCTACCGCAGTCCTAATCTGGCTGATTGGGCACCTGGGGGCTACCAAGCGAGACACATTGATTCCTGTAGCGGTCTTGGGCTGGCTCTTTGTAGCCGGTGTATTCACTTCTTCCGGGGCGGTTGCAAACCCTGCGCTAACTATCGGCCGCATGTTTACCAGCGATGCGGGAGCCGAAATTGGAGTGCAACAGGGCGCCTTTTATTTGCTAGCCCAGATGGCGGGAGTTTGTATTGCACTGGTTGGAATGATGTTTGTGACCAAGCCTGAAAATGGCAAATCCAAGAAAAAAACCAAAAAGTAGTTTCGTTTCAAGACTGTTCCCACTAAAGTTTCTAGAAGAAATAGGGGGATATTCCTAGAAAAAACCTAGCCATTTTTCTAGTTTGCCATGACAGAACCAGCCGCCTTTGGCCGCCCAAAGCAGGCCCGCGCAAAAGCCACCATCGATGCATTGATTTTAGAAACTGCCAAAGCCATGGATGCCGATGGCGAATCTGGCGTGCGAATTCAAGACATCAGCCAGGCGACTGGCGTTTCGATTGGCTCGATCTACCACCACTTTGGCGACCGCGATGGGCTGATTAGAGCCACACTTGTGCACCAGTTTGCCGAGCAAATTCGTGCCGACGTTCCGCGGGTCAAAGAGTTTATGGAAAGCATTCACAGCACAGCCGAACTGACAGCCCAGTTTGACCGCATGGGCCGCTTTGCCAAGAACCACTTTGCCAACCAGAGCGCACTTTCTAGGGCTGCGGTTTTGGGTCACACCATTGGCCGGCCAAAGTTGCTTTCCGAGCTGACCGAGGTTCAAGGTGAATTGACCGAAAGCACCAGCGAAGTTATGCAGTTGCTGCAGGATCGCGGGATTCTAAAACCCGAGCTCAACCCCAGGGCCGCGGCGGTTTTCATTTTGGGAATGCTCTTCGGACGAGCTATCGCCGAACTCGACAATCACGCAGTTAGCGAAGACGATTGGATTCGGGCTCTGCTTAGCGCATTGAGCGGGCTTTTTGTAGCTGCGGCCGCTTAGTCGGTTTCTGGGTTTTGGTTAGTAAAGCGCGGCTTGAAAACAGCAGCGCGGGCTTCGGCCACCTTGGCGCCAAGTAATCCGCTCAACTGGGCCACTTCGTTTCGAACCTGCTGCTCCGTGCCGGTAGCCACCTCGGTAGCAACCGACTTGGCATCTGCCAAGCGCCTACCCAGATCTTTTCCGAGCTGATTCACATCCAGGTTCGAATCGGCAACCTTGGCTGCGATTTGGGCGTTCAACCAGGTGGTGCCGGCGGCCAAGAGACCGCCCAGCTTCTCACCGGCGTCGCCTAGAGCAGCCTGGATGTCGTTCTGCGAGACCAGCGGAGCCGACCCAGGGTTGATCTGAGACAAGAATTCTGCGGCCTCATTCAACGGGGCGACATCGATGGAATAGACCCGCGCCTGACCAGCCACCTGCGCACTTACCAAGCCGGCTTCACGCAGCGTCTTGAGGTGTTTGGATACGGTTGGCTGGCCCTCCTGGGTCACAGCTACCAGCTGGGAAACGGTTTGAGGACCCTCGACTAGCGCAACCAAAATTGCACGACGGGTTGGATCTGCCAGAACAGAAAAAATCTCACTCATGACTAACAGGTTAGACCACCTTGGTTACTTGCCGGCAGCGATTTCTTTGGAGCGGGCAAGGGCCGCGTTGGTGGCGTTGGTAAACAATGTGGTCAGGTTACCCTCATCGAGTTTGGCAATAGCCTGCATGGTGGTTCCGTTCGGGCTGGTCACCTGTTTGCGCAGCTCCTGAGGCGTCTTGCCGCTTGCCACTAATAGCTCGGTGGAACCCAAGAAGGTTTGGGTTACCAGCATTGCCGCGGTAGCTTCATCGAAGCCCATATTTTGGGCGGTTTTGATGAACTGCTCAATTAGGTAGAAGACATAAGCCGGACCAGAACCACTGATGGTTCCAAGTGCGTCGATTTGCTCTTCTGGAAGAACCAATACGCTACCCACGGTCTCAAACAGACTGCAGGCGAGGGTGAGCTGCTCTTGGGTGGCACGCGAACCGCTGGCTAAACCGGTAACTGCCCGGCCAACGATCGCGGGAGTGTTAGGCATAGAGCGGATCACAGCAACAGAGTCTGGGACAACGGCTTCCATGGTCGCATTGGTGATTCCGGCTGCAACGCTGATTACCAGTGCATTTTCAAGCATCGATGGGGCTACCTCGGTCAAAACTGAAGCAACATACATCGGTTTGACCGCGACCAGCACAACATCTGCACCGGCAACCGCAAGCGAGTTGGCCTCGGCTGTGGCCTCTGCGGAGAATGCGTTTACGCCAAGCTCTTCGGCCAAACGGCTTGCGCTTGCTTGACTCTTGGTACTCACTGCCACGTTGGCTGCATCGAAGCCTGCTTTGAGGAGCCCGCGAAGAATTGCGGTGCCCATGGAGCCCGAACCGAGGATTGCGATTTTTGAAATGTTCACAGGGCAAGTTTAAGCGTCTGCTTGTTGACAGGGGTAAATGTCGTTCCTAGCTATGTCCTAGCTGGGCGTTAGGTTAGAGGCATGGCCTCACCAAAGACTAAAAACGATTTCGCTTGCTCGGATTGCGGCTGGACCACGGTTAAGTGGGCGGGGCGCTGTGGCGAGTGCCAGGCCTGGGGAACGGTTCAGCAAGTTGGCGCACAGACCGGCATAGTCCGCAAGGTCAAGGCCTCCATTATTTTGGAATCCGCAACCGCTAAGAGCATCACCGAGGTAGATGCCGGCAAGGTAGCGGCCACCCCCACCGGCGTTGGTGAGTTTGATCGGGTCTTGGGCGGCGGGCTGGTATCCGGTGCCGTGATTCTGCTTAGCGGGGAGCCCGGCGTTGGCAAGAGCACACTGCTATTAGAGGTAGCGGCCAAAGTTGCTCGCGGCGGAGACAAAGTTCTTTACGTATCCGGCGAGGAATCGGTTGGGCAGATCCGCCTGAGGGCCCAGCGCACCGGCGCAATCACTCCAGAACTTTACCTCGCCACCGAAACCGACCTCAGCAGCGTGCTTGGCCAAATAGACGCGGTTCAGCCCGGGCTGATATTGGTGGACTCGGTTCAAACCATTGCCAGCGCCGAGATAGACGGCGCTGCCGGCATGCCCAGCCAGATTCGCGAGGTTGCCGCCAGCCTGATCTCGGTTGCCAAAGAACGTGGCATCCCTGTTATTTTGGTTGGTCACGTGACCAAGGACGGCAGCATTGCTGGGCCGAGAGTGCTGGAGCACCTAGTAGATGTGGTTTGCCACTTTGAAGGCGACCGCCAGACATCGTTGCGCTTTGTAAGAAGCCTCAAAAACCGTTTTGGGCCCACCGATGAAGTTGGCTGTTTCGAGATGACCGGCGAGGGCATTGCCGAAGTACCGGACCCGAGCGGACTCTTTTTGAGCCGCGGAACCACGCCGGTTTCTGGTACCTGCGTGACTGTTGCCATGGAGGGCAGGCGCGCGCTAATTGCCGAGGTACAAGCCCTGGTAGTAAAAACCAGCGCCCCTCAGCCAAGAAGAGTCACCAACGGAGTGGATTCCAGCCGAGTATCAATGTTGCTGGCTGTGCTAGAGCGCAGAGCCGGGCTAAGGCTGGGTGAACACGACGTATACGTGTCTACCGTTGGCGGAGTTCGGCTCACCGAGCCAGCCACCGACTTAGCCATTGCATTGGCAATTGCGAGCGCGATCCAGGACAAACCAATTGCTCACAACCTAGTTGCCTACGGAGAGATCTCACTGGCCGGCGAAATTCGCAAGGTCAGTAATGGCAAACAGCGTGCTTCAGAAGCTAGCCGCCTAGGTTTTGTAAGATGTGTGGATAGCGAAGTTGGCGACCTTCGGGCCGCATTGGCGCTCGGGTTGAACTGGTAACTAGTTCAGAATGAACTGAACATCGTTGCCCTTGACGCCATTCACGGTGTACTGAATGTGGTAGCTGGCGCCTCCGCCAGTAGCTGGGCTTTGTGTGGCATCGCAACCCGTGGCAGAGGAATGAACTCTTAGCCAAGTAGCCGGGCTGCTGTTTACAGGTACTCCTGCCGCAAGAAGTACTCGCAGATTAGAGCCCTGGTCTTTACAGTTGGCGGAATCCCAAATGGTCTCAGCGCCGCTGGTGATCACAACGTGCTGAGCAATAGCGCCCACGTTGAAGTAGCAGTCCTTGCTACTGGTGTTGGTGATCGTGAACCAGTGTTTAGGGTTTACGCCTGCCGCAAAAACGCTAAGTGGTTTGGCGCCGTCTCCCACCACGGTCTGAACCTCGATCCCTGCCGGAAGACAGGTGGTTGGTTTTCCGTTAGCTAAAGAATTCGAGGCCTGGCTGGATGATGGATTGGCTGCCTTGCCACCAAAGAGCCCGCCCACGAAACCAAAGACTGCTGTCACAACCCAGATGACCAACCAAAGGACCAAACTAACCACAATCAACGCAATGATTCTGCGAGCCCAGAACTGGGCTTTGGAAGGTGGTCTTGGGTTGAATCTTGGTGCTGACATGATTCAAATGTAACTAGGTAACTACAAAAGTTTGAGCATTCGGGTGTTACCAAGAGTGTTTTGTTTCACTCGGGCAAGATCCAAGAACTCAGCGATGCCGTCGTCTGTGGAACGAACCATCTCTTCGAAGGTTTCGTGGTCTACCGGAATGTCACTTATGGTTTCGAACCCGTGTTTCTCAAAAAAACTAACCTCGAAGGTTAGGCAAAATACTCGCTTGATACCGAGGTCCTTGGCTCGTTCAAGCAGCGCCGACACAATCGAGTGGCCCACGCCCTTGCCGCGAGCCGACTCGGCAACAACTAGCGAGCGCACTTCTCCGAGGTCTTGCCACATGACGTGCAGCGCACCTGCGCCAATCACATTTCCGTCTTCGTCTTCGGCCACCAGGAACTCTTGCACTTTTTCATAGAGCGCAACTAGGTCGTGGTGAAGTAGCTTCTTGCCGGTTCCCTCAAGCGGAGTGCGAATTGCCTGAATTGCTTTCACGTCGGCGGTCTGCGCCGGTCGCACTGCAAAGGTGGCTGAGGTCATGCCTTAAATGCTAACGGAGGCCGACCCAAACTTTGGGCCGACCTCCGTTATGAAACGCTTTTTTGCTAGGCGCCAACCGACTCGTGAACACGAGGCTTGTTGGTGAATACGAATTCGCCCGCCACCAGGTCCACAATAACGTGGCTCGAAGCAACTGCCTCGCCGTGGAGAATCTTCTCCGACAGCTTGTCTTCGATTTCGCGCTGAACTGCACGACGCAGCGGGCGAGCTCCCAGAGCCGGGTCGAAACCGATCTCGATCAGTTTGTCCTTGGCATCCGAACTTACCTCGATGGTCATGTCGCGGTCTTCCAGACGGTAGGCAAGGCGCTTTAGGAACAGATCTACAATCTGACGCAGTTCGTCCTTGCTCAGCTGAGGGAACACGATGGTTTCGTCTACACGGTTTAGGAACTCAGGCTTGAAGTTCTTCTTGAGTTCCTCATTGACCTTGCCCTTCATGAGCTCGTACTCGTTCTGGCTGTTGCCTTCCAGAGAGAAGCCCATGGTGCCGCGAGCAATGTCGCGGGTTCCAAGGTTGGTGGTCATGATGATCACAGTGTTCTTGAAGTCCACAACTCGACCCTGGCCATCGGTTAGGCGGCCTTCTTCTAGGATCTGCAGCAGGCTGTTGAAGATGTCTGGGTGAGCCTTTTCGATCTCGTCGAACAGCACAACGCTGAATGGCTTGCGGCGAACCTTCTCGGTTAGCTGGCCGCCTTCCTCGAATCCAACAAAGCCCGGAGGAGCACCGAACAAACGGCTAACGGTGTGCTTCTCGCCGTATTCCGACATGTCTAGGCTGATTAGCGCGCCTTCGTCGTCGAATAGGAACTCGGCCAAAGCCTTGGCTAGTTCGGTCTTTCCAACACCGGTAGGACCGGCAAAGATAAACGAACCAGATGGACGCTTTGGATCCTTTAGGCCGGCACGCTGACGACGAATAGTCTTGGAAAGAGCCGCGATGGCTTCTTCCTGACCGATGACACGCTTGTGCAGTTCCTGCTCCATGAAGATCAGTCGAGCAGACTCTTCCTCGGTGAGCTTGAACACTGGAATGCCGGTTGCCTGCGCCAAGACCTCGGCGATTAGGCCTTCGTCTACGATGCCCTGCTCACGAACATTGCCCTTGCGGTATTCCTTTTCTAGGCGAACGCGTTCGGCGTTCAAAGTCTTTTCTTCGTCTCGCTTGCTGGCGGCAAGTTCGAAGTCCTGGTTCTCAATGGCCTTTTCCTTGTCCACGCGAACCGCAACGATCTTCTCTTCGAGCGAGCGAAGTTCCGGTGGCGAACTAAGAATCGAGAGGCGAACGCGAGCACCGGCTTCGTCGATTAGGTCGATCGCCTTGTCTGGCAGGTGGCGATCCGCCACATAACGGTCAGACAAATTCACCGCTGCCACCAGGGCGCCATCGGTGATGGAAACCTTGTGGTGCGCCTCATAGCGGTCGCGCAGACCCTTGAGGATGTTGATGGCCTGAGGCAACGATGGCTCGTTCACAAGCACACTCTGGAAGCGACGCTCTAGGGCGGCGTCCTTCTCGAAGTACTTGCGGTATTCGTCCAAGGTGGTGGCACCAATGGTCTGTAGCTCGCCGCGGGCTAGCAGCGGCTTGAGGATGCTGGCTGCATCGATAGCGCCCTCGGCTGCACCTGCACCAACCAACGAGTGAATTTCATCGATGAAAGTGATGATGTCGCCACGGGTGCGAATCTCTTTGGTGACCTTTTTAAGGCGCTCTTCAAAGTCTCCGCGGTAACGCGAACCAGCGATCAGCGAACCGAGGTCTAGGGTGTAAAGCTGCTTGCCCTTGAGGGTTTCTGGCACGTTGCCGGCAACGATTGCCTGGGCTAGGCCCTCGACCACGGCAGTCTTTCCAACACCTGGTTCGCCAATTAGAACCGGGTTGTTCTTGCTGCGGCGGCTAAGGATCTGCATCACTCGCTCGATCTCTCGCTCGCGACCGATTACCGGGTCGAGCTTGCCATCGGCTGCTGCCTGGGTGAGGTTGCGCCCGAACTGGTCCAGAATCTGCGAACCCTTTTGCGGGGCTGCTTCGGTGGCGCCAACGCCCACGGTCTCTTTGCCCTGGAAGCCACTGAGTAGCTGAATGACCTGCTGGCGAACGCGGTTGGTGTCTGCTCCAAGCTTGGTTAGCACCTGGGCGGCAACCCCCTCGCCTTCGCGAATCAGCCCCAGCAACAGGTGCTCGGTGCCGATGTAGCTGTGACCCAACTGCAGTGCCTCGCGAAGCGAAAGCTCAAGTACCTTCTTGGCACGAGGGGTAAATGGAATGTGACCGGTAGGTGCCTGCTGGCCGGTGCCGATGATCTCCTGCACCTGCTCGCGCACGGATTCGAGTGAAATGCCTAGCGATTCCAAGGCCTTGGCGGCAACGCCCTCGCCCTCGTGAATCAGACCCAGCAAGATGTGCTCGGTACCGATGTAGTTGTGATTTAGCAGCTTAGCTTCTTCTTGAGCCAGCACAACAACTCGACGAGCCTTGTCGGTGAACTTTTCAAACATTTCATACTCCTAGCCGACTACCTATGCCTTGGGTGGCAAAGGTTATCTATAGGAATGTTAACCGCGATGGATGGCAGTAAATAGGGTTGTTCGCCCTAGGGTGAACTACAAAGCTGATTGCCCAGTGCCTAGGTGAAAGTACTTTGAGAACGCGCCAAATAAATACTTTGCTAGCCAAATAAACGACCAAAAGGATATCGCTTCCAAGATTAGCTGTATGCCAGGTGAGCCCCCCACCGGAAAGATAGAGAACCACAGCGCCTGTGTAAAAAATACGTTTACAGCGACCACGATGGGCCAGAACAATAGTTTTATGTGAGGTGCTTGAAATTTCAGTCTTGTGAAGTGACTGACAAATATTCCAGCCAAAACGATAGGGGCAAAAGTAATCAAGTGGAACACGTGAAGAAAAAGCACAAACCATAAGTAGTTGCCTTGGAGCAATGGTGAGGCAATCGCCTCGCTCCAACTGAAAGTCGATGAAACCTGGGACAAGGCGAGAATAATTGGCAACACGGTTGAGTATGCCAGGTAAGAGACTAAAACAGCTAAAGCTCCAATAATGAAGCTGAGGGTTCGCTTGGACCCGGTAGAGGGATTCATTAGCTAGGCCTCGGCGGCATCCTTTGATGCCTTGGCCTCCGCAGCCGCCAGCTTGGCGCGCTCTTCGGCCTCAATCTGCGAATAGACCTGACGTTCCTTTTTGTCTGCGCCCAAGATGCTGCGCATGATCAGCCAAAAGACTCCACCCACAAGCAACGGAGGAATGAACCCGAGCAGGGTGTCAATGAGTTGCTGCCCAAAGTTTGCGCTCATTTCGAGTCCGATCTAGAGAGTTGAGTGGCGGATTATGCGGCCGAGCAAAGCTGGCCCAAATTACTTGACCAGCGGGAACATGATGGTCTCGCGGATACCCAGACCTGTGAGCGACATGAGCAGGCGGTCGATGCCCATTCCCATTCCACCCGAAGGAGGCATGCCGAATTCGAGTGCCTTCAAAAAGTCCTCGTCTAGCTTCATGGCCTCTGGGTCGCCGGCGGCAGCCAGGGTAACCTGCTCCACAAAGCGCTCGCGCTGAATCACTGGGTCTACTAGCTCGGAGTAACCGGTGGCCTGTTCGTAGCCACGGATGTAGAGGTCCCACTTTTCTACTACCCCAGGCTTGCTGCGGTGGTTGCGGGTAAGCGGCGAGGTGTCAACTGGGAAGTCGATTACAAAGGTTGGATTCACCAGGTTCACCTTTACAAAGTGTTCCCACAGCTCTTCCACATACTTGCCGTGCAGCGGGTGATCGATCTCGATCCCCTCGCGCTCGGCCAACGCCTTGAGCTCCGAAATGGGAGTCTCCGGAGTGATAGCCATGCCGCAGGCCTCGGAGAGGCTCTCGAACATGCTGATGCGAGGCCAGTTGCCACCAAGGTCGTTGATACTGCCGTCTTCAAGAACTACCTGGTGGGTGCCGAAGACATCCATGGCTGCATTTTGAATGAGCGCCTGGGTTAGGTCTGCGATGGTGTTGTAGTCGCCGTAGGCCTCATAGGCCTCTAGCATTGCGAACTCGGGAGAGTGGGTGCGGTCGGCGCCTTCGTTTCTAAAGTTGCGGTTGATTTCGAAGACTCGATCGATTCCACCTACCACCGCGCGCTTCAGGAAAAGCTCCGGCGCGATGCGCAGGAACAACTCGGTGTCGAAGGCGTTGCTGTGGGTCTTGAAAGGTCTGGCCGATGCACCGCCGTGAATGGTCTGCAGCATTGGGGTTTCGACCTCTAGGTAGGCACGCTCCGCAAAAGTCTTGCGCATGCTCTGCATAACCTTGGCGCGAATCTGAACTACCTCACGGGCGCGGTCGCGAACGATCAGGTCGATGTAGCGGTGACGAACCCGGAATTCCTCACCCAGTTCGTTGTGCAGGTTAGGCAGCGGGCGAATGGTCTTGGCGGCCATCTTCCAACTGGTGGCCATGATCGAAAGCTCGCCGCGCTTGGAGGTGATTACCTCGCCCTCCACAAACACGTGGTCGCCTAGGTCGACTAACTCTTTGTATAGATCTAGTTCTTCCTGTCCAACCTTGTCCAGGCTAAGCATTGCCTGAATGCGCTCACCGTTGCCGGCCTGCAGGGTTGCAAAACAGAGCTTTCCGGTGTTGCGCTGGAACATGACTCGGCCGGCTAGGGCAACAATCTGCCCGGTAGCCACATCGATGTCCAGTTCTGGGTAAGCCGCACGGACCTGAGAGATGGTGTGGGTGATAGGAAGCGAAACCGGGTACGCATCGCCCAGGGCAATCAGGCGCTCGCGCTTGGCAAGACGAATGGCGATCTGCTCCGGAAGGTCCTGGCCTTCTTCGTCTTGTTCAACTGGCTGTGGCTGGTCGCTCATGGCGGCTCTCCTGTTTTCATGGCCCTAGTTGGGCCAAGTTTTACTAAATCTGGAACGGCAGGTTGTCGATCAACCTGACCTCACCAACCTGCGCTGCAACAATCAAAAGCGCTGGTCCGGTGTACCCATCGTTGAGCGGCACAAATGTGCTGGGATCAACTAGGGCTAGGTAATCAAGTTTAGTCTCGGGCTCTCCGCTAATCATTTCGCGGCCGATTTCTAGCGCGGCAGAGGCATCCATGCCGCTTTCGATTAGCTCGCAAACCGCTAGCAGCGAAATCGCCAGAATCTCGGCAATCTCAAACTGCTCGCTGTTCAAGAATCGGTTTCGACTGCTCATGGCCAGCCCACTCGGCTCGCGAACGGTCTCGGCGGCAATCACCTCGATTTGGGGGAAATCGGCAGCGGCCATGCTGGTCACCAGCGCAAGTTGTTGGGCATCTTTTTGCCCAAATACAGCGATGTCAGGACCCACCAAATCAAACAGCCGCGCCACCACCGTGAGCATCCCATCGAAGTGCCCTGGGCGGCTTGCGCCCTCGAACAGCGAGCCCACAGGACCGGCGTGCTTGGTTGGAACTTCAACGTTTTGCGGGTAAACATCCAGAGCGCTGGGGGCAAACACGATATCTGCTTTGCCCTCTAGCAGGGCGACATCGGCATCTAGAGTGCGAGGGTATTTATCAAAATCCTCGCCCTCACCAAACTGCTTGGGATTCACAAAGATGCTCACCACAACGACATCGCTGGATTCTTGCGCCAAATCAACCAGGCTCAGGTGACCCGCGTGCAGGGCTCCCATAGTTGGCACGAGCCCAATGGTTTTAGCGGCAGCGCGAGCCGGCGCCAGAGCGGCATCCAGCTGCGCAGCGGTATGAACGAGTTGCACTTAAATCCCCATCGGGTCGTTGGTAATGTCATCGGGGTTGAAAGGCTTGTATCCATCGGCCAGAGCGTGTTCCACGCTGGATCTAACCAATGGGCCAAGCACATCGCGAGCGCCTGGAATATCAATTTCCGCCAAAATACCGATTGCCTGATTGATAACCATGGCGCTAAAACTACTGGCTACCTCGATTGCCTCGGCGTACTTGGCACGGTTGGCTTCGGCTACCTGCAGGGGCTCGCCGCCCATCTCGATCACCAGGGCCTCGGCGATTGGCATAGCAACCGGCGGTGCCGTGATTGCAAAGAACGCCTCACGGATTCGCATGAGGTCGAGGCTGGTGCCGGTGAAACGCATGGCCGGGTGGATGGCCAACGGAATGACCCCTTGTTGCACGGCCGGAAGCAAAACCTTCACGCCGAATTCGGCTGCGGTGTGAACCACTATCTGGCCGCTCCGCCAAAGACCCAACTCGGCCCATCCTGTCACGCTCGGCTCGATTTGTTCGGCCGGTATCGCCAAGAGCACAAGGTCGCTGTTTGCCAACACGGAGGGCACATCCAAAAGTGGCACGCTGGGCAAAATCGCGTTGGCGCGTTCTACGTTCTTGGCGGTCACGGTGCTGATTCCCACCACCAGGTGGCCGGCTCCTGCCAGCGCCTGCCCAAGAATTACTCCCACCGGGCCGGCACCGATTATGCCTACTCTGAGCCTAGATTGCGCGCTCATGCCGGGGTCACCTCGCCGGTTGCCGGCGCTTCCGGTTCACCTGAATCGGGAATCCTGCAAAGTCGTTCCACAATCAGCCCAACCACAACGGTGATAACCGAACCCACCAGGCCGGCAATGTTGCTCCAAACCTTGGGCGAAATCACTGGAGTGGTTAGCTGCAAAATAACCAGGCCAATGTGCCAACCGGCAAAAATCGCACCAGCAATGGCGCTCGCCTTTGCCAGCAACAAGACGCGCACTGCATAGAACGGGTCGAGCCGTTTGGGTCGGTGGTTGGCAGATTTTTGAGAGCCGCCGGCAGTTCCCATCGATGCCCAATCCAGCAACTGCTTGCGATAGCGATAAATGGGATATGCCAAAGCCAGCAACACCAGTGCAATAGCCGGAAGCGTAAGGATGATGTTGATTGGACTTACGGGAACGGATTGCCCGTGGGAGAGCCGGAACAGGCCCAGCAGACCCGAGAAAATGGCCGCTGCGATGACCCAAATGATTAGTGGCAGTGCGCTAGTTGGTTTCATTCCATAATCCAAACTTTGCTCTGCGGGTTTTCTGGAAGTTGGTCCACCAGTTCCGCCACCGAACCATGGCCGGGCAGGATTGCATCCGGATCTGCCAGGGACCAAGGCACCAAAACAAAACTCCGTTGGTAAGCCCGCGGGTGGGGCAGGGTTAGTTCTTTGCCAGTTTTTAGCGTGGTTCCGTAGGTGATGATGTCTACATCCAGGGTTCGCGAACCCCACTTCTCCACTCGAACCCTGCCGTGATCGCTTTCTACCAATCGGCAGGCCGCCAGCAGTTCTTTAGGTTTCAGCGAGGTCTCAACTAGCAAAACCGCATTCAAATATTTGGGTCTAGATTCATCGATGCCCGCGGGAGTAACGGCAAGCGATTCCACTAGCGGAGATAACTTGACCAGCTTGATGCCGGGCACCTGGCCAAGTTCTTGAGCCGCCCTGCGCAGGTGGTCGCCGCGATCGCCGAGGTTCGACCCCAGTGCCAGCACAGCTTTCTCTTTAGCCAATGTTGAACTCGCCTCTGCTTGCCTCAACGGTCACGCTCACGTCTTGGAATTCGTAGAGGATTGGGGCGTCTGGTTTATGCACCGTGATCTCGGCTTTGGCAACGATTCCGCCACCAAAATTCAGGGCCAAATCCAGCAGGCGCTGTGCCAAGGTCTCGATCAGGTCCACCGGGTTGTGCTTAACGTTATCTACGATTGCCTTGGCCAGGTCGCCGTAGTGCACGGTCTTAGCCAGGTCGTCGTTATAAGCAGCCCCATCGCCGTCGATCCAAACCGACGCATCGATGTAAAAATCTTGGCCATTTTGACGTTCAAAATCGAAGACTCCGTGGTGTGCAAAAACCCGAAGGCCGGTGATTTTGATTTTGTGAATCATGGTTTAACTCTGCTTTGGATTGGGGTTGCCCGCAAGGCGCAATGCTTCTACCAATTTGATGGCATCAACACTGGCCTGGACATTATGGACACGAATCCCCCAGAGTTTGCGCTGCAGCAACAACGCGGTAAGAACAGCGGTGGCTAAATCTCGGCGCGAGTTATCAACCGAAACCGGGTTCTCGGCGTCTAGTACCCCGGCCAAGAAGCGCTTGCGCGATGCACCCACCATTACCGGCAAGCCAAGTTTTTCTACCTCATCGAGCCTGGCTACAAGTTCCCAGTTTTGCTTGAGGTCTTTGGCGAAGCCAAGCCCCGGATCCACAACGATACGCGAGCGCGGAATGCCGTTTGCAATAGCAATTGCCACTTGCTCACTAAGTTCTGCAACCACGTCGGCTGCGATATCGGCGTATTGGTTTAGGGAATCCATGTTCTGACTGAATCCGCGCCAGTGGCTCAATAAATAAGTGGCGTCGGTAGCCGCCACAACTTTGTGCATGGCCGGGTCTGCCAAACCGCCCGAGACATCGTTCACAATGCTCGCGCCTGCGGCAACCGCTGCGGCTGCGGTCTCTGAATTCATGGTGTCGATGCTGATTTTGGCGCCGGATGCGGTAAACCAATCGGCTGCTTTTAGGGCCTCAATCAGCGGAACCACTCGGCTGATTTCCTCTAGGACCGGCACCCGTTCGGCACCCGGTCTGGTGGATTCGCCGCCGATATCGATGATGTCTGCGCCGTCAAGAATAAGGAGTCGGGCTTGCGCCAGACCGGCGCCCAGGTCGTTGTAGGTTCCGCCATCGCTAAAGGAATCGGGGGTCATGTTGATTACGCCCATGACCAACGGCCGCTTGTAACTTGCGGCGGCCTCGGCAAGATTCAGTGCCGTCACTTTGAAATAAGACCCATGACTTCGGCTCGCAAGAGCGGTTCTTGATAAATGCCTCGGGTTGCCATGGTCACGGTCTGCACCTCTGGTTGCCTGGCACCGCGAGAAGCCACGCAGTGATGCCTGGCTTCAATTACAACTACTACGCCTTTGGTTCCCAAGCCACCCTCTAGGGCATCGGCAATTTGGGCCGTTAGGTTCTCCTGCAGCTGTGGGCGAGACGCCAAAACCTCAACGAGTTTTGGAAGCCGACCCAAGCCAACCACGCGATCGGTTGGTAGGTAAGCAATGTGAGCTACACCGGTAAAGGGCAGCAGGTGATGTTCGCAAATGGAAACCAGTTCGATGTCCTTGAGAATTACAACATCGTTTTGTTCTGCCTCAAAGGTGTCCTGCAGAACTGCCGCGGGGTCTTGCCCCACGCCAGCGAAAAACCCCTGATAGGCCTCGGCCACCTTGGTTGGGGTTGCCAAAAGTTCCGGCCTGGTTGGGTCTTCGCCAATCGCAGCTAAAAGTTCGATAACCGCATTCTTAATGCGTTGAACGTCAATCACGAGTCGAGCCTACTCGGCTTCTTTCTTGACGCGCGGCTTGCGAACTGCCTTTGGCTTAGCTGGAGCAACTGGCGCTTCTACGGTTGATGCCTTCGGCGGAATCGCAATCGGCGGAATCTTGGAAACCGGACGCTTTTCACTGCTCAGCCAAGTCTTTCGAGCTGGGATCTTCTTTACGTTGGTAAAGATACGAGCGATGTCGTCTGCCTGCAGGGTCTCGCGCTCCATCAATTCCTTAGCCAGCGCGTCTAGAACATCGCGGTTCAGGTTCAGAGCCGCGTAGGCCTCCTGGTGGGCACCCTCAAGTAGGGCACGAACTTCAACATCGATGATTTGAGCGGTTGCCTCCGAGTAGTCGGCTTTCTGAGCCATGTCGCGACCGATGAAGACCTCGGCGCCACTGCCAAATGCCACGGAACCTAGTGACGAACTGAATCCGTACTGGGTCACCATGCTGCGGGCAATACTGGTAGCTTTCTCAAAGTCGTTGCTGGCGCCGGTGGTTGGATCGTGGAACACGATTTCCTCGGCTACGCGGCCACCCATGGCCCATGCCATCTGGTCCAGTAGCTGGTTGCGCGATACCGAGTAACGGTCTTCCATGGGAACGACCATGGTGTAACCAAGAGCTCGTCCGCGAGGAAGAATGGTGATCTTGGTGACCGGGTCGGAGCTGTGAAGCGAAGCGGCAACCAGGGCGTGGCCGGCCTCGTGGTAAGCGGTGTTCAGGCGCTCCTGGTCCTGCATCAAGCGGCTCTTCTTCTGCGGCCCACCGATTACACGGTCGATCGCTTCGTCGAGGGTTGGTGCATCAATCACGGTCTTGTTGCCACGAGCGGTCAGAAGCGCGGCCTCATTTAGAACGTTGGCAAGATCTGCACCGGTGAAACCTGGGGTACGGCGTGCCACCTGAGCCAAGTCAACGTCTGGTCCGATTGGCTTGCCCTTGGAGTGAACCTTGAGGATTTGCTCGCGACCGATTAGGTCTGGCGCGCCAACACCAATCTGGCGGTCGAAGCGACCAGGACGCAGCAAAGCTGGGTCGAGGATGTCTGGACGGTTGGTAGCGGCAATCAAGATCACGTTGGTCTTGCTGTCGAAACCATCCATCTCCACTAGCAACTGGTTTAGGGTCTGCTCGCGTTCGTCGTTTCCGCCGCCAATTCCGGCACCGCGATGACGACCAACCGCATCGATTTCATCTACGAAGATGATGGCTGGAGCGCTGGCCTTGGCCTGCTCGAAGAGGTCTCGTACACGAGATGCACCAACACCAACGAACATCTCAACGAAGTCCGAACCGGAGATGGTGAAAAACGGAACGCCGGCCTCGCCAGCAACTGCCTTGGCAACCAGGGTCTTACCGGTTCCCGGAGGGCCGTAGAGCAAAACACCGCGAGGGATTTTTGCGCCCACAGCCTGGAACTTTTGTGGCTCCTTTAGGAACTCCTTGATTTCTTCAAGTTCTTCAATGGCTTCGTCCGCTCCGGCAACATCGGCGAAAGTAACCTTTGGGTTGTCTTTGTTAACCAGCTTGGCGCGGCTCTTTCCAAAGTTCATAACTCGGCTGTTGCCACCCTGCATGCTGCCCATGAGGAACCAGAAAATGGCACCGATGATGACAAACGGCAAGAGTGTGCCCAGCAGAGAGATGTACCAAGGGGTGTTTGGAACGGTGTCGTCGTATCCGTGAACAATCTTGGAGGCAGCAATGGCGTCTACCACCTGCTTGCCACGAGGGCCAACGTAGAAGAACTGAACCAACTTGTTGCTGCCGTTGGCATCCTTTGCGGTAAGGGTTACATCAACGCGCTGTTCGCCATCTAGAACGGTGACTCGCTCGGCTTGGCCGGTCTGGATTAGGTGCAGACCAGTTGCGGTGCTCACCTGACGGTAACCGCCACCGCTTATCAAGTTGGTACCGATGATCAAGACCACCAAGGCAACCATGATCCAGACGAATGGACCACTGAGGAGTTTCTTAAAGTTCATGCTTACGGCGTACTTTCTGTGTACAAGAAGGTAACCACAAGGTTACTCCGCTTATTTCAGGGCTCACAGGCTGTTCGCAGACAGGGAAAATCCTGTGGAAAACCCAACAAATGGTTCAGCGGTTTAGCTGTAAACCTTTGGGTCTAGAACTGCAACACAGTTCAAGGTTCGGTAGTGCTCGTTGTAGTCCAGGCCGTAACCCACTACGAACTCGTTAGGGATGTCGAAACCGACCAACCAAACCGGAACCTCAACCTTGGCGGCGTCTGGCTTACGCAAGAATGCAACCACATCCACCGAGGCAGCGCCGCGGGCTTCTAGAGTGCCAGCCAACCAAGAAAGGGTTAGACCGCTGTCAATGATGTCTTCAACGATGATCACGTGCTTGCCGTGAATCTCTGCGTCTAGGTCCTTTAGGATTCGGATCACACCGCTCGATACAGTGCCAGAACCATAGGAAGAAAGCGCCATCCAATCCATGGTGGAAGGAATCTGTAGCGCACGAGATAGGTCTGCCATGAACATGACCGCGCCCTTTAGAACACCAACCAGCAGAACCTCTTTACCGGCGTACTTGGCATCGATCTCGGCTGCTAGTTCAGCAACTCGCCCCACGATTTGCTCTTCGGTGACAAGCACCTTGGTGATTTGGTTCTTAACTGACTCGAGGTTCAATTAACAGGCTCCTGGCTTGAGAGTCTTAGACGATTTAAAGACGAGGACGCCGTCTTGTCTTACAACTCTAACCCCTGGCAGGGTGAGTTCTTTCTGCCCGTGCCAGTTCCCAACCAGTTCACAAACCGCATCGATGTGGGTTTTGCTAAAAGCTGTCCCAAACACCTGCAAAGACAACTGAATTACCCGGCTCAAAATCGCCGGATGAAGCTTTTCAATTTGGACCACAGGTAGTTCTAGGCCCGTGGCAGAGCTAACCGAAAGCGATTCAAACTGCTCGCTTGCCAGCTGATCCAGAAAATCAAGGTCTTGCCTCAGCAGGTTAGCGGTGCGCGCCAAAGCCAAAGCCACGCCTGGACCCAGTTCCTGCTCCACCACCGGTAGCACATTCTTGCGAATCCGAACTCGGGTGTAAGCGGAATCCGAATTGTGCGGATCAACCCAAAAGTCGATTCCGGAGTCCTTGCAAAACTGCTCGGTGGTGGCGCGGTCAATGACCAGAAGCGGACGCAGCCAAATCCCATCGATGCCCTGCATACCGGCGACCGATCGTGGGCCAGAACCCCTGGTCAGGCCCAACAAAACAGTCTCTGCCTGATCGTTTAGTGTGTGGCCAAGCATGACAAATTTGGCGTTGAGCTTGGTTTGCAAGTTGCGAAGTGCCTGGTACCTGGCATCTCTTGCGCTCGCCTCCATGCCTTTGCCGGCGGCCAGGTCAACCTGAACCCGAACGACCGTCACACGGCCCACCCCAAGTTCGCGGCAGGCATGGGCTGCGTTTTCAGCTACCGCAGGTGAACCCTGCTGTAGCCCATGGTCAACTACCGCAACTGCCAACTCCAAGCCGGCACGTTCTGCCTCAAAGACACTCGCCCCAACTAACGCCAGGGAATCCGCGCCGCCGCTGCAGGCAATCAAAAGGCGATCACCTTTTACAACTCCAACCCGCGCCCAGTTCTCGCGCACCGCTCTACGAACATCGGCGATAGCGGGGCTAAGCCTTGGCCGATCAGTCATTTGCGCTCGCAATTCTTTGGTCCTAGGTTTGGGTAACCTTGGTTCTAAGAGTTTCCTCTTTTCTAAGCCTATTTTGGAGCCAGCATGCCTTACGACGCCATTATCGAAATCCCTCGCGGCAGCCGCAACAAGTACGAGGTCGACCACGTGTCGGGTCGCGTATTTTTGGACCGCGTACTTTTCACCCCATTTGTCTACCCAGTGGACTACGGATACTTTGACAACACCCTGGGCGGAGACGGCGACCCACTAGACGCACTCGTGCTTCTTGAGTTCCCGGTCTACCCTGGCGTTGGCGTCTCGGTTCGCCCGGTTGGTGTTCTTCCTATGGAAGACGACGGCGGCATCGATGAAAAGGTCATCTGTGTTCCTGCAAAGGACAAGCGCTGGAACCACATCCAGGACATCAACGATGTGCCGCAGCAGACCAAGGATGAAATCCTTCACTTCTTTAGCCACTACAAGGACCTAGAGCCAGGCAAGTGGGTAAAGGTTGGCGAGTGGGCTGGCAAGGATGTAGCTGAGAAGCTAATCGTTGAAGCACAGGAGCGCTTCAAGACCGAAGGTCACTAGTTTTCAAATCAAAAACCCCGACACTGCAATCAACGCAGGTCGGGGTTTTTGCAATTACGCTTCTGCGTTACGCAGATTGAAGCCAACCAGATTTAGGCGGTTGGACGCCCAGCGTACTGAAAGAGCTCACCGTATCTAAGGGGAACAATTCGCACGGTGCGCGCGGGGTTAGGGGCTTCGAGCATCATGCCGCCACCCAGATAAATCACCACGTGATACTTGTCTCCGTTGAAACCGGCTCCTGGCAGGGTGTACCACATGAGGTCTCCGGCAACAGCGTCTTTCACAGGGATAAGCTTGCGGGCCAGAGCCAAAGTCATGAACTGATTGGTGGCCGAGTGCGTGCCGATGTAGACGCCCGCCGCTGCGTAGGCAGCCTTAGTGATACCCGAGCAGTCCCAAACGCTCGGGCCCATTCCGCCAAGTACATAGGCCTCACCCAATTGGGCTTTCGCAAAGTTGATTGCCGTGTTCACCTGAGAATCATTCGGTGGCCCGACGTCATAAAGCGAAGGCGCGTCTGGCTCCGAGGTGCCTGCGTTCTGGCGGGCCTCAGCAGCCAAGCCCTCGGCGCGCTGCTTTTCCAAATCGGCTGTGGTGTTCTGCAACACTGCCAGCTGGGCGTAGAAGGTCTTGTTCAAAACGTTGTCTGCGTTTACCTGAGCTTGCACGGCATTGGCCGCTTTTTGGGCGTCGTCGAACTTGGCGCGTGCATCGGCTGCCTTGGTAGCAAGTTCTTGCTTGGCCACCTTGAGTTGATCGGTGAGGCTCTGTGCATAGGCACGTTTGGTCACCGCGCGCTGGTAAATGGTGTCGCTCTGTTGAGCAACCTTGTTTTGCGCACCCAGCTTGTAAAGCAAGTTGGTGGCATTACCCGGGTCGAGGAAAAGACTGAGCGTGGTTCCGGCCGAACCATCTCGGTACATCTGAGCGGCAATCTGACCCAGTTCGGTTTGAGCCGCAGTGGCCTGAGCACCCGCCTGATCCACCTGGGCCTGCAAAGTATTCACACGGGCTGCCACCGCGTCAACGGCGTTTTGAGCAACGTTGAAAGCCTCGCCCTTAATCAGCGCCACTTTGCCCAAAGCATCGGCATTCTTTTGCTCCTCGGCAATAACCGCCTGCAGCTTCTGAATCAGAGCCTTCTTAGCTGCCACCTTGTTTTTAGCCGCCTGGATGTCCGCCCAGGAAGGGTAGTTTGGAGCTGCCCAAGAAGGAGCAAGCTGCATCGATGGAATCAGTAACGCAACAATCGCCAAGCGCGCCAAAACCTTGAAAACTTTCTTGGCCAAAACGCACCTCCCGATACCTGTTGAGTCGAGGGTAACATCGGCAAATGCTCGGGTTGCGTTACCTCGCCGCAGGCAGTAGGCTTTTCTCTCGGTGCTGAAAAGCTCCATTGCTTTGTAGGCCCCATCGTTTAGTGGCCTAGGACGCCGCCCTTTCACGGCGGTAGCACGGGTTCGAATCCCGTTGGGGTCACTATAAAGCGAAGGGTTTTCAAACACCAAGTAAGGTCCTGTAGCGCAGTTGGTTAGCGCGCCGCCCTGTCACGGCGGAGGTCGCGGGTTCAAGTCCCGTCAGGATCGCAAAGTAAGCCAATGGCTTGCCTTGGCTCTGTAGCTCAGTAGGTAGAGCGAACGACTGAAAATCGTTAGGTCACCGGATCGACGCCGGTCGGAGCCACGAAAATCCCAGTTCTCACGACTGGGATTTTTACTTTAACTGTGGTTTTGCCACGGCAAACCCACGCCCAGTTCTCACGACTGGGATTTTTACTTTAACTGTGGTTTCTTAGTCGCCTTGGCGCTGGCGCTGAGCTCGCAGAGTGTTGTACTCCACCTGGGAGTTCACGTCATCAATAGTGCGGCCTAGCCAAGAACCCGGCGCGGAAAGCGGCTTGAGCCCAAGCTTGTTCACATATCGCAGGGTCCAGTCCCCAGCAGTGACAGGCATATTGTTCATGGATGAGCGGTCCGGCACGATCCCTAAAACTGAACCGTCTGGCATCAGGTTTCCCGCAAGCTCTGCCTCTGCCAGCGCGGTCAATCGCTGCTCTTCGGCGCTCAATTCGACCGGTGCCGCAGCCCACTTCTTAGACCTAAACCACTTCACGTTTTTATCCCCCAAAAAAATGCCAGTCGGCATTTAGTTCGACACTAGACCCGCCAAAAAACAAAATCAAGCAGTTAGCCTTGAACCGTGCTCGCGGTCATCCTTGGTTTTGCAACCTCACTGGTTTATGGCACAGCCGACTTCTTTGGCGCAATCGCCTCCCGCAAACTAAAGCCCACCTTGGTCACGGGCATTTCGGCCTGGGCCGGGCTGCTTTTCCTAGCATCGATGTTGGCAACTGGCATTTTCCAAGCCGACTTCACACCGGCCGCCATTTTGTGGGGTGTGATCGGTGGAGTCTTTAGCGCGTTTGGCCTGAGCATGTTTTATCGAGCTCTTGCTCTGGGCCCAATCAGCATTCTCTCTCCGCTGAGCGCACTAGTTGCGGGCATCGTGCCCGCCATCGCTGGTGTATTTTTGGGCGAACGATTTGGCTGGCTGGCTTGGTTGGCAATCGTACTGGTGCTCATCGCTGTTTTTTTAGTGGGTTTCGTTCCCGGCCAAACAGTTCGGTTGCCCACGATTCAGGGCACTCTGTTTGGTATTGGCGCCGGAGTGGGCATTGGGGTTGTGCTGATTTGCCTGCACAATGCACCGGCAAGTTCCGGCATAGCCACCGTGATCTTGGTGCGCCTGATAAACGGTCTTGTCCTTGGCGGTTACGTGATCTTCCAGCTGGCGAGCGGCAGGGTTGCTGCAACGACATTTGCCGGCCTGGGGCCAAAACTCTGGCTAACCATGTTGGCAACCGGCGTATTCGATTCTGGCGCCAACCTGCTTTTTGTGCTGGCCGTGCGCCAAGGCAGCCTGACCGTGGTGAGCGTATTAACAGCTTTATACCCGCTAGGAACGATCTTGCTGGCTAGATTTGTTCTTAAAGAGAAGCTCGCGCTTTCGCAGAGCATCGGAATCGTTTTGGCGCTGGGGGCAACCGCCCTGCTGGCGTTCTAACTAAAAGGAGAAACCGTGGCCAAGTTGCTGCAAAACCGATGGATCGGTTTGGTTTTCATCTCGATGGGCATTTCGCTCGTAATCATCGATGGAACCATTGTGAACACCATCTTCCCGGACATCATCAAGGCACTAAAGCTTGACTCCACTCAGGTGCAGTGGGTTCAAGAAAGCTACGTCCTAGTGTTTGCATCGCTCCTGTTGGTTTGGGGTTCGATAGCCGACCGTATCGGTCGCCGTGCGCTTTTGGTAATCGGTGTCTTGATCTTCATCGCCGCCTCTTACTGGGCCGGAACCAGCCAAGACGCCAACGCCATGATTTTGGCCCGTATCGTGCAGGGTATCGGTGGCTCTATGGTGCTTCCAACCACCCTGTCTTTGGTGAACGCTAACTTCCAGGGCCGCGAGCGCGGAATCGCCTTTGCAGTCTGGGGTTCGACTATCGGTGGAATGGTGGCCCTAGGTCCTGTGCTTGGTGGCTGGTTGGCAACTGCCTTCACCGATGGTTGGCGCCTGGCGTTCAACATTAACCTGCCGATTGGCGCAATCATTTTGATTGGCCTAATGCTGTTCGTGAAGGAATCCAAGGTTCCAAACCTCAAGAGCGGTGTCGACCTGGTTGGCGCATTAATCTCCGTTGTAATGTTCCTTACCCTGGTCTTTGGCCTTATCGAAGGACGCGCCTATGGCTGGTGGGAAGCCAAGGCAAGCAACCAGTTCATTCTTGGTGACTTCAAGTGGCCAACCACGGGCATCAGCATCATTCCAGTTTCGCTAGCAATCAGCGTGGCATTCATCTTCTTGTTCGTGCTTTGGGAGCGTTACCGCGCCCGCGCTCACAAGAGCGTTTTGCTAGACCTAGACCTGTTTGGCATCGCCAGTTTCCGTAATGGCTCCATTGCAGCACTGATCATCAGCATGGGTGAGTTCGGCGTTATCTTTGCTCTTCCACTTTGGTTGCAGAACGTAGAAGGCCTTAGCCCGGTAAGCAGCGGTTGCGTATTGCTATGGCTAGCCGGCGGTGCTTTCTTGGCCTCTGGTGCCGGTGGTGCAATGAGCGGCAAGGTTGCTCCAGCCGCAGCTGTGCGCCTAGGAGTAATGCTTGAGCTTGTTGGTGTGGTTGTAACCGCTTTTGCTATCGGCGCTGACGCCGGTTGGGGCTGGGTTGCACCAGGCCTATTGCTTTACGGAATCGGTGTTGGTTTCGCTACCGCCCAGCTGACCGGTGTGATTATGGTCGACGTGCCAAGCGACAAGATTGGTCAGGGTTCGGGCTCGCAGAGCACCGTTCGCCAGATTGGTTCTGCTCTTGGCATCGCGGTAATCGGTACCACTCTGTTCACCGCTACTCAGGCAAGTCTGGACTCGCGCTTGAAGGACATCGGCGCTTCAGATGCCGTCAACACCTTTGTTTCTAACGGCGTCGTGGACTCGGCTGGTGGAATCATCCCATCGCTGAACAAGATCCTGCCCAACATGCACGTGACCGCAGCTCAGGCAGCGGACATCACCACGGCATCTGGTGCTGCATTCAGCGATGGCGCCCGCTGGGCTGCTTTGTCGGCTGCGGTGTTCTTGCTAATCGGTTTGGCCAGTACGTTCAGACTAGGTTCGAAGATGCATAGCGAAGGATCGCATCACGAATAAAAAGAGCTAAACCCGACGCGAACTCGTCGTAGTGAGCTGTAAAACGCTCATCGTCCAAGTACATCTGCCCTAACGCGATGTATGAGTCGCGCTCCGGAGTCCAAAAGTTGCAAACCCACCGATAGTGGCGGTTGATTAGTTCCTGAACCTCGGGAGCATCGGCCGCCACTTTCGCTTTAAGTTGCTCGGCCAGTTCTCTGGAGATTTGATTGCCGTCCTCGATCAACTGACCGCGTTCGGTGGCGCTCAGTTTTCCTAGTCGAGCCTCACTCTGTGCAAAGGTGTCTGGCCAGCGCTGTTGGGCCTCTGATTCGTAAGCATTTTCAATCACATTCCGAGGTTACCTGCCACTTACTAATAGGTGTCAAGTGAGAAACTTCAGAGGCGTTTCGCAAACTGCAGGTTGGCAGAAGAGTAAAGTTGTGGCTTGTGAATCAATCACTTCTGAGCAAGCGTCGTCTAATCGGTAAGAAACTCTCGAACGATAACCTCGAGGGTCAGTCTCTTCCAAAGTTCATCGCCCTTCCAGTTTTCTCCAGCGACCCGCTCAGCTCGGTGGCCTACGGTCCTCAAGAGCTAATCATGATCCTCACCCTCGGAGGCATTGGCCTGTTGAGCTTTGCCCCGGGCATTGCGGCCGTTGTGGTTTTGCTTCTCACCGTGATTGTTCTTAGCTACCGCAAGATCGTTGAGGCCTACCCTAACGGTGGTGGCGACTACGAGGTAGCGCGCGTAAACCTTGGTGACAGAGCCGCATTGATTGTGGCAGCCGCCCTACTTTTGGACTACGTAATGACCGTGGCCGTTTCTGTGGCCTCGGGAACAGACAACCTGATTTCGGCTTTCCCTGCCCTTGCCAACTGGCGAGTAGAAATTGCGGTTGGCTTTGTGCTTTTGCTTTGCGGAATCAACCTGCGCGGTGTTAAGGAATCCGGTGTGGCATTCGCCATTCCAACCTACGTATTCATTGCCTCAGTTATGACCATGATCGGTGTGGGTGCGTTCAAGTTGTTCACCGGCCAGGGGCTGGTTGCGCCTTCTGCCCACTATCACGTCAAGGTGATGGAAAACATATACGACAGCACTGGCTCGATCATGCAAACAGCGCTGATTTTGCTCTTGCTTCGTGCCTTTGCTTCTGGGTGTTCAGCTCTAACCGGAATCGAAGCAATCGCAAACGGAGTGCCGGCGTTCAGGATTCCGCGCGTTCGCAATGCTCAAATCACCATGGTGCTCATGGGCGCAGCTGCCGTAACCATGTTCATTGGCGTTACCGCACTGGCTCTGATTTCTAAAGTCCACTACGCCGAGGATCCTTCTGCCGCCCTTAGCGGCTGGCCGGGCGGTCCGCAGCTAACCGTTATCGCACAGATTGCGTATTCAGTATTTGGCGCAAACACCTTTATGTTCTTTGTGATTCAAGCCGGAACCGCAGCGGTTCTTTTGCTAGCCGCAAACACAGCGTTCAACGGATTCCCACTGCTTTCGAGCGTGTTGGCTAAAGACGGTTTCGCACCAAAGGCCCTGCTGACTCGAGGCGACCGCCTGGTTTACTCGAACGGCATGTTCTCACTCATGGGTGCCGCGCTGGCCCTGATTGTCATTTATCAGGCCTCCGTCACCGGCCTAATCCAGCTGTACATCATCGGTGTTTTCACTAGCTTCACCGTGGGACAGTTTGGCATGATTCGCCACTGGAGACGTGGAAAGGCCGATGGCTCCATTACCCGCGCCAACGCCAACAGCGGTTTGGCCATCAATGGTTTTGGTGCGATCCTCACCGCAACCGTTTTGATTATTGTGACCATAACCAAGTTCACTCACGGGGCCTGGCTGGTGTTCATCATCATGCCAATTCTTTACTGGGTCATGTACAACACCAAGCGCTACTACAACGAGGTACAGAAGGAAATCGCACTAGACGACAAGACCGTCTTTGGTAGCAAGGGCGACTACGCAGTAGTAATGATGGACAAGCTCAACAAGCCTCAGCTGAAAGCCTTGGACTACGCATTGAGTAGCCGCCACACCAAACTCGATGTGGTTCACGTTGCGGTAGATCCGGAGCGTGCAATTGAGTTCGAAAAGGAATGGCGCGCCTACGGCATCGAGGTTCCGCTTCGAATCATCGACTCGCCTTACCGCGAGTTCGCCAACCCTCTGATCGAGTACCTAACCAAGCACCGCGAAATGAACGGCTCGGAGCGAATCAGCGTTTACCTGCCCAAGTACGTGGTTGGCCACTGGTGGGAGCACATTTTCCACAACCACCGCGCCAACCGCATCCGTAAGCAGCTAATGTACGTGCGTGGTGTGATGGTTACCCTGGTTCCTTGGCGCCTAGAAAGCGCCGACAAGGTGAACCTGTTCGAGCGTCGCCCGTTGCCTGGTGACTCGCGCAGAGGTGACAACCTTCGCCCAGCTAAGCGTCGTCACCGTTTTGGCGCCAACCTGGTGCAGCGCGTATCCACCACCAAGAACCCCGACGAACACGAGTAGCCCTAACGAAATGAAACTGACCGCCAAATCCGCACTGCTGGTTTTTGCCGGCGGAGCCTTAGGGTCACTACTTAGGTTCTTGGTTGGCGAGGTGCTGGACAACCTGGTGGCTTTAGCTGTGGTAAACCTCTTGGGAGCAGTATTCCTAGGGTGGTTCAACGGTTCGGTTGCCGCGGCTAAACCAAAGTTCACGGGTTCTGCGCCTGCGCAGTTTTGGGGAGCTGGGTTTGCCGGTGGTTTTACAACCATGAGCGGCCTTGCCATGGCATTCGTTTTGCTCACCGGAAGCGCCCCAATCATTTTGGCGGCCAGCTATCTGGTTGCCATGTTTGCTTTTGGTATTTTTGCCTATTTGGGTGGTTTCAAAGCCGGAGCTGGGGTGTTCCCTGGTGAATAACTTTTGGATGCTGGCGATTGGCGTGGCCCTTCTGGGCGGGTTGGGCTCTGTGGCTAGGTTTGCTCTTTCGCGCTGGCAGCGCTCTCTTCCCTGGGGAATTCTCACAGCGAACACAATTGCCTCGGTTTTAGTTGGGCTCGCTGTCTCCATAAACCTGTCTGGTCAGAGCCAAAACGCGGTTTTATCCACAGTTATCGCCACCGGATTCGCCGGAGGTTTGTCTACTTTTAGCTCTTGGGCTGCGCAAACAGTTGCCTTGATGGCGCAGGGTCAAAGGCGCGAAGGCTACCTGAATGTGCTGTTGAATTTGGTTCTTCCGGTTTCTGGTGCAATAGCGGGGCTTATTCTGGGCGCCAGCCTGCTAAAATAACCGCAGGTTTCTTAACGCATTTCTGCGCTTTAAAGCGCGGACCCGACTACAGAGGGGGTCTCGGCATGGGCCGTGGCCGTCAAAAGGCAAAGCACACCAAGGTGGCTCGCGAGCTAAAGTACTTTAGCCCGAACACCGACTTGACTGCGCTCGAGCGCGAACTTGGCCACCCAAGCGACTCTGCCGAACCTGATTACGAAGACAAGTGGGCCGATCTTTACGACGGGGATGATTCCGAAGATGACTCGGACGAAGACTCAGACGAGCCTGAAACCAATCCTGAGGCTACTAACTAAAAACCTCCGAGGCGCTCTAACGCCTAAATAGCCCAATCCTGGAGTGCTTGAGTT
The DNA here is from genome assembly GCA_947373155.1 of Microbacteriaceae bacterium. Taxonomy (GTDB): domain Bacteria; phylum Actinomycetota; class Actinomycetes; order Actinomycetales; family Microbacteriaceae; genus Rhodoluna. Next base: position 5,009 of record CANBWO010000003.1, on the reverse strand, counting down.
GCGGACGAATTCTTAACCGGCTTTGGTTTTTCCGTGGCAAACATAGGGCGGGACACAAAGGCATCTTGTTTGGTCAAAAGCGATTCAACTTCCGCCGAATAATTTCTAGCAAGCACGTCGGCCAAAGTCAGAGTCTCTAAAATCTGACGAAGCGCAACGCGAACCGCGATCCATACGTCTCTTAGGTTTTGTGCGGGTTCTTGATAGTGCACAGCCTCTGGTCGTTGACCGCGAACCGCAGCCAATGGACCATCCAGGACTCTAAGCACATCTGCCAAAGGGACCAAACCTGGGGAACGGCTCAAACGATAGCCGCCATCTGCCCCGCGTTGACTAATCACAAAGCCTGCGTGCTTGAGCTCCGTGAGGATTCCCTCCAGAAATTTCAGCGGGATTTCCTGCTCTGTCGCGATGTTCGCCGACTTGAGCAACTTGGCTTGGGGGCCATCGTAGGCTTGGGCCAGCACCAAAAGGGCGCGCATTCCGTATTCGACTTTGGCTGAAACCTGCATGGTTCAATACAAGCAGTTGCGAGCCCCAAACACCAATTGCAACTAAGTCTGTAGAGAAACCAGAGTTTTGCCCAAAAGCCCCGATCTCAGATCACGACTAGGAAGCGGTGCTGATTGCAATCTGCTCTTGGCGGTCTACTACCTTCACGCGTTCGCGCGGGGCATTCACCGGCTCGGCCGCACCGTGTTTATGAGTCAGCACATCGCCGTAGGCTGCGCCCAGCGCTAGTTCATGGGCGTTCAGTGCCTGCCAGCCCTGCCAAGTGGTGTACCTAACTCCCCTCGCTGCCAGCGTGGTAAGAAGGGCATCCGTGTCTGGCGTTGCCGGGTCAATCATGGAATCCACGTCTGCCACCAGGTTCTCGATGGTCTCCATGGCGTCGCTCTTAGTGTGCCCAATCAAGCCAACTGGACCACGTTTGATCCAACCGGTTGCGTACAAGCCTGGAACCTGCTGGTCGGCGTCGTCAACTACACGCCCGCCCTGATTGCGAATGACTCCGTATCGATCGTCATAAGGAACCTGAGGCAGTTCGCTACCCCAGTAGCCAATGGCGCGATAGATGGCCTGCAGGTCGTATTCAACAAACTCTGATGTTCCCACCACTGCTCCATCGATGCCGGCCGCAGTACGCTCAAACTTCATGGCGCTTACCTTGCCGTTACTGCCCAGAACCTCTACAGGCTTGTGCCAGAAATGCAGGTGTAGGCGGCGACTGGCGCCACTAAGCGGACGATCCCGCCATGATTCCATAACGCGGGCCATCACACGCTGCTGGTTAGTGACGCCCTCGGCGTCTTCGTCGAACCAGCCCTCTGGAAAATCTTGGTCGTAGAGCACAATGTCGACATCGTGCACTTCGCCAAGTTCACGAAGCTCGATTGGAGAGAACTTGATGGCCGCTGGCCCACGTCGGCCAAATACGTGAACATCGGTCACAGGCGAAGCCTTGAGACCCTCGTAGACATTCGCTGGAATATCGGTGCTCAAAAGTTCATCGGCATGCTTAGCTAGCATTCGCGCCACATCTAGCGCTACGTTTCCGTTTCCCAAAACGGCGACCTGTTCGGCCTCTAGCGGCCAGCTGCGAGGCACGTCCGGGTGGCCGTCGTACCAGGAAACAAAGTCCGCCGCACCGAACGAACCGGAAAGCTCGATTCCCGGAATATTCAACGGTGCATCCTTGATAGCGCCGGTGGCAAAAATCACAGCGTGATAGTGCTGCTTAATGTCTTCAACATTGATGTCCTTGCCGAACTCAACGTTGCCAAAGAAGCGGATTGTGCCCGCATCCAACATCTCGTGCAGCGAGTTCACGATGCCCTTGATGCGAGGGTGATCCGGAGCAACTCCGTAGCGAATCAAACCATAAGGCGCAGGCAGCATGTCAAAAAGGTCGATTGCGACTCCAGGGTAGGAGTTGGCCAAAATGTTGCCCGCATAGATGCCGGCCGGTCCCGCGCCAAAAATGGCAACGCGCAATGCTTTAGTCATGGTTTTCCTTTTGGGTCAGTTCAATTCTGAACGGGGTCAGCAGAGCACGCAAATCCACGTTGTTGCTATTTCAAACCAGCTGAGTTTTAGAAGACTTCCCAGTTAGTAAAAAGGCCAATCCGATAACCAACACGGAAATAACGGCACCGGCCACAAACGCCCAGTGAATGCCATCCATGTAGGCCGAGCTGGTGCTCAAACCGGCGTTTGCGCCAGCAATGCTAACCACCGTAAGCGTTGTGACAAACAAGGCCGTTCCGGCGGCACCTGCCACCTGCTGAAACGAACCAATAATGGCGCTGGCGTGTGGGTAAAGTGCCGGCTCCACAGATGCCATCGAGTCGGTGAATAGCGGTGGGAACATAAATCCGAGTGCGCCGTAGAGCACAATATTGCAAGCCAAAACCTGCCAAAGGGTGGTTTGGTGATCGAATGTGATCATGTACCAGCAGGTTATGGAAACAACGATGGCGGCCGGGATAATGATTTTCCGAGCACCGAATTTGTCGTAGAGGTTTCCGGTCACTGGGCCAAGCAAACCCATAAGCAGGCCGCCCGGCAGCAGCATTAAGCCGGTTACCAGTGGCGAAATTCCCAAAACCTGCTGGGTGTAAATTGGCGTGAGGATTCCCACGCCAAAGAGTGCCATATTCAAAAACACCATGAGGCTAACCGAGACCGAGAAGTTCCTAGAACGGAACGGACCCATGTTCAAAAGCGCCTGATCACGAGGGCCAAGTTTGATTTGGCGAAGCACGAGCCAAACCATGGCCACCACTCCAACTGCAAGCGGCCCGTATGGTGAAATCAGGGCTGTTCCGCGAGCTTGATCGCCGATTCCGCTGAGGCCGTAAATTAGGCCACCGAACGCGAATGCGGAAAGCACCACTGAAAGGGCATCGATGGTTGGCTTCTGTTGAGGCTCAGACTTGCCCATCCTTAGGAACCCAAAGACGCTGGTAAGCAGAGCGATAGGCACAATCAACCAGAACAGCCAACGCCAGTTGAAGACATTGAGGATAAGGCCGGAGATAGGAGGCCCAAGCGCAGGCGCAACGGAAATCGCAATTGAGATGTTTCCCATTACCTTGCCGCGATGGGATTCTGGAACCATGGTCATGATTGTGGTCATGAGCAGAGGGAAAATCAGTGCTCCACCCGATGCCTGCACCACACGAGCCAGCACGAGCACCAAGAAACTCGGTGCGAGTCCGCCGATCACGGTGCCCACGGTGAACAATGACATGGCCACTAAGTAGATTCGGCGAGCGCTGTAGCGCTGTTGGAAATAACCCGTTAGCGGAATCACGAGGGCCATGGTTAGCAAATACGACGTGTTTAGCCACTGCCCGGTGCTGGCTGGAATGTTGAGGTCTTCCATGATGCGCGGAAGCGCCACACCCAGGAATGTTTCATTTAGGAAGGTAACAAACGCGGCCACCAGCAAAATCGTGATGATGGCAAACGTGCGGGCCGGGAGTTTGTCTGGGTCTTGAACTTTAGAAATGATGCTGACTTTCGTTTTGGCGAATTACTAGGCTAAACCAGCGGCGTGCAGTTCCAGTTTGGCGTAGAGATCCTCAAGCAACAATCGGTTATCAAGCATGGTGTAAACCCGTATTGGTCGGCCACCGGGATTGGCCGAATAGAGACCATTGGGCAACAGGTTGGGGCACGGCATTGTGACATACCGACTACTGGCGGGGTCTGCCTCAAACGCACTCTGCAGGGCGGTTAGCAACACCAGCGGGCTGTCTCCCAGGCAATAAACCTCGCCAGCGCGGTAGCCGGCGTTATTCAACCACTCGGCAACCCAGGCCAGCTTGGCGTAAAGGTGTGCACCGAGAGGGCCCTTATTGGCCATGCGAACTTTCAGTTCAGATCTACTGGCTAAAACGTGACGGTATTGGTCGCGCGGAATCTGCCAAAGCCTTAGGCTGCTGTGATTGAAGAACACTAGGCCTGCTACCAAGTCCTCGTGCAAGTTATATTCCAAGTCCGGCGCACCCGGTGGGGGCACCGCCAAGCCCGCGTGTTCGTGACCGCCAATCCAAATCACGGTGAGGCGCTCAGCGATCCGAGGTTCAATCAGATAAGCGCTCGCGATCTCGGTGAGGCTGGCACCGCAAACCACAAACAACGGTGCGTCCGCGTCGTCTCTCATGGCCTCAGCGATGATGAAATCGATGCCCGCCGAACGTTGTGGAGTGTGGATGTCAACCATGGCTGCCGGCGCTCCCGCAAGCACAGGAACCTGACCAGTCTTTCCGCAGAGTTCAACGATTTCGTTGGCGGCAGCTACGGCAGCGGCAACTTCGTCGCCGCCACTTTGACCCCAAGGGTCACCTTCACGAAGGTGGGTTCCAATGATGCCCCGCAGGTCGATGCTGGGGCTTAGTAAATGATGGGCCAGTTGAACCAGACCATCTGGGTCGCCCGAGTAGTCGTTGTCGCTGATTACGCGAATCCGCGGTTGAATCAACGAGACATCCCAGGCATCTTGCATTAGCTGGCTACTTCCTATAAGTCGAGGGTTCCTGTAACAAAGTAAACACCACTTGTTGGCTGGCGAGGCAGACAGGCGTTTGGATTCCTATGACCGCACTCAGGCAGCATGCGAATTGTTGCAATAAGAGCAAGTAGTCTTGCTGAAACAGGCTTGAAAATTTTAAGGACAACGATGTCAAAAAGGCTCAGCTGGGGCATTTTAGGAACCGGCACTATCGCCGATCTGCAAACCAAAGACCTGCTTGAATGCGGGTTCAACGTAACCGCCGTGGGTTCCCGTGACCTTGCCAAAGCTCAGGGCTTCGCTGCCGAGCACGGCATTGGCACCAGTTATGGCAGTTACCGGGAATTGGTCAACAGCACAGACATCGATGTGATTTATGTGGCCACTCCTCACCCATTCCACTTTGAACATGCCTCACTTGCTCTGAACGCTGGCAAACACGTTCTGTTGGAAAAACCAATCACCATGAATGCACGCGAGGCCGCCGCGC
>CANBWO010000002.1 GCA_947373155.1 Microbacteriaceae bacterium | reverse complement strand
GATGCGGAACGAGCAAGTGGTTTCAAGTATTCAGCTCGCGCCTATCTGGTGCAGGTTGCTCGCGGCAACTCCGCCATCTACCTAATAGACCCTTTTGCAATCGCTCCCGAAGTGAACGCAGAACCATTTCGTGGATTGGCAGAACTGCTAACCACCGACACTTGGATCCTGCACGCCGCAACCCAAGACCTTGCCTGTCTTGCCGAACTTGGACTTAAACCAACCTCGCTCTTCGATACCGAGCTAGGCGGCCGGATTGCCGGTTTTCCACGAGTTGGTTTAGGCGCTATGTGCGAGAGCCAACTTGGCTATCGTTTGGCCAAGGAACACTCCGCGGTTGACTGGAGCACCCGCCCAATGCTGGCAGACTGGCTCAACTATGCAGCTCTCGACGTGGATGTACTCGCCGAGCTAATGGAAGCCGTGCAAACAGCACTTGAGGAACAGGGCAAGAGCGAGTTCGCCAGGCAAGAGTTCGAGCATCTCTTGAACTTCTCCCCTAAGGGGCCAAAGATCGACCGTTGGCGCTCATTAAATGGTTTGCATGAGGTAAAGGATGCCAAGCGACTAGCTATCGCACGCGATCTCTGGTCTGCGAGGGAATCGCTAGCGCAGAAATTGGATGTCTCCCCAGGGCGACTCATTCCAGATGCCTCCATCGTGGCCGTGGTCAAGGATGTCCCCAAGAGCAGGAGTGAAATGGCTGCCCGCAAGGACTTCCACGGAAGAGCCAGCCGTACTTATCTGGACACCTGGTGGAAAGCGCTGGAAACGGGCGTGAACACTCTGGATCTTCCACCGGTGAAGCTTCCTAATAGCGGGATTCCGAACCACCGCACATGGCCAAATCGCTTCCCAGAAGCTGATGCCAGGTTGTCCAAACTCAAGCCCGTGATGTCGATTCTCAGCCAGGAACACAACATGCCAGCTGAGAACCTATTGACGCCAGACTTCGTTAGGCAGTTGGCATGGTTGCCGCCGCAAGAAATCACCGCGGAGTCTGTGTCTCAAGCGCTGCTGGATTCCGGGGCGCGATCCTGGCAAGCCGAAATTTGTTCGAGCAGATTTGCAGTTGCGCTGTTGGCGACAAGTCCAGTTGGGCCAGGCTTAGAACCGTCAGATCTAGATCTGAACGTTTGATTCCTTTGGTTCGGCCACTGCTCTAGCGTGCGGAATCCTGGAACCAACTACCTGCGCAACAATGTCGCGAGCAATGGCTTGTGGAGTTAAGCCGACACGCTCCAGGATTTGATTGCGAGAGGCGTGCTCTAGGAACTCATCTGGCAAACCAATTTCGGTAAGAGCGGTGTCGATCTGGGCGGTACGCAGGTCTTGTCGAATACGAGTTCCAACACCACCTACCTTGACGCCATCCTCGATGGTGACAACCAATCGGTGGGCGGCAGAAAGCTCCAAAATACTCTGGGGCACTGGAACCACCCAACGCGGATCCACAACGGTGGCGCCAATGCCCTGAGCCGCAAGTAGCTTTGCAACCTCAAGCGCTGTGTTGGCCATGGCGCCCACGCTTACCAAAAGAACATCCTTGGCAGCGGACTCAAACAAAACGTCAACACCATCCTTGGTGCGTCTCAACTGCTTGATTTCGGCAGAAACGGAGCCCTTGGAGAAACGAATAAGCGTTGGGGCATCGCTGATCGCAACGGCTTCATTTAGCTCTTCGCGAAGCCGCTCGGAGTCTCGCGGAGACGCGATGCGCATACCGGGTACCACCTGGAATAGCGCCAAGTCCCACATTCCATTGTGGCTAGCGCCATCCGGACCGGTGACACCGGCACGGTCAAGAACGAAGGTAACCCCGGCCTTGTGAAGCGCTACGTCCATTAGAACCTGATCGAAAGCTCGATTCATAAAGGTGGCGTACACGGCAACAACCGGGTGTAGCCCACCAAATGCCATGCCTGCGGCCGATGCCACAGCGTGCTGCTCTGCAATACCAACATCGAAGACGCGGGATGGATACTTAGCGGCAAATTCGGCAAGACCGACCGGGTGCAGCATTGCAGCGGTGATTCCAACAACATCGCTACGCTTATCTGCGATGGCTACGATTTCATTGCTAAAAACGGATGTCCAGCTTGGCTTGGACTTGTCTTCCAGAGACGCGCCCGTAGTCGGATCAATCTGACCAACGGCATGGAACTGGTCTTCATCGTTGGAAACTGCAGGGTCGTAGCCCTTACCTTTTTGGGTGATCGCGTGAACGATAACAGGGCCAGCGAACTTCCTAGCCTGGCGAAGCGCTGCCTCCATGGCATCAAGATCGTGCCCGTTAACCGGGCCGATGTACTTGATGTCTAGGTTCGGGAACAGGCCGATCGGCGAGAACGCCCCCAGCAGTCCCTTACCAGCACCTCGGGCGGCAGAGTAGGTTAGGCGACCAACAAGGCCAAAGCTCTCGAAGAAGCGCCTGCTGGCACGGTAAGCGCGTGTGTATAGCTTCTCGGTACGAACGCCGTTGAGGTATCTGGCCAAACCACCGATAGTTGGCGCGTAGGAACGTCCGTTGTCGTTGACAACAATGACCAATTTGCGGTCGTTGTCGTGGCTGATGTTGTTGAGGGCTTCCCAGGTCATTCCACCGGTTAGTGCTCCATCGCCAACGAGCGCCACAACGTAACGGTCGGATTGGTTGGTTGCCTTGAACGACTTGGCGATGCCGTCGGCCCAGCTAAGAGAAGACGATGCATGAGAGCTTTCAACCACGTCGTGAACCGACTCAGAGCGCTGAGGGTAGCCGGCGAGGCCTTCCTTGGTTCTGAGTGTGCTGAAGTCCTGACGACCGGTTAGCAGCTTGTGAACGTATGACTGGTGGCCTGTGTCAAAAATGATTGGATCGTGAGGAGAGTTGAAAACTCGATGAATCGCCACGGTGGTCTCAACCACGCCAAGGTTAGGACCCAGGTGCCCGCCGGAACGGGCCACCTGAGTAACCAAAAATTCACGAATCTCAGCGCACAACTGCTTCAATTCCTGAGCAGAGAGCTTGTCTAAGTCTCTAGGGTTTTGAATGCTGTGCAAAAGTTCCATGGATGATCCAACCAAAACCTTGCGGTCGGTATTCCTAAGCCACCAAGCTGCGAAGCACGTATTGCAAAATGCCACCGTTGCGGTAGTAATCGGCTTCTCCAGGTGTGTCGATTCGCACAACTGCGTCGAACTCAACAACAGACTTGCCTGCTGCGGAATTTGCGCTCGGTTTAGCGGTCACTCGAACGGTCTTTGGAGTAACGCCCTGGTTCAGGGCTTCGATTCCAATGATGTCGAAGACTTCGGTGCCATCTAAGCCAAGGGAATCAGCGCTTTGGCCTGCTGGGAACTGAAGTGGAATCACTCCCATACCAATCAGGTTGCTGCGGTGAATGCGCTCGAAGGACTCGACGATAACGGCACGAACGCCAAGCAAGCTGGTTCCCTTTGCTGCCCAGTCACGAGAAGATCCGGAGCCGTACTCCTTGCCGCCAAGAATCACTAGGCCAATGCCCTGCTCTTGGTAGTTGGCAGAGGCGTCGTAAATGAATGCCTGTGGCGCATCTGCCTGAGTGAAGTCGCGGGTGTAACCGCCCTCAACGTTATCCAGCAGTTGGTTACGCAAACGGATGTTGGCGAAGGTGCCACGAATCATAACTTCGTGGTTACCGCGCCGCGATCCATATGAGTTGAAATCGACACGAGAGACACCGTTGTCGGCAAGGTACTTACCGGCAGGTGAGTCTGCCTTAATCGAACCGGCAGGGCTGATGTGGTCGGTAGTCACCGAATCACCTAGCTTGGCCAAAACTCGGGCACCGGTGATGTCGGTCACGGCATCCGGAGTCTTCTTCATTCCATCGAAGTATGGAGCCTTACGAACGTAGGTAGAGTTCTCATCCCAGGTGAAGGTTGCACCCTCTGGAGTTGGCAGCGCCTTCCAACGAGCGTCGCCCTCAAAAACGCCGGCGTACTGGGTCTTGAACATGTCGCTATTGATCGACTCATCGATGGTCTTCTGAACTTCCTCGGCACTTGGCCAAATGTCCTTTAGGAATACATCGTTGCCATCAGTGTCTAGGCCCAGTGCGTCATTTTCGAAGTCGAAGTCCATGGTTCCGGCAAGCGAGTAGGCGATTACCAGCGGAGGCGAAGCCAAGTAGTTCATCTTCACATCTGGGTTGATTCGACCCTCAAAGTTGCGGTTACCAGACAACACCGCGGTGACCGCCAGATCGTTCTGGTTGATCGCGTCGGTGATTTCGGCATCTAGCGGACCGGAGTTTCCGATACACGTGGCACAGCCGTAACCAACGAGCTGGAATCCCAGAGCATCGAGCGAATCAGTCAATCCAGCCTTGTGATAGTACTCGGTGACGACCTTTGAACCTGGCGCTAGCGAGGTCTTTACCCATGGCTTTGCCTTTAGACCCTTGGCTACTGCTTTCTGAGCCAGCAAACCAGCCGCCAACATCACCGATGGGTTGGAGGTGTTCGTGCAAGAGGTGATCGAAGCGATGGTCACGTAGCCGTTGTCGATGCTGTAATCGGAACCAGCAACCGCGGTTGGCTTAGACGCCTGAGCGCTGTAGGTCGGTAGCACCTTTGCGAAAGCCTCTTTAGCGTCGCTAAGTTCGATGCGGTCCTGTGGTCGCTTTGGTCCGGCGATGCTTGGAACTACGGTTCCGAGGTCGAGCTCTAGGTACTCGGAGAAGCGAGGTTCAATGCTTGGGTCGTGCCATAGTCCCTGAGCCTTAGTGTAGGCCTCGACGAGGTCGATTTGCTCCTGGCTGCGCCCGGTTACTTTCAGGTAGTCCAGAGTCACCTGGTCGATTGGGAAGATTGCACAGGTTGAGCCAAACTCAGGGCTCATGTTTCCGATGGTGGCACGGTTGGCAAGCGGAACCGAGGTTACGCCTTCGCCATAGAACTCAACGAACTTTCCAACAACGCCGTGCTTGCGGAGCAAATCGGTGATGGTTAGAACCACGTCGGTTGCGGTGACACCCATTGGGATGCTTCCAACCAGCTTGAATCCAACAACCTTTGGAATGAGCATGGAAACTGGCTGACCGAGCATCGCTGCCTCGGCTTCGATTCCGCCCACACCCCAGCCAAGAACTCCAAGGCCGTTGACCATGGTGGTGTGACTGTCGGTACCCACGCATGAATCTGGATAGGCCTGAAGTTCGCCATTTACTTCTCGAGTCATCACAGTGCGAGCAAGGTACTCGATATTTACCTGGTGCACGATACCGGTGCCAGGAGGAACTACCTTGAAGTCGTTGAATGCAGTCTGGCCCCAGCGAAGGAACTGGTAGCGCTCGCCGTTGCGCGCGTATTCGAACTCAACGTTTTTCTCGAAGGCGTCGGCAGACCCTGCAACATCGATGACTACGGAGTGGTCGATTACCATTTCGGCTGGAGCTAGTGGGTTGATGCGCTTAGGGTCTCCGCCAAGCTCTGCAACTGCCTCACGCATGGTTGCTAGGTCAACGATGCAAGGAACACCAGTGAAGTCCTGCATGATTACGCGGGCAGGGGTGAACTGGATTTCGGTGTCTGGCTCTACCGATGGGTCCCAGTTCACAATTGCGTTGACGTGCTCTTGAGTAATGTTTGCGCCATCTTCGGTGCGAAGCAGGTTCTCTAGCAGCACCTTGAGGCTAAAGGGAAGGGTCTTGGCATCAACCGAGTTGAGCTTGAAATAACGGTAAGACTTGTCGCCTACCTTTAGGACATCGGAAGAACCGAAACTATTTACTTTGGACAAAAGCCAACTCCCTAACTAACTGCTGATAACAAATCAAAAATACCACTAGCCACGGGCTTGGATTACGCTCCGAAGCGATAACCAGGTAAACCAAAGGGTCAATGCGTAGAGCGGCAAACCCATAAGTAACTTGGTTACGCCCAAGGCTTCGATGTTATTGGTCAAATACATTGGAACCTCAACCGCCAGACGTGCACCAAATAGCGCGCTCCACATGCCGGTCACCAGGTCGAATCTGGCCCGAAGCTGCTTGTCTTTGCGCCACGAAACTCCCCAACCCTTGAAGTATCCAACTGCTAGTCCGATGAGTGGCCACCGGACCAAAATCGAGACCAACAAGACACTTCCGTAGCCGATGTTGGTGATAAAACCTGGGATGAAATAGTCCTTAGCCGCTCCACTTTGACGGGTGGCCAAATAGGTGGAGATTCCGATCATGACAAGGCCAACGATGGCCTGAGAGATTGGCTTCTTGATAATCAACTGTCGAATGATTGAGATCACCGAGAGAGCGCCCGAGACCAATACACTCGCCAAAATGTTCTTGGTGAAGGTGTAAACCATGAGGAAAGCGGTGGCGGGAATAGTTGATTCAACGATTCCACTCCAACCGCCCAGGCTAGCCAATAGCGACTTTGAGTCGAAGACGGCTTCTTGACCCTCCATGCGCAGCCCAAGCCTCTGAGCAGCCGATTGCTTCTGTTCTGATGAATCAGTCATAGCTTTAGCCGATCACTCCGCGCGGCGGGGTAACCACTCCCGGTGGCACAGTCAAAGGCAGCAGGTCGCGTGGCGGAATCGGGTCACTTCCTCGATCTACCACGGTGGACCTAAAAATACCCTCGATGATGGAAGCAGCGGCCGGGTCGTTTATAGCCGCTCCGCCAATCAGTCCTCGCAAGAACCAACGCGGGCCGTCCACACCAACAAAACGTGCATAACGATGAGCTTGCGGAACTCCGTTTTCATCGTTGATTGGCAACTTGGCAAGCAGTTCAGGACCAAAAGAGCCGAGTCGTTCTTCAACTGCTCCCCCTTGCTCTCTAATCGAAAGAGCTAGTTGAACCCGAACGTCTTGCCACACACCCTCTGACTTAGGCGCGGCAAATGCCTGCAACTGCAGTGTTGAATCCATGGAGTCGATTGCTACCGCTACCACTCGATTTGATTCTTCTTCTATCTCTAGTCGAAGTTCGAGATTCGCCGCCGGCTGGATTTTGATTGAACCAAAATCCACCAACAGGGTTTGCTCAGGGACTTCGCTGATATCGAATGGTCCGTTGACCGAACGGAGGCTTTGATTTTGCATAATGATTCCTACTTGATTCCCGTCGAGCCAAAACCGGCCTCGCCCCGGTGGGTTCCAGGAAGCGTCTCCACAACAACAAATCTGGCTCTCTCAACCTGCTGAATAACCAGCTGAGCAATGCGATCTCCGATGTTCACCTGAAAATCAATATTCGAGGTGTTGAGCAACGTTACCGCTAGTTCCCCGCGGTACCCTGCATCAACGGTGCCAGGAGCGTTTAGAACGGTGATGCCATGCTTGGCCGCGAGGCCGGATCTGGGGTGAACCAAACCTACATAGCCTTCAGGCAAGGCAATCGACACACCGGTGGCAACGGTAATTCGTTGACCCGCACCTATGTTCACTCTCTCTCGAGAGCGCAAGTCGGCACCGGCATCGCCAGGGTGCGCATAACTTGGCATGAATTCGGCAGATGCCACGATCAAAACAGGTATTTCGCTCATTTCTAAGAGCGTAATCTAAGCATGTGAAGAACACCGATGATTTGACCTACCGAGAGCGAGTATTACCAAGCATTGCCTCGCTGATACCGGTTTTGTTTGTGCTCCCCACGGCCTACCTAACCCTTTTACCTTTTTCGGTTCAAGCTGGCTTGGTTGTAGGCGCTTCGATAACTTTGGCCATTCTGGCAAGCATTTGGTTCGCCGCTCCCGTTGTGGAACTTGGCCCAGATGGTTTCGCCGTGGGTGACGCGCTACTGCCCCTGAAATTTATCGCTAGCGCAGAAGTGGTGCCGGCTGATAAGAGTTTTGAGGAACGCGGTGTGAAACTGAGTCCTGCCGCCTATGTTCGCTTCCAGATTTCGGTGAAAACCCACGTCAAGATTTTCATCGATGACAAAAACGATCCAACTCCGTACTGGTTGATAGCAACCAGGGACCCACATCGGGTTGTAGAAGTATTGACTGCTCTAAAAAAGTAGTTGCTGGCCCGGTTTAGGCCGCGCACTCCATGCAAATGCTCTTCTTGCCAGCAGCAAGTTGCGAGTGGTGCTTCACAATAAAGCACTCCATACAGGTGAACTCATCATCTTGCTTTGGCAGAACGATAACCTCAAGGTCCTCGTTGATCGACTCGGCAGCAAGGTAACCAGCGGCACCTTCGGCCTCATCCATGTCATCGGATGCTCGAGGCGTTGCAGTAGTACCTTCCTTGATTTCTTCAAGAGAGGTAGTGTCATCATCGTTTTTACGAGGTGCGTCGTAGTCAGTAGCCATTAGCTAACGCCTTCCGATTCGTGGGTATCAAAGCGTGCATAGTCTGCCCCACCAAGACCGATTTAGCAATACCAAACACGCCGAAGCGTCAGAATATGTTGCAAATTGCCAGGATTGCTTCACGGCACGATGCTTCAAACCGCAAAATAGCGCCGTTGAAGTGGCAAACTTTGCTTAGAAAGGCGGTTGGGAATGCCAGACCTGCGATATCTGAACACCGATGGTGAGTACCTGCTTCTAGAGGGAGCTGATGGCACTCGTTTTCGTCTACTCATCGATGAGGGCATTCGTAAGGCTGTTCGTCGGGACCAGGTTTCCGAAGAAGACACCAATCTCCTTAGCCCCCGCGAAATCCAGCTAGAAATTCGTGCCGGAGTGAGCGTGGAAGACCTCGCCGCTAAAACCGGCGCGAGCATCGAATACATTTCAAAGTTTGCAGCTCCCGTACTGGCCGAACTGATCCACGTAGTCAATAGCGCGCTGAGCGTGCGCATCACTCTGGCCGGAGACCGTTACCGCGACACCACTCAGGTTGAGTTCGGCGAAGTCGTTACAAACCGCTTGGCTAGCAATGGCGTTGTGAACTACTCCTGGAGCGCCAAGAAGAGCGACAACGGCGGCTGGCAGCTCAACTGCCGATTCGGCGACACCATGGCAACTTGGGCATTTGATTCCAGAAAACTTGCACTTTCTCCCGAGAACGAAGTTGCGGTGCAGTTATCTGCACAGCAAACACTCACGGACTCCCCCATTCCAAAACTTCGCACGGTTACCGCAAACCTGCTGCCCGAAGTGGCGTCTGAGCCAGAAGATGCTCTTCCCCAGTCTTCACCCGTCAGCCCGCTGGTTTCAGTTCCAACTGTTAGTGCACCGCAGGCCATCATCGTTGATGAGGACTATGACCTGGACCTAGATGATGAAGAACCGGAAGAAACTCCAGTTCTGAAATCAGTTCCAACCGTCACGGCAGACCTCGGCCGAACTGCCGAGTTCGAAGGCGTTGTGCCATTTGGACGTTTGGCTTCGTCGGAGCTAGCCGAGTCTGAACCAGCCGAGAACCTGGCGAACACAGCGGACCTGCTAGACGCACTGAGACAACGCCGGATCTCGCGAGAACAAGAACTAAACCAAACCACATCGCTGCCAATCGTTCAAGCAGCCGATGAAGAGATTTATGAACAGGCAGCTTCGGACTCACTCAGTGAAGCCGAAGGACCGCAGCTAACCGTCTCAGAAGCCTTGTCACCGAACGAAGCACCCGCTGAGCCGGATTTTGTTCTGGAGTCTGATGAATCGATCCCAAAGGCTGCACCTAAGCGCGGAAGATCAAGCATGCCAAGCTGGGATGAAATTGTTTTCAGCACTAAGCCCGAAGAAGAAGACTAAGACTTAGCCCCAAAGGCGCCGAACCCCAACAGCGGAATAGATAGTTCTCTAGACGAGAGTGCCCCATGTTGACCAATCATTTCAAGGCTCTTAGCGGGGGCAAATGAGCGGTGATACATAGCTACCTGCTTGATGGCCAGAGCGAATACGTCTGGCATTCGTTCGATTGCTGTGGGATTTGCTCCCCTAAACCAATCCAGATTTATGACCTGTGTCTTTGTGAGCGCCAGAACCCCATCCGGAAGTTTGCCCTGCAAGGCAGTTGCGAAATCCTGTGCCTCGTTGCTGTCGGAAAGATAGATGTAGTTGACTCTCGGGTCTCCGGACACGTCCAGCACCCGGTTCCAGTCAACTGGCAGCTCATCAAGGTAAACATGATTCTGCGGTTGCACGTCAACAATTCCGTGGTCTGCGGTTACTAAAAGAGCATCGGTGCGGGAAAGCGATCCAGCTAAGCGGCGAACTTGCGAATCAACTTCCTCTAGCGCTCTTAGCCACTCGTCTGAGTCGCTGCCAAAGGTGTGAGCCAACTGATCGAGTTCTGGAACGTAAAGGTAGACCAGGAAATCGTCCGAGCGCTTGCGCAGTAAATCGATGGCAACGTCGATTCGATCCGATATCGTCTTGCCGGGCAGGTAATCCGCACCTCGCATAGTCGCAGTTGTAAAACCGGTACTCGCGTAGGCTTTAGGGCCAATCACGTATGCCCCAACCCCATGAGCCAACGCCTTGGTAGCAACTGTTTGCTGCGGTTGCCACTCGAGGGCGTCTTGTTCGTCGCCCCAGCCTGTCAATAAATTGGCTGGTCTGCTGTTTTTACGGTCGTAGACCTTGTAACCAACTAGCCCGTGAACGCCCGCACTCAGTCCGGTACCGAAACTGGTGATGCTGGTAGCGGTGGTGCTTGGGAAGCCACAGGAAATGGGTTTGCTAATGGCTAGCGCTTGGTTTAGAAAGGGCGCGTGACCACCCGCACCTTTGAGATTTTGCGCCCCAAGGCCATCCACTAAAACCGCAAATACCCGCCTAGCAGACCTGAAACCTAGCCGGTTATCAGATTTGGTGACAGCTCCCAAAGAACTGACAAATACGTCGGATAGCCTCCCAAATGTGTTGGGTAGCGCGGGTAGCATCGTAGACATCCCCATAAGTTTGACACAGGCACAAGTAAAAGAGTTATGACCCAGGAAAACGTCGCTCCAGAGCGGATTCAAGACATCGATCTCCAGCATGAAATGCAGGAGTCGTTTTTGGAGTACTCGTATTCCGTTATCTACGCTCGAGCGCTACCAGATGCCAGAGACGGACTAAAGCCCGTCCAGCGTCGAATTGTTTACCAAATGGGTGAAATGGGTTTGCGTCCCGAAAAGGGCCACGTCAAATCGGCGCGTGTTACCGGCGAGGTAATGGGTAAGCTCCACCCACACGGCGATAGTGCGATTTACGACGCACTGGTTCGCATGGCACAACCATTTAGCCTTCGCGTGCCTCTCATCGATGGCCACGGCAACTTTGGCAGCCTCGATGATGGGCCGGCTGCTGCGCGTTACACAGAGGCGAGGCTGACCGCTGCATCGATTCTGATGAACGAGGGCCTCGAAGAAGACGTAGTAGATTTCAAACCCAACTACGATGCGCAGTTGAGCGAGCCCGAGGTTTTGCCCGCTGCCTTCCCAAACCTTCTGGTGAACGGTTCGGCTGGCATCGCTGTAGGTATGGCGACCAACATGGCTCCGCACAACCTACGTGAGGTAGTGAACGCCGCAATCTTCCTTCTGAACAATCCGCAGGCAACTGTTGCAGACCTAATGGAATACGTGCCTGGCCCAGATCTACCAACGGGCGGCATCATCGTTGGCCTCGATGGTATCCGGGATGCCTACGAAACCGGTCGCGGTTCATTCAAGACGCGCGCGCGGGTTTCTATCGAAAGCGTCAGTCCTCGTAAACAGGGCATCGTTGTAACCGAACTCCCCTACCTTGTGGGACCTGAGAAAGTCATCGAGAAAATCAAAGATGGCGTGAACAGTAAGAAACTTCAGGGAATCGCCGACGTAACAGACCTAACCGACAGAAATCACGGGTTGCGACTTGTGATTGAACTAAAGACCGGCTTCGATCCTCAAAGTGTGCTTGAACTTCTTTATCGGTACACACCGATGGAAGACTCATTCGGCATCAACAATGTTGCGTTGGTGAACGGTCGCCCAGCCACTTTGGGTCTACGCGATCTTCTGGGCGTGTACCTGGCGCACCGAATCGTTGTCACGCGTCGTCGCAGTCGTAACCGCCTTGGCAAGCGCCAGGCGCGTCTTCACCTGGTTGAGGGTCTTCTAAAGGCCATTTTGAACATCGACGAAGTCATTGCGATCATCAGAAACAGCGATGAGGTTGATGAGGCACGAACTAACCTCATGCAGACCTACACGCTGAGCCCACTGCAAGCCGAGTACATTCTTGAACTACGCTTGCGTCGGCTAACTAAGTTCAGCAAGCTCGAGCTAGACGCCGAGGCAAACCAACTCAGCTCGGAGATTGCCGAACTAGAGGCACTGCTAGCCAACGATTCTGCCCTCAGGGCCCTGGTTGCTCAGGAACTTACCGATGTAGCGGCTAAAGCTGGTGACGAACGCCGAACCACTCTGATCGATGGTTCGGATCAGGTCACTCCGACCGCATCTCGCAAGGTGGTCAGCGCCGAACTTGCCGACACCCCATGTACCGTGGTGCTAACTTCTTCGGGAATGATTGCCCGCGCCGGCGTGGCCACGGAATCGGCAGGTCCATCCAAGCGTCGTAAGCACGACGCGGTTCGAGTTAGCTTTAGCACCACCACCCGCAGCGATGTTGGATTCTTGACCTCCAAGGGAAGAGTCTTGCGCATCCACGTGGGCGACATCCCTAGTAGCGGGGAAGCATTCGACCCGGGCATGGCCGCGGCTGCAAAAACTTTCCTCGGCTTGGCTAAAGATGAAGTCGTTGTCACAGTTCTGGAACTTAGTGATCAGAGTTCCTTGGCCTTGGGCACCAAACAGGGTGTCGTCAAGCGCGTTTTGGCTGAGTACCCGCCGAAGGACGAGTTCGAAGTCATTAGCCTCAAAGACGGTGACAGCGTGATTGGTGCCGCGTTGGCTCAAGATTCAGACGAATTGGTATTCGTAACCAACGATGCCCAACTGTTGCACTTCTCTGCCGAGAACGTGAGACCACAGGGTCGGCCAGCCGGTGGTATGGCCGGCATAAACCTCTCGGACAAGGCCTCGGTGATTTACTTCGGCGTGGTCTCGGACACTGCTTCCGCCGTGGTGCTAACCGCCGCCAATGCCAGCGACGTGATTCCGGGAACCGATCCTGGTTCGGCAAAACTTTCATCTTTGGATGAATTCCCTGGCAAGGGAAGAGCAACCGGCGGAGTCCGAGCACAGCGTTTCATTAGAAGCGAAGATCAGCTTTACGCAGCTTGGGTAGGAACTAACCCTGCAGCGCTTGCATCTGATGGCCGCCCGGTCGAATTGCCAACCGAGCTTGCTAAGCGCGATGCTTCCGGTGCCCTGTTGAGCAATGTAATTGGTTCGGTAGGAACCCTCTAGGTCGCACCCTAAAGTCAAACCCTTGTGTTAGGCGTCGATTCGCTCGCGCTCGAAAGAGTCTGCGCTGTCGATGATGAAGTCCCTGCGGGGTGCCACATCGTTGCCCATTAGAAGCTCAAAAACCTGCTCACTGAGCATCCCGTCTTCGACCTTAACTCTGCGAAGCAAACGGCGGCTTCTATCCATGGTGGTTTCAGCTAGTTGATCCGCGTCCATTTCACCCAATCCCTTGTAACGCTGGATTGGTTCTTGGTAGCGTCTACCGGATTTTTCGATCTTGGCTAACAGGTTCTCAAGCTCTTGCTGACTGTAGGTGTAGATAACCTCGTTGGGTTTGCTGCCTGGGTTCATAATTACCACGCGATGCAATGGCGGCACGGCAGCATAAACGCGGCCGGCTTCCACCAATGGGCGCATGTACTTGAAAAATAGAGTCAAGAGGAGCGTGCGAATGTGGGCTCCATCCACGTCGGCATCGCTCATAAGAATGACCTTGCCGTAGCGAGCCGAATCCAAATCGAATGAGCGCCCAGAGCCAGCACCGATAACCTGAATAATCGACGCACATTCGGTGTTGCTAAGCATATCGCTTACCGATGCCTTTTGAACGTTCAAGATCTTTCCGCGAATCGGCAAAAGCGCTTGGTACTCGCTGTTACGTGCCAACTTGGCGGTTCCCAACGCGGAGTCACCCTCAACGATGAACAGCTCGGAAACCTCGGTCTCTTGAGTGCGGCAATCCACCAACTTTGTTGGCAACGATGAGTTCTCCAGCGCACTCTTGCGGCGCTGCGTCTCCTTGTGTGCGCGAGCCGAGACTCGCGCCTTCATCTCCGAAACAACCTTCTCAAGCAGCAGTGCCGCCTGAGCCTTGTCATCGCGTTTTGAGCTCTCTAGTCGGTCGCCAAGCTCCTTGGCCAAAACGTTGGACACGATGTTTCTGACTGCTGGCGTACCCAAAACTTCTTTAGTTTGACCCTCGAACTGTGGCTCCGGAAGTCGCACTGTGATGACGGCGGTTAGGCCGGCCATAACATCTTCTTTTTCCACCTTGTCGTTGCCGGGCTTGAGCTTGCGTGAATTCGCGTCAATCTGGGCACGAATCGTTTTAAGAAGAGCCTGCTCGAAACCGGCAACATGCGAGCCACCCTTAGGAGTGGCAATGATGTTCACATAAGACTTAAGGGTTGAGTCGTAGCCCATACCCCAGCGCAAAGCGATGTCTACCTCGCAGGTGCGAGAAACTTCTTTGGAAACCATGTTTCCCGATTCATCCAAAACTGGAATGGTCTCGGTGAAATCTCCTGAACCAGTCAGACGCCACGTCGAGGTAAGTGGTGCGTCGGGGGCTAGGAAATCCGCGTATTCGGCGATGCCGCCATCGAAGCGATAATCAGAGACAACGGCCTCGCCCGAAAGTTCATCCGAAATGGTGATACCCAAACCGGGAACCAAAAAGGCGGTTTGTCTGGCTCGATCAGCGAGGTCTGAGGCGCTGAAGTTGGCATCCTTAATAAAAATCTGAGGGTCGGACCAGTACCGTACACGGGTTCCCGTTACGCCCTTGGCAACCTTGCCGACCTGCTGCAATATGCTCTCGGCTTCGAAGGGCTTGAAGGGATTTGTTGGCGCGATTCCCTTAGAGTCATCGAAGATTCCAGGTTCGCCTCTGCGGAACGACATCTTGTAGGTCTTGCCATCACGGTCGACCTCAACATCGAGGCGCTCCGACAGTGCGTTTACCACCGATGCGCCTACGCCGTGTAAGCCACCCGACGCTGTGTACGAACCGCTGCCAAACTTGCCTCCGGCATGAAGTTTCGTGAAAACCACTTCGACACCGCTCAGCCCAGTTTTGGGCTCGATGTCAACTGGAATACCTCGTGCCTTATCCCGTACTTCAAGGCTGGCGTCCGGGTGCAAGACGATATCGATTTGGTTGCCGTGACCGGCCAAAGCTTCATCCACAGAGTTGTCAATGATCTCCCAAAGGCAGTGCATTAAGCCGCGTGAATCGGTTGAACCGATATACATTCCAGGACGTTTGCGAACGGCCTCTAGGCCTTCTAGGACGCTGAGATGGCGGGCTGAATAATCTGAATTGGGCACCATCCAAGGCTAACCCTTACCCATCGGCATGGGCTTTAGCAACACCCGAGCACCCAGTTATTCGCAGTTAGCGAAACAGGGTGCAATTCGCGAGTCTTTTGTCTGGGTGTGTGTTCAAATAGAAGCATTAGTGAGGAGAACACCATGACCAGCACCGAGACCAACGAGCAGCTAGCACAACCAGCTGCACTTACCGTAGCTGATCGCTGCGACGCTTGCGGTGCACAGGCTTATGTTCGAGTAACCCTTGCTACCGGCGAGCTATTGTTTTGCTCGCACCACGCCAACGAGAATCGCGCCAAGCTTGAGCCGGTTGTAGTTTCTTGGCAAGACGAAACCGAGAAACTTCTCGCTCGCTAGCGTATTAGGCCGGTTATGCGGAACTCCAATACTTAGGCAAGTGTCAGAATCGAAGCTTGGCGCTATGTTGATCGTGAATAAAAGTTCGTTGCTAATTAGCCAGAGGCAAATAAGCCTCATCGGTTTCCAACTGCCAGATCTGTGAAGCGATTCGATTCAAATTTTCGACCCACTTAACTAACCGCGCGGGGGCAAGCTTGGGCCACTCTTGACCCGCTGCTGCAACCGCAGCCTTAGCTGCTCGATCTAGTAGCAATGGGTTTTTCGCCAAAATTGGACCATGAAGCATGGAGCAAATCCATTGGTCGTTAACTGCCAGGTTTGGCAGCCCGGAGTCGGTGTTTCGATAGCCTAGGGCTTGTAAGGCACCCAGTGTTGCCACCTGGAACTCGGACTCTCGGTCACCAAGAACAATTTTCTGAGATACGAAAGACTCACGACTCAAATATTCGAAGCCAGAGCCCACTGCAAGTCCCGGAATTTGCATGAGCTTGCGCCAATCCATGGCCTTCAAAACTCCATCGATGCTCTGCATGGCGGCCAATGACCCGTGACCAAAGAGCACGAAATGAGCATCACCCGACGATGTTTGCTGATTCAATGAACCAATTTCCACATCGAAGCCTGCCGCAGTTAGGTACTTCCTCAGCGCCAACAGGTTGCCTTGGTCGCCATTGAGGTTCAATTGGTTTGGAAAAATTGTGGCTAACTTGATCATCGAGCCACCTCATTTGGGCTGGTGAAACCGAACATACGCCTGACACGGCGCATTGCATCGGCCGAGAAAATCACCGTTCGCAGGCCACTAGTTGGCTCCGGTAGTGTCATCCAGTATTCGAACGCCTGAGCTAGGTCATCGGTGGACAACTTTGGCTCAAACCCGTGGTGCCGCAACCAAAGCTCTGCCTCGGCGCAGTTGTAACCGGTAACCACATCGACGGGCGAAAGATTAGCTGGATCCACGGTCCACAGCCACGCAGGGTCATGTACATCCCTTCCGATTGCAAACAGTACGCGTTCCAGATTCGCAGGCAGGTTGTCTAGGTTGAGCTGCGTGCTAGTTGGGTTTTGGACAAGGATGAATTCAACGTCTACGCCGTTAATCTGCACAACTTCTCCCCTTGCGAAAACTGGAGGCAAGTCGGCGAGTGTGCGCTCAGCCAATTTGGAGTCGAACTTTGCCCCGAGCAGAACGCTCGCTGTCTCCAAAGCTGCAGCTGCATCAACAGCAAAGTGAGCACCACGCGCAGGTAGCTCAAACTTCAGGTGTTTGCCGTGAACTGCAACGTCGAGCATCGTGCCTTCGAGCCCCAAAATGGTTGTGGTGGTATTCGGGCGCTCTAGCTTGGGTAGGTAGGTTGGTGCGTAACCAAGTTTGGATGCAGCCGACTGGTCGCTCATTCCAAACCATTTGGTATTTTTTTCGGTTTGCTGTTCACCGACCAACAACATGTTTTGGTCATCGGCGTTTAGAACTAACGTTTCAGTTGTTGCCAAGGCAACTTTTGCAAGCTTCTCTCGAACCAAAGCTGGGTCTACAAAGCGGTCGAGCTGATCCTCTACAACATTTAGAACCACGGAAATTCGCGGCTTCACCTGCTCCACAAGTTCGGCTGCGTGACCTTCATCCATTTCCAAAATAGCAACATCGCCCTTGATTGCACCAAAGATGTTTGATTGCTCAAGAATGCTGGAGTAAAAGCCCTGTCTAATGTTTGCCGTCGTGGGGTTTGTGAAAACCAAAGTTCCGTGTGCACGGGCAATGGCCACCAACATTTTGGTCGTGGTGGATTTACCCGCACTGCCGGTGACGACCACAAGTCCCTTGGGAAATGACCTTAGAGTGCGGTTCAGAATTCCAGGTGCCAACTTGCTAACCACCAGCCCAGGAAAGGCTGACCCCCCACCGGGTCGAACCAATCTAACCGCGATGCGGGTTAATCGACCTAGCAGGATGGCTAGTACGTAGCGCATTAGTTCTCTAGGTAGTCGCGCAGCATCTGTGAACGGGCAGGGTGACGAAGCTTGGACATGGTCTTGCTTTCGATCTGACGAATACGTTCACGAGTAACACCGAACTCCTCACCAATCTGGTCAAGAGTCTTTTGCACTCCATCGCCTAGACCGAATCGACTACGAATAACGCCTGCCTCACGCGGGTGCAGAGACTCAAGGATTCGCTCTAGCTCGCGCTGAAGCATGGTGTATCCAACGGCCTCAGCAGGAGCAACCGCTTCGGTGTCCTCAATCAGGTCGCCAAACTCACTGTCGCCGTCTTCACCTAGCGGGGTAGACAACGAAATCGGCTCGCGGCCGTACTTTTGAACCTCTACTACCTTTTCCGGAGTCATGTCGAGTTCACGGGCAAGCTCTTCGGGGGTCGGTTCGCGACCTAGATCCTGGAGCAATTGGCGCTGAACACGGGAAAGTTTGTTAATGACTTCCACCATGTGAACTGGAATACGAATGGTGCGTGCCTGGTCTGCCATTGCACGAGTGATGGCCTGGCGAATCCACCAGGTGGCGTAGGTGCTGAACTTGTAACCCTTGGTGTAGTCGAACTTTTCGACAGCACGAATCAAACCGAGGTTACCCTCTTGGATTAGGTCTAGGAACTGCATGCCGCGGCCGGTGTAACGCTTTGCGAGGCTAACAACCAGACGGAGGTTTGCCTCTAGCAGGTGGCTCTTGGCACGCTGGCCGTCTTTCACAACCCACTTGAGATCGCGTTCCATCTCACGAGTAAGTGAGTTATCGGTGGCGAGCTTTTCTTCAGCAAATAGGCCGGCTTCGATGCGCTTAGCCAGTTCAACTTCTAGCTCAGCGTTCAGAAGCGCAACTTTACCGATCTGCTTCAGGTAGTCCTTAACAGGGTCTGCGGTCGCACCACTAATAGTGGTGGTCTGAACCGGGATGTCATCGTCTTCTTTGTGAGTGAGGTCTAGTGCGCCAGCTTCGAGAAGAGCTTTTTCCGCCTCGGATTTTTCCTCTTCGTGTTCACCTGCTTCGCCCTCAACCTGAACCACACCAGCGGTCGCGTTGATTTCCTCTACGTCGTCGGCGACCTTTGCAATAAGCACCTCAGGGTCATCGATGTCGTCGATTTCCTCTTCGTCAATTTCTTCATCGTCAACTTTGCCCTTGGCTGCTTTAGCAGCCTTTGGAGCCTTAGGTGTTTTTGCCTCCACCGATGCCTTTGCTGCTTTTACTGGCGCCTTAGCGACAGGTGACTTCTTGGCAGGTGCATCCTCGGCAACTACCTCAGCTTTAGTTACTTTTGCCTTGCTCACCTTTGGAGCGGCAGCTTCGGTTGGTTCGACTACGACGGCTGTATCAGCCTTAGGAGCACTCTTTTTTGCTGGGCTTTTGGCCACTTTTTTGTCGCTGATGACAGAATCCTTTGTTATCGCTGCGACCTCCATAATTGGGGTCACTATTACTTCTTGAGGTTGGTCGACTGGCTTGCTGCTAAAAATCTGCGCGAAAAGTCCACGCTTCTTGTTCTGCTTACCTGCTTCAGTCAAAACGACCTCCGGCGTTTCCGAAGAGCCAAACTAGCTGTTAGGCCTGTTTCGGGCATTACTAAGACCCATGTCAAATCCGCAAATGAATTTGAATGGGCCTTTTGCTTAACAATACACCAGTCCCAAGACATTTCTGCCTTTGACCATGGCTTCGTAAACCCTAAAAAACTTGGATCTATTCCTGCAGGCTTGAACTATCCAAACGTGACTCGTTGACACGGAATCGCCAAAGTCCAAAACCGCTCACCACAAAAATGACAATGAATCCCCATTTGAAGCCGTCCAGGCTGTAGAGCTCAAATCCCTGTGCTTTGCCTCTAAGAGCATAGAAAGCATCCAGGACCACACCGACGACGAAAATCATTGAGAAGGACGCCAAGAATCCACCGATGTTGATGAACCCGTTGGTCGCTCCCAACTCGGATTTCGCGGTGAATTGTCTGCTGTAGTCGAATGCAATCATCGATGTCGGGGCAGCTACTGCGGTTACGAAGAGCATGAGCATTATTTGCCACGCAGCTGACTTTCCTGGAGTCAGTAATACCTGTGCCCAACCGATCAGCATGATGACCACCGAGTAACTTACGATTGCGCGCCGGAGGGTTGGCTTCCTTGCGCAAAGGACTCCGAAGGCCGATCCGAAAACGACACCGATCAAGACCATTGAGCCAAGCGCAGCCAAGGCAAGAGGCTTATCTAGTCCCTCACCGATAACTAGGAACGGTACTCCCCACAACAAGAGCAAAACGGTTCCAGGGCTCATCGTGCAAAAGTGAATCCAGAATGCTGTCTTGGTGGAGGATCTCTTGATGTTGACTCCGAGCACCCGAATCATTTCGCGGACATTCAGGTCATGGGAGATCGTTGCACCGGTGCGCTCATCGGTGATGACAACAAAAGTCAGAAGACCAATCAGCAAACCTAGGCCAGACCAAAGGCTGAAAGCTGCGGTCCAGTTGCTCATGTGCAATACGTAGGCAAATGGGACAGCCGAAACAATTTGCCCAACCTGGCCAGCATTACCCAGCAGTTGCTGCAGCCTCGAAGCCTGAGACCCGGAGTACCAACCATTTACCAATCGAATCAAGGAAATGAAGGTGAAGGCATCACCAACCCCAACCAAGATTCGCCCAGCCAAAGCAGTCTCAATGAGGGTTGAATAAGCAACGATGATTTGACCAGTAGCAATGAGCACAGCGCCTGACGCAAGCATCTTTCGAGGACCAATTTTGTCCAGCAGAAGACCAACCGGAATCTGCATACCTGCGTAAGCAATCAGCTGGGCAACTGCCAGAGAACCCAATTGTTCCGCAGTGGTGTGAAACCTTTCGGTAGCCGCCAGAGACGCCACGCCCATAGTGCTCCGCTGGCTAATTGCCATCACGTAAGCGACTAGTCCAAGCGCAAGAACTAGCCATCCAGGCGGATGAAGCCGAAGTCGCTTCACAGGTTAGGAGTCTCCATCGCTGTTGCTGGTTGAGTCATCCGCATCGTTACGGCGTCGACTCGCTAGGTAGTCCTCGAGCTCCGCGGCGATTTCATCTGCTGTTGGTACCTGCTGAGTTGGTCGATTCATTTGTGGGCGGCCAGGCTGAGGGTCTGCGGCTTGATAACCTTGTTCTAGCGATGCCACAACCCGGGCTAAATCGGCATTCTCCTCTACCTGCTGATTCAACTTACGCAAGAACCTAGAAGCCTCTTCTCGAAGCGGGTCCGTTCTGAAAATTAAACCGGTTGCACCCGAAATCTGCTGAAAAGCAGCGATGGCTGCCTCTGGGTACTCGCTGTCACTCAAATAATGTGGCACCAGCAAAACGAAACCGATCATTGGCATACCAGTTGGTGTTAAACGGTATTCCAAGACGTGGAGGACATTGCCCGGAACCGAAGTCGATGGCTTCCACTCGCTAACTTTGTCGATTAGCTCTTGGCGATTTCCGCTAACGGTAACTCCCACTGGTCTTGTGTGCGGCACAGGGAACGGAATGGAGTGGACCCAGGTCACACTCGAAACTGCAAATAAGTCAAAGAGTTCTTGCAGGGAACTAATGAACGCGTCCCATTTGAAGTCAGGCTCATAACCGTGCAAAAAGAGAAACGGGTTCCCGGCTTCGTCAGATACTAGATAAATTCCCAGGATAGCCGGGTCGTAGCTGATGATGTGATCGCGCTCGAAGAACATGACTGGGCGCCGGCTTCTGTAATCAAGTAGCTCATCGTTCACGAACTCGACTACTAACTTGGACTCGAAGTTTGCAAAGAGACTCTCGGAAACCTGGCTTATCGTCCCACCGGCGTCGGTGAATCCAGACAGGCCAGCCAACAGTGGCAACCCGAGCGGCACCTCGAGCGGGTTCACCTTTATTACATAAAGGTCGGAGGGATCAATCACGTGGCAATTCTAAGCAGGTAGCCACAGCAGGTCTAGCATTACAAAATGAGCAAAATCATTTTCAGCTTTTCCAGCAAAGCAATTGAAGGCTTCGGGCCGACAGTACTTGGCCTATTTGGAACCGCTAGCGAGCCCAAGCTGCTGGGCCAAGAAATTTTTAGCCAACACCAACTTCAGAGTTTGAAACTGTCTCTAAAGCCAGAGTCAGTTCAGCGCACACTTGGCCCCGATGGCAGCGTCTACCTGTTAGCCGGACTTGGCGAGAATTTTGAACTTGCCACTGACACTTGGCGCGAAATCGGTGGCGCGGTTGCCAGGCATGCCCAGGAACTGGAATCACTTCAAATAGATTTTGGATCAACGCACTCGCAGGCGCTGTTGGCATTCGCCGAAGGAATGGCCCTCGGCAATTTTGCTGTCAAAACTCAGAAGCACGGAGCCAAACCAGTAGTACTGCACAAGGTGCACTTTATATCGAACTCCTCGCCCAGCCAAGCCCAGCTCAAGCGCATCGATGTGTTAGCCGAAGCAGTGCACCTCACGCGAGACCTAGCAGTCACACCAGCAAACCTGCTTTACCCAGAACTTTTTGCGAACATCGCCAAGGAGGCCGGCGCCAAAGCAGGTGTCGATGTTCAAGTTTGGGACGAGCACGAGTTAGCCGCCCAAGGCTTTGGTGCAATCGTTGCCGTTGGTCAAGGTAGTGCTCGCAAACCGAGATTGGTCAAGCTCAGTTACCAGCCAGCCGATGCCCAACTTCACGTTGCGGTCGTTGGAAAGGGCATCACCTTCGATACTGGCGGCTATGCCATCAAACCATTGGCGGGAATGTATGGCATGAAGTACGACATGACCGGAGCAGCCACCGCCTATTCCACTGTTCTCGCCGCTGCACAACTGGGTTTGCCAATCCGAGTAACCGCTTGGCTTTGTCTCGCCGAAAACATGGTGTCTAGCACCGCTACTCGGCCTGGCGATGTGATCCGAGCACGCAATGGCAAGACCATCGAAGTGGTAAATCCTGATGCTGAAGGTCGTTTGGTTTTGGCCGACGGATTGTCTGCTGCATCTGAAGAGCAGCCTGATTTAATCATCGATGTGGCTACCCTAACCGGAGCAGCACGTGTAGCCCTTGGCACTCGTTACTCCGCACTCATGGGAACACCCCAGGGGGTTGCGATTGCCGAAGTTGCCGCGGAGCATGCTGGCGAATTGGTATGGAACATGCCGTTCCCCAAGGAAATCCGAAAGTCAATCGATTCCGATGTTGCCGACCTGGCAAACGCCAAAATAGGGGCACACGGTGGCACTCTGTTGGCCGGCCACTTCCTGCGTGAATTCATTGGACAGAAGCCCGATGGAACGCAACTGGATTGGGCTCACCTGGATATCGCAGGCCCTGCTGACAACGAAGGAGGAGCATATGGTTTCACGCCAAAAGGCCCAACAGGAGTAATTGTTCGCACGGTCATCGCAATCTTCGAGTCCATGGCGGTCAAAACCTCCTAGCAGCGGTAGTAGATTTGTACAGATGCCTGTTCTGATTTAGGGAGTATTTGGTGGCTGACCACAACTTTGATCTTGTAATCCTCGGCGGCGGAAGTGGTGGCTACGCAGCCGCACTTCGTTCGGCGCAGCTTGGAAAATCCGTAGCACTTATCGAGCGCGACAAGCTAGGTGGCACCTGTTTGCACCGTGGTTGCATTCCTACCAAAGCGCTTTTGCACGCTGCCGAAGTTGCTGATGTCACCAAGGAAGCCGCCGCATACGGTGTGAGCGCATCTTTCAATGGCATTGACATGAACCAGGTGAACAAGTACCGCGATGGCATCGTGGACCGCCTGTTCAAGGGACTTACCGGCTTGGTCGGCTCCAGCAAGAACATCACTTTCGTGGCTGGTGAAGGACGCCTAACCGGGCCTAAGACCATAACTGTTGGCGCCGACACCTACACCGGAACCAACATCGTTCTGGCGACTGGTTCTTACAGCCGGTCACTACCTGGCTTGGAAATCGGTGGTCGCGTAATCACCTCAGAGCACGCACTGCAGCTGAACTTTGTTCCGAACAAGGTCATCGTTTTGGGCGGTGGAGTAATTGGTGTTGAGTTCGCTTCGGTTTGGAAGTCGTTCGGGACCGACGTAACCATCGTCGAAGGTCTACCAAACCTAGTACCTAACGAAGACCCAGCGGTTAGCAAGGCTCTCGAGCGTGCATTCCGCAAGCGTGGTATCAACTTCAAGACAGGCGTTCGTTTCTCTGGTGTGACCCAGAACGAAAACGGTGTGGTGGTAACCCTAGAAGACGGCACCGTTTTGGACGCCGAACTAATGCTGGTTGCCGTTGGCCGTGGCCCTAACACTGCGGGCTTTGGCTACGACGAGCAGGGCGTGACTATGGAACGCGGTTGGGTAATCACCAACGACCGACTAGAGACCAGCTTGCCTGGAGTCTATGCAGCCGGCGACATCGTTCCTGGACTTCAGCTAGCCCACCGTGGGTTCCAGCAAGGAATCTTCATCGCAGAAGAAATCGCAGGGCTAAACCCTCGCACCATCGATGAAAACGGAATTCCAAAGGTTACCTATTGTGAGCCTGAAATCGCATCGGTTGGACTTTCCCAGTCAAAAGCGGAGGAACTTTACGGTTCAGACAACGTAAGCACCTACGAGTACAACTTGGGCGGAAACGGCAAGAGTCAGATTCTTGGAACCGCCGGATTCATCAAGCTTGTTCGCAAGAACAACGGACCGGTAGTCGGCGTTCACATGATCGGTTCTCGCGTTGGCGAGCAGATTGGTGAAGCACAGCTAATCGTGAACTGGGAAGCATATCCAGAAGACGTTGCCGCGTTGATTCACGCACACCCAACCATGAACGAAGCTATCGGCGAGGCCCACCTGGCACTTGCAGGTAAGCCACTTCACGCACACGCCTAAAGACTTAGAAACGCAACAAGGAGTAGACCACAATGAGCGAAGTAACTCTCCCAGCACTTGGTGAAAGCGTAACCGAGGGCACCGTAACCAGATGGCTTAAGAACGTCGGCGACACCGTTGCTGTAGATGAGCCTCTGGTAGAAGTTTCGACCGACAAGGTCGACACCGAAATCCCATCGCCGGTTGCTGGTATCTTGCAGCAAATCTTGGTTGCCGAAGATGAGACTGTCGCCGTTGGCGCAGTATTGGCAATTGTCGGCGATGGCGCTGCGGCACCAGCAGCTCCTGTAGCCGCTGCCGTAGAGGCACCAGCCCCTGTGGTAGCCGCACCAGTTGCTGCTCCGGTTGCTCCGGTTGCTCCGGTTGCTCCGGTGGCGCCACCAGTTCAGGTTCCTAGCTTTACCAACCCAGTAGTAGCTGCACCGGTTGCAGCTCCAGTAGTTGCGGCGCCAGTTGCTGCGGCAACAGTTGCACCTGTTGCAGTTGCAGCTCCGGCAGCACCAGCAAACAACTCCGATGCCAGCTACGTCACCCCGCTGGTTCGCAAACTTGCGAACGAAACTGGTGTAGACCTTAACACCGTGGTTGGAACTGGAGTTGGCGGTCGAATCCGCAAGGAAGACCTAGTTGCCGCAGTTTCAGCTACCCCGGCTCCCGCTGCAGCTCACAAAGTTGTTGCCTCGGCTCTTCGCGGCACCACCGAGCCAATGTCACGCCTTCGCAAGGTTCTTGCCGAGCGCGCAGTCGCATCGATGGTTTCCAGTGCACAGCTAACTACCGTGGTTGAGGTCGACGTAACTCGCGTTGCACAGCTTCGTAGCAAGGTACAGAGTTCCTTCGTAACGAAGAACGGCATCAAGCTGAACTTCATGCCTTTCTTTACTTTGGCAGCCGCCGAGGCACTGACCGCTCACCCTAAGTTGAACGCCTCGATCGAGGGTGACAACATCGTGTACCACGCCAGCGAAAACATCAGCTTTGCCGTGGACACCGAGCGCGGGCTTCTAACCCCAGTTATTCGCGATGCATCAACTCTGAACCTGAGCCAGATCGCTCTTCAGATTGCCGACATGGCAGCACGTACTCGTGAAAACAAGCTCAAGCCAGATGAGCTTGGCGGCGGCACCTTCACCCTGACCAACACTGGCTCTAGAGGCGCACTGTTTGACACCCCGGTTGTATTCCTTCCACAGGTTGCCATTCTGGGAACCGGTGTTGTTACCAAGCGTGCCGTGGTAGTTACCGATGCCGAGGGCAATGAGTCAATTGCTATCCGAAGCATGGTTTACCTGGCGCTCAGCTACGACCACCGACTCGTTGATGGCGCAGACGCGAGCAGGTTCTTGGTAGACGTGAAGGCACGCCTAGAAGCAGCAGCGTTCGAAGCTAACCTAGGCCTATAGCCCAAGTTTGACTATGAGTGCGGTCCCAATGGGGCCGCACTTTTTAGTTCCCAATGACCTTTTTGTTTTACCAAGTTGACCACAATATAGCCACCCTTGTTGGCCCAACAACCTGGGCGAAGAAGAACTTGCTGCACTCCCCCGAGTGAAACCCTGGACAGCACCTCCCAAGGCCTTGAAGAGGTTTGCGCGAACCTGTCCCAGTCCGCAACGCTTTGCAAGGAGTCAAGGGAATTCGAAACACACTTTGCACCGCTCTCAGTGGATGTGGCACCTGGGGAAGCCGTCACTTGCGTCGGTGATTTCAAGCTTGAACTAGTGGGCGGGGAGGACTTGAAAGAGGAGGGCGCGCCAACTAAAGCCGATTGCGCCTCAACGTAAGTGGCAGTTGCACCCGCACCTAAAAGCAAAGCCGAAAGCAAACAGATCATCAACGTTCTACCATGCCGACTCGCCCTCAGCTCAGCAGACTTCCCCGCCGAAACAAAGCCAGTGTCGTAAACGAAGTCGTCTAAACGGCGCCTCTTTGTAGTGTTTTGATTTTTGATTGCGTTGCCTTCTTGACCGTATTCAACGTTGAACGTTCGGTGACCGAGTCTCGAAATTTGCAAATCAAGGCTTTTGCTGTCTGCCTCCTGAACCAGCGCCGCAAGTGCCATAATCGACTTCACCCTCATGTCACTATGAAAGCCTAGGATGTCAGCGAATATCCGCCCAGAGCGATAACTGCGGATAACTAGCCCTGTGGAAAAGTTACAATTATGAAATGACCGAATTTCTAATTGCTGGACTCAATCCAGACTTCGTCTCATACGACGATGGGCTGCTGATGCAGCGCGAAATTCACTCGCAGGTCTCCAAGAACGAACGCGACGACACCGTTATTTTGCTTGAACACCTGCCCGTTTACACAGCCGGCAAGCGCACCGAAGGCGAAGAACTTCCGCAAGATGGCACACCTGTGATCGAAACCGATCGCGGAGGGAAAATCACCTGGCACGGCCCAGGTCAACTAGTGGGTTACCCAATCATGCGCCTCCCCAGGCCCATCGATGTTGTTGGCTATGTCCGTTGGCTAGAACAGGTGCTGATAGACACCATCGCGGATTTTGGTTTATACACCGAGAGAGTTGCCGGCAGAAGTGGCGTTTGGGCTCCACTTGAAGACGGAAACCACGTGAAAGTTGCTGCTATCGGTATCCGAGTTGCGGATCACACCGCAATGCATGGCTTTGCTCTAAATTGCAACAACTCATTGGAGCCGTATGAGACGATCATCGCCTGCGGAATCAAAGATGCCAAGACCTCTACTCTTAGCGAACTGCTGGGCAAAGAAATAACCCCTGCTATGGCCGCAGAACGCGTCCAACACCACCTGAATCAGATCACAAAGGTTACTGCATGACCGATTTACCAGCACCAAAGAAGTTGCTCCGTATCGAAGCCAGGAACGCTGAGGTTCCAATCGAGCGCAAGCCTTCTTGGATCAAGACCACCGCAAAGATGGGTCCTGAGTACCAGGCACTCCAGAAGATGGTGAAGGGTGAAAACCTACACACCGTCTGTCAGGAAGCTGGATGCCCCAACATCTTCGAGTGCTGGGAGGACCGCGAGGCCACGTTCCTCATCGGTGGATCGCAGTGCACTCGTCGATGCGATTTCTGTCAGATTGACACCGGTAAGCCCGACGCGTTCGATTCCGACGAACCACGTCGTGTTGGCGAATCAGTTGCAAAGATGCAGCTTCGCTACGCCACGGTTACCGGAGTTGCTCGCGACGACCTAGAAGACGAAGGCGCTTGGCTTTACGCAGAGACTATTCGTCAGATTCACCAGCAATCCCCAGGCACCGGCGTTGAGATCTTGGTACCGGACTTCTCTGGAAAACCAGAGTTGCTCCAAAAGGTATTCGACGCCCAGCCACAGGTTTTCGCTCACAATCTGGAGACCGTACCCCGAATCTTCAAGGAAATCCGCCCAGCTTTCCGTTACGACCGTTCCCTAAACGTTCTAACTCAGGCTAGAAATGCCGGAATGGTCACCAAGTCGAACCTGATTTTGGGTATGGGTGAAACCATCGATGAAATTCGCGAGGCTCTTCAGGATTTGTACGATGCCGGAACCGACATCATCACCATCACTCAGTACCTACGACCATCGGTTCGGCACCACCCGGTTACCCGTTGGGTCAAGCCAGAAGAGTTTGTTTCCCTAAAGGAAGAAGCCGAAGCAATGGGCTACCTCGGCGTGCTAAGCGGACCACTGGTTCGAAGCTCATACCGCGCCGGCCGCCTTTGGGCTCAGAGCATGGTGGCTAAGGGCCGTGAGGTTCCGGAAAACCTGAAGCACTTGGCAGATGCCGCACTTGGCTTTAGCCAAGCGGTCTAAAAGATAGGCTTGAGGGATGGCTAAAGACACTGCAAAAGAACCGGGTCGCTTTACACAGATCTGGCGCATTTGGAAATTAACGATTGCTAGCGACAAAAAGGCGCTGCCGTACTCTTTGCTCGGATTGGTTGGAGCGCTTGCAGTAGGCATCGCCCTTTCCGTGGTCTCGGCAGGGGCTGGCATCTTCGCTCAGATTGCCTGGATTGTGACCGCAGTTTTGGGCGGCGTCTTGGCTTTCAGCATTATCTTGAGTAAACGCGCCGAGGCTGTGGCCTATGGTCGCATCGAAGGCCAGCCTGGAGCTGTTGGAGCTGTTCTTAGTTCCGCTCTCAAGCGCGGTTGGAGCGGCACTGAGGAGCCAGTCAGCGTAAACCCTAGGACCCAAGACTTGGTCTACCGCGTTTCCGGACCTGGAGGCATTGTCTTGATCGCCGAGGGGCACCGCAGCAGCGTTTCAAAGTTGTTAGAAGACGAGAAGCGCAAGCTTTCCAAAGTAACCGCCGGTGTACCAGTTACCGTGCTTTGGGTTTGCTCGGACGAGCACTCGGTGAAACTGAGCCAGGTTAGCGCTCAGATCTTCAAACTCAAGAAGGTTCTCAAGCGAACCGAAATCACCGAGGTAAATAAGCGTCTAGCCACCATGAAGATGGCACTTCCGGTTCCTAAGGGAATCGACCCGCAGCGAATGAGAACGCAGCGCAGATAAGTAAAAAACCCCGCCAACTTGGCGGGGTTTTTCTTTGTCTACATTCTGACCAGCACGGTACCTGCGGCTTTGTCGTGTAAGCCTCGATTGTCTGCGTCCCAAACCGCCACCGGTATCACCAAAAGTAAAAGAACCGTTCTGATGAGGCTTCGCCAAAAGCCAACCCACATGCCATCCAGCCGTCGCACGGCGATGGTGCAAACTCTCATACCAACCGAGTAACCAAGAGTAGAAATAAGCAGCCATTGCATTACGCCAAAAATGAGAAGCGTGAAATCGTTCGAACCACCAAAAAAGGCAATGCACAATAGCCAAGCAAGTCCCCAGTCGATAAAAATCGCCAGGATGCGCCTGCCCATGCCTGCCAGACTCCCAGGTCCATTCTGAGGAAGACCGAGTCTGTCTCCGGCCCAACGGGCACTTTCTGAAGCTGTCATTGTCTAAGCCTAAGCAGAATGTTTTACATTCACGAAACACAAGGTGAGCATCATCAGGGGAAAACGGCCAGTAAACTTTATTTAGGCGTAATGGCTCGCCAACCCCATCCAAAATCGAAGGGATACCCCCTATGTTCAAGACCGCCTCAGAGGTAGTCAAGTTCATCAAGGAAAACGATGTAAAGTTCCTTGACGTTCGCTTCACCGACCTTCCTGGTGTACAGCAGCACTTCAACCTTCCTGCAAGCATGATCGACGAGCAGTTCTTCATCGATGGTCAGCTATTTGATGGTTCGTCGATCCGCGGTTTCGCGTCGATCCACGAGTCGGACATGCAGCTAATCCCAGATGTGACCACCGCATACCTAGACGCATTCCGCGTTGAGAAGACCCTGGTCATGATCTTCGATATCTACAATCCACGAAACGGCGAGATCTATGGTCGCGACCCACGTCAGACTGCTCGCAAGGCGCAGGCTTACCTAGCCAGCACCGGCATCGCAGACACCGCATTCTTCGCACCAGAAGCAGAATTCTTCATCTTCGATGACGTTCGCTACGAATACAAGCAGAACAGCTCGATGCACTTCATCGACAGCGACGAAGCAGCCTGGAACTCGGGCCGCGACGAGCGCGACAGCGAAGGCCGTGGCGGAAACCTAGCCAACAAGACCCCTTACAAGGGTGGCTACTTCCCAGTTTCGCCAGTTGATAAGCACGCCGACATGCGCGACCAGATCGTTCTTGAGCTAGCTGCGGCTGGCCTAGAGGTCGAGCGTAGCCACCACGAGGTTGGCACCGCAGGTCAGGGCGAAATCAACTACAAGTTCGACACCCTACTTAGCTCGGCAGACGACATCCTGAAGTTCAAGTACATCGTGAAGAACGTAGCCGACCAGTTCGGCAAGGTTGCTACCTTCATGCCTAAGCCACTATTCGGCGACAACGGTTCCGGTATGCACGTTCACCAGTCGCTCTGGAAGGACGGCAAGCCGTTGTTCTACGACGAGAACGGTTATGGCGGCCTAAGCGACCTAGCTCGCTGGTACATCGGTGGTATCCTCAAGCACGCACCATCGCTTCTTGCCTTCACCAACCCAACCGTAAACAGCTACCACCGTCTGGTTCCAGGCTTTGAGGCTCCAGTAAACCTTGTTTACTCGGCAGGTAACCGTTCGGCTGCAATCCGCATCCCGATGACCGGTACCAACCCGAAGGCAAAGCGTATTGAGTTCCGTGCGCCAGATGCTTCGTCGAACCCATACCTAGCCTTCGCAGCAATGCTGATGGCTGGTCTAGACGGCATCCAGAACCGCATTGAACCACACGAGCCTGTTGACAAGGACCTTTACGAGCTTCCAGCCGAAGAGGCAAAGCTCATTCCTCAGGTTCCTGGAAACCTTGAGGACGTTCTAAAGGCACTTGAGGCAGACCACGACTACCTACTAAAGGGCGGCGTATTCACCAAGGACCTAATCGAGACTTGGATTGACTACAAGCGCGAGAAGGAAATCAAGCCACTGGCACTTCGTCCTCACCCATACGAGTTCGAACTGTACTTCGGCGTCTAATCGAGCCATTGCAAAATGGGCCACACCGCAAGGTGTGGCCCATTTTCATTTAACTTCGTTGGCGACTAACCGAAATTAGTCTTCGGTTGGTTTGGTTTCCCACCCAAAGAACAAGCGTTCGAACACCGCCCGCGCTCTCCTGGTTTGAGCAAGGTAGTCCTGCTCCAAAACTGAAGCGCTGTAGGGCGGGTACTCCAAGATTCGAGCTATGCCGTCAAGCTGTTTGCGGTCGACAGGTAGAACATCGGTGCGCTTATTGGCCCACAAAACAGAGGCACTGCGTACTCGTGAACAAAGAGTCCACGAGGCGGCCAAGACATTGGCATCGTGCTCGGCTATCAAGCCGGCTTCGACGCAGGCCTCGAGTGCTGGCAAGGTCTTGGGGGTGCGAATACTCGGATACTCACGGCCGTGCTGCAGTTGAAGTAGCTGAACTAACCATTCCACGTCGCTGAGGGATCCACGACCAAGCTTGAGGTGACGCTTTGGGTCCGCTCCCTGCGGCAAACGCTCGGTTTCAACTCGAGCTTTGATACGCCTGATCTCTAGAATTACTTTTTGCTCGACTTGAGCTGGGTAGCGGTGCTGATCAATGAGTGATTCGAAGGCATCCATTAGCGCCTGAGACCCAGCGATTGGTTTTGCCCGAAGCAATGCCTGGGATTCCCAGGAGTCGCTCCAACGGTCGTAATACGCGCGATAAGACTCAAGAGATCGAACAACCGGGCCGTTCTTGCCCTCGGGTCTTAGATCAAGATCAAGCTCAAACTCCAGCAACTGGTCTCGGCTTAGGTCGCGGAGCTCCGTGACAATGCGTTCGGCCGCCTGTTGGGCGATTTGCGGATCCACACCGGGCATTGGCTGATAAACGAACATAACGTCTGCGTCCGAACCGAAGCCCATCTCGCCACCACCGGAACGGCCCATGGCTATTACTGCGAAATCTACGGCATTTGCCAGACGCAAACCGCCAGCCCGATACTCGCTGGTGGTGCGTACGGTTTGCAAAATTGCGCGAATGTATGTCTCGTTCAACTGTGACAGAGCCTGAGCAATCTGCTCCAGGTTTAAATCACCCAGGACCGCACCCATGGCCACGCGGAGGGTTTCACGCCGACGCACTGCTCGTACGGCGCTTGATGCGCTCTCGGCCTCGGAGTGACGATCATTGATGGCTGAAAATTCGGCAGTAAGTTCATCCATGGTCATGGGAACTAGGTCTTCGGTGCGCTCGAACCAAGCCGCGGCCTCGGGGATTCGTTCAAATAGCGAGGTCGCCAGCCTGCTGTTAGACAGAACCTGAGTCATACGCTCGGCAGCGCCCGAAGCGTCGCGAAGCATGCGCAAATACCAAGGAGACTCCCCCAGGTCCTCAGACAGGCGCCTGAAGGCCAAGAGAGCGGCATCCGGATCGGTTCCTCGGGCAAACCATTCAAGCAGAACTGGCAATAGCTGTCGTTGAATGGCGGCTCTACGACTCAGACCACTGGTGAGAGCAGCGATGTGTGAAAGCGCGCCCTTGGGATCGGTAAAGCCAATCGCGCCGAGTCGGTCGATTGCCTGGGAATCTGACAAGGCCATCGAAACGTCGTCGAGTTTGGCAACAGCAGAAAGCAGCGGACGGTAAAAGAGCTTTTGGTGCAACCCTCTAACTTCCGTCTTTACGCGCTCCCACTCCGAAATAAGGGATTCGGCGGTAAACGAAGTGTTGACGCTTCTTCCAAGAGATCTAAGGGCGTCCTCCGAAGTTGGCATCAGGTGCGTTCGCCGCAATTCGCTCAACTGAATGCGGTGCTCTAGAACTCGCAAAAAGCGGTAGTTATCCGAGAAGCTCTGTGCCTCTCCTCGGCCAATGTAGCCGCCGTCGCGAAGCGCATCGATGGCACCTAAAGTGTCGCGCTGGCGAACTGTTTCGTCGGTTCTTCCGTGCACCAGCTGAAGCAGCTGAACAGTGAACTCAACGTCTCTGAGGCCACCAGGGCCTAATTTGATTTGGCGATCGACCTCTGCAGCTGGGATGTTATCGGTGACGCGTTGGCGCATCTTTTGAACCGACTCAACGAAGTTATCTCTTTTGGCACTGAGCCAAACCTTTGGATTGAGTGCGGACACGTACGCTTCACCAAGCGTTTTTGTACCCGCCAGGTGACGCGCCTTTAGAAGTGCCTGAAACTCCCAAGACTCCGCCCATCGCTCGTAGTAGGCGATATGCGAATCAAGAGTTCTAACCAGAGCACCGGATTTACCCTCTGGCCTCAGGTTCGGATCCACCTGCCAAAGCATCGGCTCGGTGGAAGTTCCATCCATGGCCCGCATCATTCGGTTGGCTAACTTAGTTCCAATTTCCACCGCCCGCGCCGGCTCAAAATCTGGCCTGGCAGACCCGGCAACAAAAATGACATCCACATCGCTTATGTAGTTGAGTTCTCTGGCACCGCACTTACCCATAGCGATCACGGTAAATTCGGTAGCCGCCACCTCGTGGGCTTCGAATGAGCCATATTCTTTGGTTTGAGCCAACTCAACCCGTGCCAAGTCGATTCCACATTCAATGGCTGCCCCAGCGATGTCCGACAGTGCCGCAGCAACAACCGGGAGTGCCGCTGTGGCCGATGTTGCCGAAAGATCAAAAATAGCCACGCGCAGTAGCTCGGAACGGTATTCCTTGCGAATCAGGTTCCAACAGGAAGCCGAATCAAAAGCCAGATCTGGCTCTGCGATCTTCTTATTCACCACTTGGGTCAGAACCGGGCTAAGTGCAACCCGCATACGGTCCAAGACTTTGTCTTGATGATCGAGGTGGGCAACCGGCTTTTCAAATAGTTGTAGTTGCTGAGGGTGACGCCTAAGGAAATCAACCAAGGCAGATGACGCACCAAGCACCAAACACAACCGGTCCGCGGAATCGCTCTTACTGAGCAACTTTTTGACTCTGCTCCGGTCCGATTCACCCAGCGCAAGCAAGGCGTTGAGTGCTTGGTCGGGATTAGCTGTCTTGGCAAGCGAGGCCACGGCGGCCCTGCCGGAGTCGCCCACTAAAGAGACAAGCTGGTCGAGTTTTGCAACGGTGCCAGACAGGTCGCTGAAACCGTAGCGGGCAAGCTCGGTTAGTGAGCCACCACTTCTAGCAGTTGCCATTGAAACAATCCAGTCCGCTAAGGCTAGGCCTGATTTTAGAGGGTACCAAGGTTCTGCTGTAGCTCATAGTTTGTGACCTGACGACGATAATCGCTCCATTCGCGACGCTTGTTCGCCAGCACATAACTGTAAACCTCTTCACCAAGGGTCTCCGCAACCAACTCGCTTTCCTCAAGCTTTCGAATCGCGTGGTCCAGGCTCTGAGGAAGCGGCTGAATGCCCATTGCTCGGCGTTCGGCATCGTTTAGATCCCAAACGTTATCCTCGGTCTCCGGAGGCAAAACGTACTCTTCTTCGATGCCCTTCATGCCTGCTGCCAACAACAGCGAGTAAGCCAGGTAAGGGTTTGCCGCTGAGTCAATCGCACGGTACTCGACTCGGGTTGACTGGCCCTTATTCGGCTTATACAGCGGTACACGAATCAAAGCGGAACGGTTGTTGTGACCCCAACATACGAATGACGGGGCCTCGCCGCCGCCCCATAGGCGCTTGTAACTGTTCACGTACTGGTTAGTGACCGCGGTGATTTCAGACGCGTGACGCAACAGACCAGCGATGAAGTGCTTGGCGGTCTTACTTAGGTGGTAGGGGTCCGAAGCATCGTAGAACGCGTTGGTGTCACCTTCGAAAAGCGAAAGGTGAGTGTGCATTCCCGATCCGGGGTGTTCGGTGAATGGCTTTGGCATGAACGTGGCGTAAACGCCCTGCTCAATGGCCACTTCCTTGATAACAGTTCGGAAAGTCATGATGTTGTCGGCCATGGTCAAGGCATCTGCGTAGCGTAGGTCGATTTCGTTCTGACCCGGACCACCCTCGTGGTGGCTGAACTCAACAGAAATGCCCAACTGCTCCAGCATGCCTACTGCCCTGCGGCGGAAATCGTGTGCGGTTCCACCTGGAACGTTGTCGAAGTAACCGGCATTGTCTACTGGAACCGGACCGCCGTTTTCGAAGTTCGGACTCTTGAGTAGGTAGAACTCAATCTCTGGGTGGATGTAGAACGAGAAACCTTTTTCACTGGCCTTATTTAACGCGCGACGCAACACGTTTCTTGGGTCAGCGGCTGCTGGTTGGCCATCTGGAGTCGTGATGTCGCAGAACATGCGAGCGGTCGGGTCGATTTCGCCGCGCCAAGGAAGAATTTGGAAGGTACTAGGGTCTGGCATGGCAAGCATGTCGGCTTCGTAGGTACGAGCCAAGCCCTCGATGGAGGAGCCATCGAAGCCCAATCCCTCGGCAAAAGCGCCCTCGGCTTCGGCAGGAGCAATGGCAACTGACTTAAGAGTTCCGGCAACATCGGTGAACCATAGGCGAATGAACTTGACGCCGCGTTCCTCAATGGTTCGTAGTACGAAATCGCGTTGCTTATCCATGGAAAAATCCTCTCAGTACCTCCTACTAGGCTAATGGTTATGGCAAAAGTTCGCTTGGCATTGGCTCAGACCAACCCCGTGGTTGGCGCCATTTCGAACAACCTTGCTGACTGCCTCGAATGGGTGAAACAGGCTCACAATCAGGGTGCAGACATCATTCTTTTTGGCGAGATGTCGGCCACCGGCTACCCAATCGAGGATTTGGCTACCAGACCTGGATTTGTTCAGCAGGCGGAAGCCGCCATCGATGCATTTGCCAAACAACTGCAAAAATGCGGACTTGGTGAGATGCACGTGGTCATTGGGCACCCGGCACTGGCAGCAACCGAGGACCAATCGCACTGGGCCATAGCGAATAACTGTGCGAGCGTTCTAAACGGCGGTTCGGTAGTTGCAAGATACGCCAAACATCACCTGCCAAACTACGGCGTCTTCGATGAGTTCAGAGTCTTTGTCCCCGGCGATAAATCCTGCACTTTCGAAGTGAATGGAATCCGCTGCAGCATCTTGATTTGCGAGGACATTTGGCAGGACGGCGGCCCGGTAGCTCGCGTGGCCAGCGACAAAACAGATTTGACTCTGGTGCTAAACGGTTCGCCTTTCGAACTCGAGAAACAGAGCACGCGACTAGAACTAGTTAGCGGCCTAGCTCAGAGTACAAACAGCGCCGTGGCCTACGTGAATTTGGTTGGCGGCCAAGATGATTTGGTCTTCGACGGAAACAGTTTGCTGGTTGATGCAACAGGCGCACTACGGGCATTAGGCGCGGCCTTCCAAACCGGCCTTCAAATCGCTGATATCGCAACCGGTGGTCTAATCGAAAACATCGATGCTGAAAATGTCGGGCAACCACTCCAAAATACCAACACCGATGCCCTTGAGTCGGTCTGGAACTGCCTAACACTGGGTCTGGCAGATTACGTACGCAAAAACGGTTTCAAGTCGGTGGTTTTGGGCTTGAGCGGTGGCATCGACTCCGCGGTTTGCGCCACGATCGCGGCAGACGCACTGGGAGCCGATTCGGTTTACGGCGTTTCCCTACCGAGCGTGTACTCAAGTGACCACAGTAAATCCGACGCCTTCGACTTAGCTGAGCGCCTTGGGGCGCACATTCGAACCGAAGCTATTAAAGACATTGTTGCGGTAACAGAGAACCAACTTGGGCTTACCGACCTGTCTGCCGAAAACCTGCAGGCCAGAGTTCGAGGGCTTATTCTGATGGCGCTTAGTAACAAAGAGGGGCATCTCACGCTAACAACCGGCAATAAGACTGAGTTGGCAGTTGGTTACAGCACGATTTACGGTGATTCAGTGGGTGGTTTCGCACCGATCAAAGACGTACCAAAAACCATGGTCTGGGCTTTGGCGGAATGGCGAAACGCAAAAGCCCGGGCCGCGGGACTCATCGAACCGATCCCCCAGAACTCCATCACCAAACCACCATCGG
This sequence comes from Microbacteriaceae bacterium, assembly GCA_947373155.1. Lineage (GTDB taxonomy): Bacteria > Actinomycetota > Actinomycetes > Actinomycetales > Microbacteriaceae > Rhodoluna. The sequence continues at coordinate 75,101 of CANBWO010000002.1, read as the reverse complement.
CTGAACTCAGACCCGGCCAGGTTGACCAAGATTCGCTTCCTCCCTATGAGCAACTTGATGCGCTGCTAGCTCTTTACATCGATGGCCGACAGACCAGAGAACAAATCATCGCTGCGGGTTTCGCGGCCGATGTGGTGGATAAGATTGCTTCGCTGGTTTCCATGAGTGAATGGAAGCGACGCCAGGGCGCTATTGGCCCAAAGATTTCGGGAATGTCGTTCGGGCGCGATCGCCGAATGCCAATCACCAACAAGTTTCGATAAACCCAGAGAACGAGGAACAAAATGGCAGCAGACAGGCTAATTAGCAGCGGCTCCCCCTACGAGCCGGTAATCGGTTACTCACGAGCCACGGTTTGCGGCGAATACGTTCACGTATCGGGTTCTACCGCAACCGTTGAGGGCGTGCTCCAGCACGAGGGCGATGCGTACGGTCAGGCGAAAATCACTATCGAGGTAGTTATTGCAGCCGCGCTGGCTCAGGTTGGCTACACACTAAACGACGTGGTCCGCACCCGTGTCTACCTTTCAAACGTGGAAGACATGGATGCCGTTGGCAAGGCCCACGGAGAGGCTTTCGGCGATATTCGTCCAGCAGCCACAATGCTTGCAGGACTCAAGTTCATCAACCCTGGAATGCTGGTTGAGATCGAGGCCGATGCCTGGAAGCGCGCTGAGTGACCAACACACCGAAGGTAGTTCGTACCTCAACCCTGGCAGATTTTAAGGCTCAGGGGCGACCGATTGTCTGCCTGACCAGTTACGACCACCTAACCGCAGGAATATTTGACCTTGCTGGGGTGGATGTGCTTTTAGTTGGAGACTCTGCGGCCGACAACGCTCTCGGATACTCGTCAACCTTGCCAATCACCATCGAAGAGATGATTCCTTTCGGCAGGGCCGTTTCTAGTGCGGCCAGCAGAGCGCTTGTGGTAATCGACATGCCATTCGGAAGCTATGAACCCGGAGCCGATGTTGCGTTACTAAACGGAATCAAGATGCTCAAGGAATCGGGTGCCGCGGCGGTAAAGCTTGAGGGCGGAGAGCGCAGCGCATTGCAAATCCAGGCGCTGGTCCAGGCTGGTATTCCAGTGATGGGCCACATTGGCTTTACCCCGCAGAGCGTAAATACCCTTGGCGGATTCAAAGTTCAGGGAAGAGGGGACTCAGCCGATCAACTGCTGGCCGACGCCAAGGCTGTTGAAGCCGCCGGCGCTTTCGCCGTGGTGCTAGAGATGGTGCCTGCCAAGTTGGCCAGTGAAGTTTCGGCTCAACTCAGCATTCCAACCATTGGAATCGGAGCCGGTGCGGGCTGCGACGGACAGATTTTGGTCTGGACCGATTTTGCCGGACTACACGGTGGGAAACCACGAAAGTTCGTGAAGCAATACGCCCAAATCGGTCAAGTCTTGGCTACCGCTGCCGAACAGTACGTTTCGGATGTCCAAAACAGGGTGTTCCCAACAGTCGAACACGAGTTCGAATAGCAGATCAGTTATCGGTTTCTTCTTCGCGCCAAGTTTTGGAGCGTTCTGCAATTATCTGTAGGGCTCTGGCGGCTTCCGCTTCGGTTAGAAAAGGGCCAATTCGATAGGGAGCGGCCGAGACAAGACCTTTCTCGACTCGGTTAGTTTTGGTGTTGTACCAAAACTCAGGCTGGTCTTCCGATGGCTGTTTGTTCACAAACTATAGACTAACCCTATGCCTCGAAACCCCAACACTGGTGCCCTTGTTCCAGGAGCAATATCGGGAATTAGGCAGGTTCCGAGTGCCATAGCTCGCCCGGAATACGTGGGTAAAAAGAGTCCGGCTAAGTACTTGGGCAACCACGTGCAATCCCCCGAAGCAATCCAAAAGATCAGAGCGGCAGGATCTATTGCGGCTCAGGCAATCCAGCTGGTGGGCAGTTTCTGCCAGCCGGGGATTACCACCGACGAACTAGACCGAATCGGTCACGAGTACATCATTTCGCAAGGTGCATACCCGAGCACACTCGGCTACCGGGGCTATCCAAAATCGCTTTGCTCCTCCATCAATGAAGTGATTTGCCACGGTATCCCCGACAACACAGTCCTCCAGGACGGCGACATCATCAACATCGATGTGACTGCCTACAAGGATGGCTACCACGGAGACAGCAACTACACATTTTTAGTTGGCAACGTATCCAGCGAGGTGCGCGATTTGGTGGACAGGACCAAGATTGCGCTAGATCGAGGCATCGCTGCGGTGCTTCCGGGTCGCGCAGTGAACGTTATTGGCCGAACCATCGAGGCATATGCCAAAAGATTTGGCTATGGCGTGGTGCGTGATTTCACCGGTCACGGCATCGGTGACACTTTTCATTCCGGACTAATCATTCCTCACTACGATTCGGCACCCAATTACGCTGACATAATCGAAGTAGGGATGGTTTTCACCATTGAGCCAATGTTGACCCTTGGTACTCATGAATGGAAAATTTGGGACGACGGTTGGACCGTGGTCACAGCAGACAAAAGCATAACCGCGCAGTTTGAGCACACCCTTGTGGTTACCGAAACCGGTGCCCAGGTGCTCACACTGCCTTAGAAACGTAAGCGAGACATCGATGGCCAGTAAGGCAATTGGAATCGACATTGGCGGCACTGGCATCAAAGGTGCCGTGGTCAACATTCGAACTGGCGAACTAGTTTCGGATCGAGTTCGCTACGAAACTCCATCCGGTGGTCGTCCAGAGGACATAGCCGAAGTGGTCAAGCGCATCGTGGCCGAATTGCCCAAGGTGAGTTCGCGAGCACCCGTGGGAATCTGTTTTCCCGCTGTGGTCCAGCACGGTGTGACCATGTCCGCAGCGAATGTTTCTAAAGAGTGGATTGGTCTAGACGCCGACTCGCTGTTCACTCGAGTGTTAGGCCGAAAAGTGCACGTCATCAATGACGCCGACGCAGCTGGTGTTGCAGAACTCAAATTTGGGGCCGCCAAGAATCGTCGCGGGCTGGTGATTATGACCACGCTGGGGACTGGCATTGGTACCGCTTTGTTCATCAATGGCCACCTAGTGCCAAACGCCGAACTGGGACACCTGGAAATCGGCGGTGTGGACTATGAGACTAAGGCCAGTTTCGCAGCCAAAGAGCGTGAAAACCTCGACTGGGCAACTTGGTCTGAGCGTTTGCAGACTTATTATTCGCGTCTTGAGGCCCTGTTTAGCCCGGATCTATTCATTGTTGGCGGTGGCGTCAGCAAGAACCACCAGGAGTTCCTACCAAGGCTCAAACTCCGTGCCGATATCGTGCCAGCGCAAAAGCGAAACAGTGCTGGCATTCTCGGTGCGGCCTGGGCCGCGGCGGATCGCCACCTGGAAGACTAACCAGCTGTTCAAAAGCAGAATGTGACTGGGTCGGCCGATACGCCGGGTTCTGTCGTGGACGATCATCTATCTAGGGTTAGCGTTACCACTAACCTCAAGCAACCTACCCGAGAGCGATGCGAGCCGCATCATGACTCTCTGTCTGGTCTTGCTCCAAGCGAGGTTTACCTAGCCGGCCTAGTTACCTAAACCGCTGGTGGTCTCTTACACCACCGTTTCACCCTTACCACTTTCGTGGCGGTCTGCTTTCTGTTGCACTTTCTTGCCAGTTACCCGGAGTGGGTGTTACCCACCGCTGTGCTCTTTGGAGCCCGGACGTTCCTCGTCGGCCTAAGCCGCCGCGATCGCCTAGCCGACCCAGTCGGAGTTAAGACTAACGGTAAAGCTAGGAAGTGACTAGGTGGTGCGTGGCGTTGACCGAAACCACCTCTGCCGCCTCGCCGCCCCAGGCCCGGATAACGCTTACGGAACACGGTGAAATTTGCGGGCGCCAATACCCTTCGATTCCAGCGTTCATGGCAGCACGCAGGAAACCACGGATGGGCATAACATGTGCCACCACCACAACCGTTTGTCCGGCGAATTGCTCGAGAACCTGGTTTCGGGCGCTCCTGATGCGGCTGTCGAAAACCTCTAGTGATTCTCCGCCGGGCGGAGCAACCTCCCAAGAACCCTGCCAGGCCGAGAACAGGTCCGGATCCTGAGCCATGGCTTCCTCGTTGGTTAGCCCATCCCAGCTGCCAAAGGCAATCTCTTGCAAATCCTGAATGGCGGTGGCTTCCAAGCCGAGTTCTAAAGCGATGTGCCCTGCAGTCTCGCGCGTGCGACGCATGGGAGAAGAAACCACGGCCGTGATTGCTGACAGGTGAGACCAAACTCCCGAATTGCCAAATCTTGCCAGTTCTCGAGCTACGGCAACGGCATCCTGATTACCTGCCTCGGACAGCCCAGGATCAGCTCCACCCGAACCAGAAATCCGCTTGCTCTCGGTTAGAGCGGTTCTGCCATGGCGGACCAGAATCAATGTTGTGAGAGGCTTGGTGACTCCCGCAGGAGCTCTGACTGAGCTTGGCAGAGCGGCGTTGAACTCTACCGATGAGGCTATTGGAACCTGAGTCTCTGAGCCGGCGTCAGTGTTTTCGTTTAAAAGCAGAATCTGACTTGACCGTTGATCCATGGCTTGATTTGCCAAGGCATCGGCACGGGTATTCTGCTCGCGAGGAATCCAGGTCCACCGAACCAGACGACCTGCCAACACCTGGTGAATCTGAATAGCAAGCTTTTGCATGTCTGGATGCTTTATCTTCCAGCCTCCAGACATCTGCTCGATGACGAGTTTGCTGTCCATTCGGACCTCAACGCTTGCGTGTGGGGCGATTTCGTAGGCCACTTTCACCGCCGCCAGAAGAGCCCGGTATTCTGCAACGTTGTTGGTGGCAACGCCAATAAACTCGCTTATCTCCGCTAGCAGTTCGCCCGTGACGCGATCCACAACGATCGCCCCAGATCCAGACAGCCCTGGGTTTCCCCTGGAACCTCCGTCGGCTTCAATGAGTAACTGTCGGCTCATTAGCGCACCAGAATGGCGGCACACTCTGGACAGCTGATCAATTCATCTGCCGGAGCATTGAGCAATTCTTGCAACGCAGCAGCAGTGATTGTCATGTTGCAGGCGCCACACTCTCGGTGAATCAACCGGCCTACTGGAACACCGCGCTTGGCTTTCGCCTGGTGAAGTTCAAGCAGCTCAGTTGGGATCCTTGAGGCAAGTTGATCCCTGTCGGCCACCCGCAGTGACAGACCAGAGATTAACTTAGCCGCGGTTGCCTGCAGAGATTCAGTTTCCGCTCTCAACTTCGCTTCAATCTGTGCCCGCTCCGAAGTATGAACCTCGAGTTCGGCCTCAGCCTGAGCTAACTGTTCCATCAACTCTAGGGAAACCTCTTCTAGATCGCCCTTGCGCTTAGCCAGTGATTTGAGTTCGTTTTGGATGCCCATTGCATCTCTAGCGGAACCCGTGCTGTGAAGCGTGATGTTGTCACGCTTGATTCGCTGCTCAACAGTTCCGAGGTCTGTTTCAACTCGTTTCAACTCGAGTTTCAGTCCATCGGCTTTGTTGTTGGCTTCGATGTACTTTGTGGAACTGGCGCGAAGATCAATTTGTAGCTGGGCCAAAACAGGGCTGTTGCGTAGGCCATCGACTTCATTCTTAGTTCTAGTTATGACCTGATCGGTAACGGTGAGTTCCAATAGATCCTGAAGTTGATTCTGACTTACCTTCAACGTGATCCTCTTTTTTTAGTTAGACATTTACTGCGTGACTACAAAATCCCAGGGATCTGTTCGAAGGTCACATACCTCGAAAACCACGTCTGAATGAAGTTTACGCAAGTCTTGAGCCGCCTGCTCCAACCACAACCACTCGCTTGCCCAGTGAGACACATCGATGATGGCGGTGTCCTTGCCAACGAAGCGAGCCTCCCTGGCATCCTGGACCACGTGATGACGCAAATCGGCAGTGATGAAGACATCCAGTCCCAGTTGTTGCGCCTCGGGCAAAAGCGAGTCCCCAGCTCCCCCACATAATCCAACACTGCGCACCTGCTGACGATAATCACCAGCAACCCTGATGCCAGACGCAGTTGGCGGCAGAACCTTTGCCAACCGCGTTGCCAGTTCGCCGAGGGTTACTGAGGCTGCAAGTTGCCCGTAACGACCTAGCCCAACACCATCGCTGTTGGCGATTAGTGGCTTGGGGTCCAATATCCCTAATGCTTTGGCAAATACCTCAGAAACGCCATTTACAGCTGAATCCGCGTTCGTGTGCGCCGAGTAGATCGAAATACCGTTTCGAATAGCGTCACTAATCACCGAGCCTTTGACGGTGCTCTCGCTCATGGTGTTGACGCCACGCATCAGGTATGGATGATGGGCTAAAACCAGGTCTACTCCGTCTTGAATTGCCTGCTCTAACACTTCGTGAGTTAGATCGACCGTCAACAGCGCCTTACGGATTTGCGCGGTACTTGAACCTGTAACCAACCCTGGAGCATCCCAAGTTTCCGCAAGGGCTGGGGGCCACAGTGTCTCAAAAGTGCCCACTAGGTCGTTTAGAACTGCCATGCTAGTCAGCAATCCCGAGCACGTCTGCTAACTCGGTACGGCGGGCCTCGATGGCAGTAACTTCTGCCTCCTGGTCGCGAATTCTTGGCACTGTGAAAATTAGTGGAACTAAGAGCCCAAAGCCAGCAGCAATCCACACACCCAGGCTCTGAAATTGCCAAGTTGCTTCGGTGTCAAGCAACTTAGTGAAATAGCCCAACCACCTAAACTCAACCAGATTGCTAGTCACGAATCCCCACCCGATGCCGGTTGCAAGCAGCCAACCAATCAGGTTTGCCCAATTGAAACGACCGTAGAATCCATAGCCGCGCATTAAAGAAACTTCGTGATAATCGGTCCTACGAAGAACGCTATCCATTCCAAAAGTTGTCAACCACGCCAAGACCGGAACGCCAACGAAGTCGAGGTAACCTGCACCATTTAGCCATGCGCCACTCACACCAAGGCGAACTGCCAAAGCGATGGCGCCTGCGGCAACAACCAGGATGTTCAGTGCAAAAAGCCAACCGGGTGTCCGTTGTAGACCGAAGCCTCGGAAAGCGTCTGTGTTGCGACGAATCAGATTGGCCAAGCCAAAAATCAAAACGATTGCGTAAATGGTGCCGGTGGTGGCGTTGTGCATTGCTGGCAAATTCATCTGGAACACCGCGAAACCTGCGACCACCGCTAGCGAACCTAAAATTGTTGAGTTCAACAGGCTAGTTGCAACCAACTTAGGAACCAAGGTTGTGCTCTTCAAATCTGGAGTCTCATCGGAAGCCGAGGTTCCCCACAACAGACCTAGAACAATAATCAGAGCCGTTGCTACCCAAAGAGATCCCGGGTAACTTATGGGTGCTGAAAACGAATAGATTGCCGGCTTGAGCCAAATGCTTAGCGCCACAGCGCCCACAGACCAAGCGATCAAGACCAGTGCGAATACTTTGGCAACCGAGTAGTAAATCTTCTTGGCTACAAAAGCAACCAAGCCCGAAGTAAGAACCAAGCCAAGCAAAAGTGGATATAGCGATGACACGGAATAGTTGTAGGTGCCTACCTGGATTGGGAAACTGGCGGGCAGGCTAGGGAAGAACCAAATCAGCGCGTAAACCGCGAAAATCGAAACCAGCGCTGTGGCAGCAATTCTGGCCACCACCACAACTGCCAGTGGAATGTTCGAACCAATCACGCCGAAAGTAGCCCTTGCAAGAACCGACTGAGGTAGGCGGCCTCGTCTAGCTGCCAAAGCTGCTGCCGCGAATCCGAAACCGCTCAAAAATAGCGCACCGAACACGCCAGCGACCAAGGTAGTCAAACCAATGCCAGATTGACCGGCCAAGAAACCTGTTGCAGTCAGGAGCAACAGCGTGCCATTTCCGTTCCACGTGGTGAAAAGACTAATTGCGCTTCGGCGACCAGTTGGCTCGGACTGAACGGCAACAACCTTCTGGCCATTTGAATCAATTTCTGCGTCATCTAACTCAAATATTTGCTTTGTGTCTCCGGAGGCACCACTTGTGACTGCCTCTGGTTCACCGAGAGATAGGTCAAGTTTTGGTTCATCCTCTTGAGTGATGCGTTCTTCAACAGAACTCGACTCCAAGGGGTCTGATTCATCCCAAATCGATGCTTTGAAATCGTCCACCGGAAACTGCACGGGAAGAGCGACTGCAGCCGAGGCTAGCGGCGAAGCCTCATTCGAATCTGCTTGCACTGGAGCAATTTCGGGCGTTGATTGCACGCCGCTATTCACCGGCGGCACAGGATTGGCGAAGGTTGGCACCCAAGACGCGGGCTCTTGAGCAGCCTTAGCAATCGGTTCAGCAGGGAATTCAATACTTGGCGAAAGCTCTACGGCTGGCTGAGTTTCCGCTTCTGGCAAAGGTGTCGGTGCGGGTGTCGCAGAGACTGGGTTTTGATTCATCAACCCTGCCTCGGCAGAACGAGCAGCAAAGATAGCGTTTAGGTCGGTTGCTATGTTCGGAGAATCAATTGGACCAGGCACCGGTGCGACTGCCGAAGGTACGGACGTGGCCTCAAAAACCGGTGCATCCTCGTTTGCTACTGATTCTTCTACCTCTTGAATCTGAGCCATCGCATGCTGAGGGGTGGGAACAGCATCGGTGGTCTGCGCATTCAGCAATGACTCAGAACTAGGCGTCTCGGCAGGAGGTGACACCTCTGCGATTGGTGCGCTTACCAGGCTCGCGGCACCACGCAGTTCCACTTGCCGCTGCAAAACTGTGATCGCGTCTAGAGACGACATGGTGAGCAGCAACTGGTTCAACTCTGATTCACTCAGTACCCGATGTTGCCAGTCCGCTTTTTCTGACTCATTCATAAGCAAATGCTAGCGAATAAACAAAAATCGGCACTCCCGCGCAAGCGAAAATGCCGATTTACTTTGTTTTCGTGGGCCCTACCGGGCTCGAACCGATGACATCCACGGTGTAAGCGTGGCGCTCTACCAACTGAGCTAAAGGCCCCTAAAACGTGTCGCCTTTCAGCAACCAGACAACTCTACCCTAACTCGCACACGAATTTGCAAGTTAGGGCAAAGTGTCTTTTGGCTCTAGGCCAGAGCTGCGATTGCGTGCTGGTAGTCGGCTAGGCTGCGGGCCTGGCCTGGAGCTGTAACAAACTTGGCGCTCAAAACGCCCTCTTTATCAATCACGAAAGTCGCGCGGTTCGAGAAGCCGAGGTCTTCTAGGAACACGCCATAGGACGAAGCGACTGCACCGTGAGGCCAGAAGTCACTCAGCACATCGAAGTTGTAACCCTCGTGCTCGGCAAATACCTTCTGCACGTACTTGGTGTCGCATGAGATTGCCAGAAGTTCTACGTTCTTGTCTTCGAACTGAGAGATGTTGTCGCGTAGCTCGCAGAGTTCGCCGGTGCAGATTCCGGTAAATGCCATTGGGAAAAACACCAAAACTACTGGCTTCTTGCCTTTGAAAGAAGACAAAGTTACGTCTTCGCCGTTTTGGTTTTTTAGGGTGAAGTCTGGAGCGTTATCTCCGATAAGTAGTTCCATTTCTGGTTCCCTTCTAGTTTTCGATGCTTTGACACTATCGATTCTTGGTTTCGAGTTGGCAAACAGCCAAAGATGCCACCTTCTTCCCGTTTGACGAATAAACTCTGTTAGGGGCTTTTACCCAAGCCCGTAGACCTTTATGTATCCCATACAAAAGTGGATTCGAATAGGAATTGAGGAACCGGTGTCAATTAACAATCAGGACGCCTATGCGGTCAACGCACCAGATCTAGACCCGCAGGAGACAGCCGAATGGTTGGAATCCCTTGATGCCGTAGCAAGAGTGCACGGACGCGGACGTGCCCGCGAGATCATGTTGAATCTGCTTAGACGTTCGCATGAGTTGCAGCTAAATGTTCCTATTGTTCCAACCACTGACTACATCAACACCATCGCGAGTGAAAACGAACCCGAGTTCCCGGGCGACGAGCAAATTGAGCGTACCTACCGCGCCTGGATGCGTTGGAATGCCGCCATGCTGGTTCACCGCGCCCAGCGTCCTGGCGTTGGAGTGGGTGGCCACATCTCCACTTTCGCATCGAGCGCCTCGCTGTACGAAGTGGGATTCAACCACTTCTTCCGCGGTCAAGACCACCCAACCGGTGGAGATCAGATCTTCATTCAGGGACACGCCTCCCCTGGTCCATACGCTCGCGCCTTCCTAGAAGGTCGCCTTAGCGCCAACCAGCTCGATGGGTTCCGTCAGGAAAAGTCCCACGCCGGTGGCGGATTGTCTTCGTACCCGCACCCACGCCTAATGCCTGAGTTCTGGCAGTTCCCTACCGTGTCAATGGGTATCGGCCCTATCAACGCCATTTACCAGGCACAGGCAAACCGCTACCTAGCTGGCCGAGGCCTTAAAGACAGCGCAGATCAGCACGTTTGGGCATTCTTGGGAGACGGCGAGCTCGACGAAGTTGAAAGCCGTGGCGCGCTTCAGTTGGCCGCTAACGACCAGCTAGACAACCTGACCTTCGTGGTTAACTGCAACCTTCAGCGCCTTGATGGCCCAGTTCGCGGTAACGGCAAGATCATCCAAGAGCTCGAGAGCTTCTTCCGAGGTGCCGGTTGGAACGTGATCAAGGTAGTTTGGGGTCGCGAGTGGGACTCGCTACTAGCGAACGACACCGATGGTGCGCTTGTGGATCTCATGAACCGCACCCCGGATGGCGACTACCAGACGTTCAAAACCGAATCCGGCGCTTTTGTGCGCGAAAACTTCTTTGGCCGCGACCCTAGAACTCTCAAGCTGGTTGAGCACCTAAGCGACGACGAGGTTTGGGGACTTAAGCGCGGTGGCCACGACTACCGCAAGGTTTACGCAGCCTACAAGGCAGCGATGGAACACAAGGGTCAGCCAACAGTTATTTTGGCCAAGACCATCAAGGGTTACACCCTTGGTAAGTCCTTCGAGGGTCGCAATGCCACCCACCAGATGAAGAAGCTAACCCTAGACAACCTAAAGGGCTTCCGCGACTACCTGCACATTCCAATCACCGATGCGGCGCTGGAAGAAAACCCTTATCAGCCGCCTTATTACCACCCTGGAAACGACACTCCAGAGATCCAGTACATGCACGAGCGTCGTCGCGAACTGGGCGGTTACCTGCCAGAGCGTCGCAGCAAGTATGTTGATTTCGCTCTCCCAGAGGACAAGGCTTACGCGATCAGCAAGGCTGGTTCGGGAACGCAAGAAGTTGCCACAACCATGGCTTTCGTCCGCTTGCTAAAGGACTTGCTACGTGCTCCTGGAACCGGCGAGCGAATCGTGCCGATTATTCCTGACGAAGCCCGCACCTTTGGTATGGACGCATTTTTCCCAACTGCCAAGATTTACAACCCGAATGGTCAGAACTACCTGTCGGTAGACCGTGAACTCTTGCTTTCATACAAGGAATCAACTGCTGGGCAAATCCTTCACACGGGAATCAACGAAGCGGGATCAGTAGCGGGCTTCACCGCAATGGCCACGGCTTACGCCACTCAGGGTCAGCCACTTATCCCGTTCTACGTGTTCTATTCGATGTTCGGTTTCCAGCGCACCGCCGATGCAATTTGGGCAGCTACCGATCAGCTGTCTCGTGGATTCATGATTGGTGCTACCGCAGGACGAACCACTCTGACAGGCGAAGGTCTGCAGCACGCCGATGGCCACTCGCCGCTGATTGCTGCCACGAACACCGGCGTCATTAGCTTCGATCCGGCTTACGGCTACGAAATCGGCCACATCGTTCGCGCCGGCATTGAGCGTATGTACGGGGGCAATCACGTAGACCCTAACGTGATCTTCTATATCACTGTTTATAACGAACCTTATGTTCAGCCAGCAGAGCCGGCAGATGTTGACATCGATGGCATTGTTCGCGGTATTCACCGAATCAGCAAGAACGAGCGCCCTGGACACAAGGCTCAGATTCTGGCCTCCGGTGTGGCAGTTCCTTGGGCCTACGAGGCTCAGCAACTTCTGGCCGACGACTGGGGCATTTCGGCCGACATCTGGTCTGTTACCTCATGGACCGAACTTCGCCGCGATGGCCTACGCCGCGACGAGGAAGCGTTCTTGAACCCGAACCAGACCGTTGCCCCCGCATATGTCACCTCCAAGCTCGCGGATGCCGCCGGTCCGTTCATCGGTGTTTCGGACTTCATGCATGCCATTCCAGATCAGATTCGTAATTGGATCCCGGGTAGCTACGCAACGCTTGGTGCCGATGGCTTCGGATTCAGTGACACTCGTGCAGCAGCGCGTCGTTCTTTCAAGATTGACGGCCCTTCTATCGTGGTTCGCGTGCTAGAGCAGCTTGCTGAAGCAGGGCAGATCGATAAGGGTGCGGCTCAGGTTGCAATCGACAAGTACCGCCTGCACGATGTGAACGCTGGAACCAGCGGAAACACCGGTGGAGACGCCTAAATGATTGCTGTCGTTTGCCCTGGCCAGGGTTCACAAACCCCAGGGTTCATGCTTCCTTGGCTTGAGCTCGACTCTTTCTCGACATCCATCGATGCAATGGCTGGCTCAAGCGGACTTGATCTGCGCGCGTTTGGAACCATCAGCGATGCCGACACGATTCGGGACACCGCCGTTGCACAGCCACTAATTGTGGCTGCAGGCGTGGCTTCTTTGGCCGAGCTACTAGCTGGCGGACAACTGAGCGACTCTGGCATTTCTGGAGTAGCTGGGCACTCGGTGGGTGAGGTTACCGCCGCAATCGCCAGCGGAATCGTCACTGCAGCCGACGGTATCAACCTGGTAAAAGAACGCGGCAACGCCATGGCACTTGCCGCCGCACTGGAAACCACATCGATGGCAGCGATTTTGGGTGGCGACCAGCAGGTTGTCGAGGCACGACTTGCCGAACTAGGGCTGGAACCAGCTAACTACAACGGTGGTGGCCAAATTGTGGCGGCCGGAAGCGCGAGCGCAATTGCAGAACTTCAAGCCGAACCACCCACTGGCACCCGAGTTATTCCTTTGCAGGTTGCTGGAGCCTTCCACACTCGTTACATGGAGCCTGCTGTGGCGAAACTTGACGCTTACACTCGGGGCCTAGAACTGGCTGATCCACAGGTTCGAATTTGGTCGAACAACGGTGGCCGTGAAGTCACCAGCGGTGCTGAGTACATTTCGCTTTTAGTCTCGCAAATCAAGTCACCGGTGCGATGGGATCTCACCATGGCAGCCATGGCCGCTGCCGGAGTGACCGGAATCATCGAGGTATCCCCTGGCGGTACGCTGGTCGGATTGGCTAAGCGTTCCATGCCAGGCGTTGAGCTTGTAGCCTTGAAAACCCCGGACAACTTAGAAGCCGCCCAGGCTCTGATTCGTAACCACTCAAACTAGGACAAACGATGACCCAGCCTGTTTTGAACCAATACGACGTAGTTAAGTACTCAAGAATCTATTCACTTGGTGCAGCTCGCGGCGACCTAACCGTTACCAACGACGAGATTGCTGGCCCAATCGATTCCAGCGATGAGTGGATCAGACAGCGCACCGGAATCATCACCCGTAAGCGCGCCTCGGTAGATCGTAGCCTTATGGACATGGCTGTTGAGGCCAGTAACGAAGCTATCAAGAAGGCTGGTATCGATCCAGCCGAGATTGGTGCTGTTATTTTCAGCACAATCACTCACCCGTTCCAGACCCCTTCTGCTGCAACTTTGCTAGCCGAGAAAATCGGCGCCAACCCGGCTCCGGCCTACGACGTGTCCGCGGCTTGCGCTGGCTATTGCTACGGGATTGCACAGGCTGACGCTCTAGTTCGCAGCGGTATGGCCAAGTATGTCCTTGTTGTTGGTGGCGAGAAGCTGTCGGACTTCATCGAGCCAACCGACCGGAGCATTTCTTTCCTTCTAGGCGACGGCGCGGGTGCCGCCATCGTTGGCCCAAGCGATTTCCCTGGAATTTCTCCAACTGTCTGGGGATCCGACGGCTCGCACTGGGACGCGGTAAGCATGACCGGCTCGCTGATCGATTTCCGCGACGGCAAAACCACCTGGCCTACCCTAAAGCAAGAGGGCCAAACAGTATTCCGCTGGGCTGTATGGGAAATGGCTAAGACCGCCAAAAAGGCCCTAGAGGTTGCCGGTGTTCAGGCCGAAGACCTCACCGCATTGGTGACTCACCAGGCAAACATTCGAATCATCGATGAACTTGCCAAGCAGCTGAAGTTGCCGGAATCCGTAGTCATCGCTCGCGATATCGTTACCTCGGGCAACACCTCGGCTGCATCGATTCCACTAGCAATGCATGCACTGTTGGAATCTGGTGAGGTCAAAAGTGGCGGACTGGCTCTACAAATTGGCTTCGGCGCAGGCCTCGCCTTCGGCGCCCAAGTAGTGGTCCTCCCCTAAACTTAGTTTTGGTTATAAATCAATCAACAAGGAGAAGCAAATGGCATTTTCGCAGGATGAAGTACTTGCAGGTCTTGCAGAGATCGTAAACGACGAGACCGGTATTGCTACCGCATCGGTTCAGCTAGACAAGTCGTTCACCGACGACCTAGACATCGACTCGATCTCGATGATGACCATCGTTGTTAACGCTGAAGACAAGTTCGGCGTAAAGATTCCAGACGAAGAAGTAAAGAACCTGATCACCGTTGGTGACGCAGTTAGCTTCATCGTTTCGGCACAGGGCTAAAACACCTTGTCGGGCAAAATCGTTGTCACCGGCCTAGGGGCTACTACGCCTCTAGGCGGGGACGTCGAATCTACTTGGAAAGCTTTGCTAGCGGGCGAATCCGGCATCAGCACACTCGACTACGAGTGGATTGAGCGCTACGAGATTCCAGTAACTTTCGCTGGTCAAGCCAAGGTCAAGGCATCTGAGGTACTCACCATTCAAGAGTGCAAGCGCCTAGACCCTTCGAGCCAATTTGCCCTTATTGCCGCACGCGAGGCCTGGGCTGATGCGGGAGCTCCGCAAGTTGTACCAGAGCGCATGTCCGTTGAATACGCCACCGGCATCGGTGGAGTGTGGACTTTGCTAGACGCCTACGACACACTGAAAGAAAAGGGTCCTCGTCGCGTGCTCCCAATGACCGTGCCAATGCTTATGCCTAATGGTCCGGCTGCCGCAATCGGCATGGATCTAGCGGCTCGTGGTGGAGTGCGCACCAGTGTTTCAGCTTGTGCCTCTGGCACCGAGGCTATTGCCAACGCAATCGACCGCCTTCGCAGCGGCGAAATCGATATCGTGCTTGCCGGTGGTTGTGAAGCCGCTATTCATCCCATGCCAATCGCAGCGTTTGCCGCGATGCACGCTACTTCTCGCAAGAACGAGAGCCCGACCACGGCTTCTCGTCCATACGACGTGAACCGTGATGGTTTCGTCATGGGCGAAGGAGCTGGTGCGCTAGTTCTAGAGACCGAAGAGCACGCGCTAGCTCGCGGTGCCAAGATTTACGCGGAGCTTGCCGGTGGCGCTGTTACCAGCGACGCCTATCACATCACCGCTCCAGACCCAGAGGGCAGCGCTGCTGCTCGCGCCGTTTTGAAAGCTCTAGCTGTTGCTGGTGCAACACCACAGGACGTTGTGCACATCAATGCTCACGCAACCAGCACCCCGGTTGGCGACATCGCTGAATACAACGCTCTAAAGCGGGTTTTCGGGGACCACCTGGGAAAGATTGCGATCTCCGCTACAAAGTCCTCTACTGGGCATCTATTGGGTGGTGCGGGTGCCATTGAGGCAATCTTTACCGTGTTGGCTCTGCACACCAAGACTGCACCGCCGACCATCAACTTGGATAACCAAGACCCTGAGATCCCACTTGACGTTGTAACTAGCCCTCGCAACCTCGGCGATGACAACATATTGGCAATCAGCAACTCGTTTGGTTTTGGTGGTCACAACGCGGTTATTGCTTTCCGCACCTACCAGGGCTAGAAAGCTAAATCGCTAAACCTGCTTGCTAACCTGCGCAATGCAGCCAGACAACTCTGGATTCTTCACCGGATTGTCTTAGGGCTTCCAACTCGGAATCCCAGGACTCGGCAAGCAGGTTTTTCAATTCCTGCTGCAACCCAATCCCATTCAAACCCGTTTTGGCAATCGCGTTTCTGATTTGATCTTCACCAACGAGTGTGTTGCCGAACTCGTCCATCATTCGGTGACTGATGCCTAATGCGGGCGTAAAGCACCAGCGAGATCCGCTTTGCTCCAGTGCTGGATCTTGAGTTACTTCAAAATAAATACTTCCCCAACCCGCCAGCGCGCTTGTGAGCCTGGCGCCTGTGCCGGGTTCACCCTGCCACATGAACTCGCTACGGTAGGTGCCAACGATGCCGAGTTGAGATGACCAATCCAAGAAAACCTCGTGGCCCAAGGTGCGCGAAATTGTCCATTGGACCTGCTTTGTCAGCGATGGCGCAACCGAATGCAGAATAACTAAACCAGACGTGCGAGACGTCATTGCTGTCCCCGTTTCTATGAAGGTACGTCTTCCCCTACGACCTGCAAACGGTGGCTCGCGCCGTGCACTAGAAGGCAATGGTAACCGCGCAACATGGTTTCTGGCAATAGTCTTATTTGGTGAGCAAACTCTATTTCCGATACGGCGCAATGAACAGCGGTAAAAGCACATCTCTGTTGCAGGCAGCGCACAATTATGAAGAACGTGGCCAGCACATTATTCTGGCCAAACCCGCTTTGGATACTAAGGGCGAGGACTCCATTGTGTCTCGACTCGGTGTAGAGCGTAGAGTCGACCTCCTGGTTGGGCCAAGTCACAACCTAAGAGATGTTTTTGGCATAATTGCTGCCAACTCCAAAGCAAACGGGTCGCCTGTAGCGTGCCTACTAATAGATGAGGCCCAGTTTCTGACACCCGAACAGGTGGAACAAGCTTTGCAAATTGCGGTCTTGGATGGTGTGCCGGTGCTGGCCTATGGCATCAGAACTGACTTTATGACCATAGGTTTCCCAGGTAGCATTCGTCTCATGGAACTGGCTCACAGCATCGAAGAGTTGAAGACCATTTGCCGCTGTGGACGCAAGGCGATGTTTAACGCTCGAAAATTGAACGGCGAGTTCGTGTTTCACGGCGACCAAGTGGCGCTCGACGGCATTTCCGCCAGCTATGAAAGCCTTTGTGCCACCTGTTACTTTTCGGAGAAAGAGCGAGACGCTAAGCTCTAGCGCCTCGCTCCCTCAAACTACTTGGTCAGAACCAGGGTGCTGTAGGACTCTACAGAAACCTTGGTACCGGACACTTTGCCGAGTGGCTTCACAGAAGCTTTCGAACCCTTAACCAAAATGGACCAGCTGCCTGAGCTTGGCAACTTGACGCTGGCGGCGGCCTTGCTCGAGTTGTGAACCACGAAAACACTCTTGGCCGAGTCGCCAACGGCTGAACCATTGATTACATAAGAGATCACCTTGGCGTTCTGGTTGGTGAACTTGAGGTTTGCCTTGAGCTGGTCCGTGGTGGACATACGGAAAGCTGGATGAGCCGCACGAATGGCATAGAGACCTGCAAAATAGTTGACGGTGGCCAAGTTCTTGGCTCGTTGATCCCACTTCAACGAGTTCACGTCATCGCCTGCGTTGTAACTGTTCTCGTTACCGCCCTTTGAACGCAAAAACTCTTGACCTGCCTGAATAAAGGGCATGCCCTGCGCCAAGATCGGGATCGAACTTGCTAACTGGAACACCTTGACCTTATTGGTTGCCGATAGCGAAGTGCTGGCAGTCAGTTTGTCGAAGAGCGTCAGGTTGTCGTGGCACTCCACATAGTTCACAGACTGAGTTGGCTGAGTGTTTCCCCAGCCACCATTAATTAGAGCGCTGTACGGGGTGTTTCCAACGATTCCGGCAACAGTTTTACCCAAGCCGCCAGCGGCGCCAGTTGCCCAGCCCTTTTCCGAGGAGTTGAACACTGAACCCTTGATTCCGTCGCGGATGCCATCGTTGAAGGCGGCTACACCCGGCATTGCGCCAAGGTTTAGTTGGTCTGCCTTCTGGTCCGCTGGTAGGACATCGCCCATGTTCCAACCTTCACCTAGCATGATGATGGTCGGGTCGATCTTGTTTAGTTCTGTCCGAATCTGGTTCATGGTAGTTACATCCATGATTCCCATGAGGTCGAAACGGAAACCGTCAAAGTGATACTGCTTAGCCCAATAACTAACACTGTCAACGATGAACTTACGAACCATAGGACGATCTGAGGCAACTTCGTTACCTACGCCGGTTCCATTTGCCAAGGTTCCATCGGCTTCGGTTCTAAAGAAATAGCCCGGAACAATAAGTTCCTCGCTGAAGGACCCGGCGTTGTGAACGTGGTTGTAGACCACATCCATGTTTACTCGAAGACCCTGAGCGTGCAAGCTCTGAATTGCCTGCTTCAACTCGGTGATGCGAGTTGTTGGGTTGTCTGGGTTACTGCTGTAAGAACCCTCAGGAACGTTGTAGTTCTCTGGGTCGTAGCCCCAGTTGAAAGAAGGGCTCCACTCATCAACCGATGAGAAGTCGAAAACAGGCAGCAGTTCCACATGGGTAATACCAAGAGCCTTGATGGCGCTTACACCGGTAGCAGTCTTGCCATCCGGGGTTGTGGTGTTGGTTTCGGTGAAGGCCAGGTACTGGCCCTTGTTTTTGATTCCGGAACTGGCGTCCATCGATAGGTCTCGCACGTGCAGTTCGTAGATGCTGGCATCAGTGGTTTTACCGCTGAAAGCCGGTTTAGCTTCCGAGGAGAAGTTAGCGGGGTCTGTTCCTGAAAGATCAACCACTACTCCCCGACCAGAGTTAGCTGTGCTGGCTCGAACATATGGATCGACTGCAACGTTGACTCTACCCCCGACATGTACGCGGTACGCATAGATGGTGCCGTTCTGGTCGCCGGTAAGATTCGTGGTCCAGGTTCCATTTACGGATTTTTCCATGTCTTTAGCCACTCCAGCGTTATCTGGGGTGCTGGCGGTAGCGAAAGTCAGGAGTTCCACCTGACTTGCCGTTGGTGCCCAAACTCGGAAGGCGGTTGATTTCGGCGTGTAGGTGTTACCTAGGTCGTCACCGGCGTAGGTGTATGCGTCGTTGAACGCCTTGGAATCCATGAGTCCGTTCACGCTCACTGCAATCTTTCCGTAGTCAGGTTTGTTCAAAAGGTACGAAGCACCGATAACCAGGTCGGTGTCCAACTTGAGTGTCAGAGTGGAAGAGTTTGTGGCGTTGCCAGAGGCCGCAGACACGCTTAAGACCTTAGGGACATTGCCGGTACCGGTGAAGGTGAATCCGTTGTCCCCCGGAACTATGTCTATGGCCTTGCCAAGAGTTACTTGAACGGTTCTAAAGTCCTGAGCCTGGGCGGCCTGAATGGAATACCCGATCTTTGGTGGCGAGGTGTAGTAGTTTGCGTCTCCCTGAACCAACCAAATCTCAGCATTGCCGTCTGCGTTCCAGTCGGTGATGATGCGGTCCTTTGACACGTCTTTCGAATCCCAGTTGCCCTTTTTTACGATGAAACCCACATCGATGCCCGCCGACTTGGCCACTGTGAAGGTACCAACCTTGCCGTAGGCGTCAGATCCGGAGAACTCGAAATCCGCACCGGCGCCGCCACCGGTGAAGGGCCAAAGCCACATCTTCCAACCGGTGTAGTCGCCAGCGTAGCGATAGTAGTGAATAGTGACCTGTCGATCTGCTGCTGCATGAACCGGAGTTGCCCCGATTCCTATGAGAGCCGAAACCATCAGGAACGCTAAAGCAAGGAAAGTTTTAGAGCGACTTAGGGACATGGAAACACCTTTGTTTGATAGTTGAAAGCAATGTATCTTGTGCAAACGCTTACGCGCGAATCCATTCTCGCGAAACAGCAAATCGTTCGATAATCTCTGGAATTGGGTCTACGCCGATACCTGGTTTCGTAGGAACGTCGATGTAACCGTCCTTCAGCACAAATGGCTCGGTCAGATCGGTCTCAAAGTACCTCGAGGAAGCGGACGTGTCGCCAACCACAGTGAAACCAGGCATCGCAGCCAGAGCCAAGTTTGCAGCTCGGCCAATGCCAGTTTCGAGCATGCCTCCGCACCAAACCGGGATTGAATTCGCAACGGCAACATCGTGAATCTTTACAGATTCAAGATAACCACCAACTCTTGAAGGCTTGATGTTGATGATTTCAACAGCCCCAAGTTCAATTGCGTCCCGAGCAATGTCGGCGGAAACAATCGACTCGTCAAGACAAACCGGAGTATCGATGTAATTGGCCAGCTTGGCATGCCCTAGAACATCTTCCTCGTTCAGGGGTTGTTCAATGAGTAGCAAATTGAACTCATCCAGGCGCTTTAGGAGGTCGAAGTCATCGCGGGTGTAGGCGGTGTTAGCATCCACCTGAAGGGGAATATCGTCTCCAAAAGCATCTCGCACAGCTTTTACGGCCTCGTAATCCCAACCTGGCTCAATCTTTAGTTTGATTCGCACATAACCCTGTTTTAGGTATCCGCCCACGTAGCCCAGCAACTCATCGATGCTGTCCATGATTCCAACCGACACACCAGATGGAACTTTGGATTTCGTTGCCCCAAAATACTCGGCTAAGGAGATCCCCTGTGATCTAAGCTGCGCATCAAGAATCGAAGTTTCTAGAGCATGCTTGGCCATACGATGACCTTTCATCCACTCGAGAGTGGGCGCCACGGCTTCGGCGGTAAGTTCGTTTCCCAGTCCAAAGAGTTCGGGAATAATGAACTCCTTCATTACGGCCATTGCGCCGGTGTGATATTCGCTGGAATAGTCAGGGCGCTCATTGGCACCACACTCGGCCCATCCCTCGCCCTGGTCTGTGATGACATGCGCCCACACCACCTGATGCAGATTAACCGAACTGAAGGAGGTGCGGAAAGCGGATTTCAGCGGAACATTTAGGCGAATAAGCTCTACGGCTTCGAGTTTCAATCGTTCTCTATTCTGACTAGTTTGGAGCGGTTAGGACAAGGTGGGTGCGGTCGGGGCTCATACCGGTCACGCGCCATCCAGTATCAAGTTTGGGCTGGAGCTGCCCTGCAACGCGTTCGCGCCACACTAGCGCCTGCGCGAGATCTACTTTCCGCAGGGCCTCGATGTCCTCTGGCAGCGCTACCTGGAAGGTTTGAATTGATCCCGCATTTTGAGAATCGGTTAATGGATTTGGATTTGTGCCTTTTGCCTCTGTGACATCCCAGTAGGCAAATAGTCGATCACTCTTGTCGCCAACGTTGATCGAATCGGTCATGGTGCCATAGAAATCCGGAAGGTACTCGACGGCATAAGCGCCTAACTTCACAAAATTGAAATAGCAGTTTCTTCGCACCAGAGGATCAAAAGTCCAGGTAATTGCGTGGAGACCAATAGCATTTGCCCAATCCCGCTGGTGCAATTTGAGGGCATATCCAGCCCCAGCGACTTTAGAAGCTGTCACGTGGGAATGAAGAATATCTTTATCCCGGTAGCGACCAAGAAGCCCAAATGAAGCTGCCACAACCTGTCCAGAGGTTTGCACGAAGGCACAGTATGAGCCGACATGAATGGCTGCCAAAATCAGGTCAAACGGCACAACCTCTGGGCCATCTGCCCAAACCGATTTGAAGAAGTTGGCAACCGCCTCTGCCTCATCGGTGTCCTGAACCAAACTAACTGTTTGCATTCAATAAGTCTCTCAACGCTAGTTAAAGCAAAGGGGGAACACGCGAACGTGTCCCCCCAAAATGCCTAGAACTACTTGGTGCCGTTGATTGTCGCCGTAGCCACAGCAAAGTTGGACAAGTTCCACTTAGCTAGGATCTTGCCGTAGTTGCCATCGTCGATCAAAGACTGAAGTGCAGCCTGAAGTGCATCGCGTAGACCGGTGTTTGCCTTCAATACACCGATACCGGTAAGTACCGAGTCGTAACCGTTAGGGTTGGCCACGTCCTTGATTAGGTCGAAGTACTTGCCATCTCCAGCGGTCAATGCAGCGTAAGCAGCGATTGGCGCATCCATGACGTCTGCGACTGCCTTGTCCGCGCGCACAGCTGACTGAGCGTCAGGGTCGGTAGGAAGTTCGATCAGCTTCACAGCACCCTTGCCCAGCTTGGTGCACTCTGGGGTAAGCGCCTTCAGCAAGTCGCCCTGAGCAGTAGCGGTCTGAACTGCAACGTTCTGGTCGCAAAGATCGGTCAGCTTAGCAATGCCTAGTGGGTTGCCCTTCTTGACGATGATAGAGAAACCACCGTTGAAGTAGTCAACGAAGTCGAGCTTGGCCTGACGCTCTACAGTGTCGTTCATACCAGACATGATGATGTCGTGGTTTCCAGCCTCAAGCGACGGAATAATCGAATCCCACGCCTGCTTCTGGAAGTCCATCTTGACGCCAAGTTTGGCACCGATTGCCTGCGAGAGGTCATAGTCGAATCCAGTGACCTGGTTGTTCTCGTCGAACAACTCCATCGGCGCATAAGGGATGTCGGAACCGATGTTGATTCCATTTGAATAATCTGCAGGTAACAGCGCTGCAGCCTTGGCGTCAACCGAAATGCCACCCTGAGCGGCGGTTTCAGTTGGGGTTGCATCTGGAGTGGCTGCGCAACCGGCAAGCACCATCGCTGCAACGGCAACGGATGCACCGATGCCAATAATCTTCTTGAATGACATATGACTCCTTATAGGTTTGGCTCTTGGTGAGTTTATTAGATAGCGAATGATTTGGCGCTAGGCGTAATGCAATCTTTACAAAACGCTATTCAGGAAAGCTTGAGTGCGAGGGTGCTGCGGATTGTCTAAGACTTGGCTGGGTGTCCCCTGCTCCACCACTACACCGGCGTCCATGAAGACCACTTGATCAGCAACTTCTCGCGCAAAACCAATTTCGTGGGTCACGACAATCATGGTCATACCCGACTTGGCTAGGTCTCGCATCACATCTAGAACATCGCCAACCAGCTCCGGATCCAGAGCAGACGTTGGCTCGTCGAAAAGCATTAACGATGGCTCCATAGCCAGGGCACGCGCGATAGCGACTCTTTGCTGTTGCCCACCAGACAATTGACTTGGGTAGTGTTCTGCTTTATCTGCCAACCCCACCTTGGCCAGCAGACTCTGAGCAGCTTGCAAAGCCTCAGATTTGGTTTTACGAGAAACGCCAACCGGGGCTTCCATGACATTCTGGATGGCGGTTAGGTGAGGGAACAGGTTGAAACGCTGGAACACCATTCCGATTCCGCGACGTTGCTTGGCGATAGCGCTCGGATGCATCTCGTGAAGTACATCGCCCACCTGGCGGTAACCGATCAGGTCTCCGTCAACGTAAATGCGGCCACCATCGATGGTCTCGAGGTGGTTGATGCACCTCAAAAAAGTTGACTTACCGGATCCGGAAGGACCAAGCAGGCACATAACTTCGCCTTGCTTGACCTCTAGCGAAATTCCTTTTAGAACTTCATTGGAGCCGAACGATTTTCTTACGCCTCTGGCCTCTACCATCACGGTCTTGGTCATTTCGCGTCCCTTCTGACTTTCAAAATACGACCAGACACGCCTGGGCCAAAACCACGTCCAAAACGCTTTTCAAGCCAGCGCTGAGGGAATGAAAGCACTGTGTTCATGACCAGATACCAGAATCCGGCGACCACCAAGAGTTCGATTTGCGCTAAGTTCTGGGCCGAAATCTTTTGGGCCTGTGTGTAAAGTTCCATGACTGCAACCGACGCCAAGAGGGACGTGCTCTTCAACATGGAAATGGTCTCGTTTCCCATGGGTGGCAAAATCACACGCATGGCCTGAGGAAGAACGATTCTGCGCATGGTGTAGGTGGAACTCATGCCGAGTGATTTAGCGGCCTCCGCTTGGCCCGAATCAACCGACAGGATTCCGGCTCGAACAATTTCTGCGGCGTAGGCAGCTTCGTTGAGCGACAGCGCGATAAGGCCGGCGCTGAAGGCAGAAATCAACTGACTGGTTTGGCCTTGCACAAAAACAATGTCTGTGAAGGGAATACCAATTGAAAGGGTTGGGTAAATGATTCCCAAGTAGCCCCAGAAAACAATCTGGAGCAGCAGAGGAGTTCCACGAAAAAACTCAATGTAACCGGTTGAGATGATCCTGAGCAAAGGGTTCTGACTCAGCTTCATAACGGCAAGGATGGTGGCCAGAATAGTGGCGATGAGCATTGAAAGTGCAGTCAAAACGATTGTGAGCCAAGCACCCGAGAGAATGTCCTTATTGAACAGATACTTGAAAATCATTGCGTGATCGATGGTTTCGGCAGTCACCAAAGACCAGATAAAGGCTCCGAGAATCGCAACCAATATCAGTGCGAAGACAAGGCGCCAAGGATGCTTGAGCGGTTTGGCAACAATATCGTGCTCACCGTTGAGACTTGGTTGGGTCATGAAGGCGCTCTTTCTTGCGAATCTGTCAAGCCATAGTTTATTCATGATTTGAGTTCGTGCCCTCACAAGTGGGCGGCTCGACACCAAGCGAGCCAGAAGTCCCGTTCATCAGTTCTAAAAGTGGGGAGTACGGGACTTGAACCCGTGACCGACGGATTATGAGTCCGCTGCTCTAACCGGCTGAGCTAACTCCCCCAAACGGCAAGTCTCTAGCCTACCGTTCGCGCTGGATACGCTTTTGCGCTTTACGCATTGCTATCCGAACTTTTCTGTCCATTCTGGTGGCTTTGGCTCGTGCATCGCGGATCCGCTCGCGTACGTCGGCTCTGTAGTCTCCAAAGCGCTCACGAAGGTTATCGCGAACGTCATCCACGCGCTCCACCAGGGCCTCGGCTCGCTCTCTGAGCGATTGCACCTGGCTTTGACCCGATTCGCCCAGCTGACCAATCGGTTCGCTGTAGCCAGGCAAGTTGTCATCGCTGGTGGTACCCGCAAAGGTGCCGGTGTAGAGCTGTTCAAAGATAGTCAAGGTTCGCTGAATATCGTGTGCCTGAATCAGGTACAGCGAGTTCTCGGAAAGTCGTTCGAGCTCAGCCGGGCTGGCCGTCAAGACCCGCTTTAGCCGGTCCGCAAAAGCATCGATGTCATCCGGTGGGAAAAGGTACCCGTTATCGCCGTCGTGAACCAGGTGCGGCAGGGCCATGGCGTCTGCCGCAACCACGGGTCGACCGGAGGCCATAGCCTCCATTGTGGCAATGCTTTGCAGTTCGGCGATTGACGGCATCGCAAAAACAGTTGCGCGTTCGTAGGCCTTTGGTAGGTCTTGTTCCGTAATGTGGCCAAAGAAAGTCACCTGATCACGGATACCCAGTTCGTTGGCGAGTTGCTCAAGGTAGGCCTGCTCTCCCCCCTTGCCCACCAACTCCACCTGTGTCTTCAAATCTTTTGGAAGCTTGGCCACGGCTCTAAGCAAGTTGTGGATGTGCTTTTCGTAATCGAGGCGACCAAGGAATAGCACTCTTGGATTCAAATTGCTGGTGGGTGTGCTGTTGGCAAATTTTGAGGCATCTATGCCACAGCTAATTGCCAGAACGCCAGTTACCCCGGCCGCGGCTTCCAGCAGTTCAGCCGCGCGACGAGTTGGAGTGGTTACGGCGTCGCATTGGCGAAGGATTCGACCCGAATCGGCCCAAGCCATTTTCATTGCGGTTGATTCGAACCACCTAGGGATAATCACCGAATATTTGATCAGGTTCTCGGGCATGATGTGGTTGGTTGCGATAACGCGAATCCCGCGAGCCTTAGCTGAAGGCACTAAATGCCTTCCCATAATCAGGTGGCTCTGAATGTGCACTACGTCTGGCTTGATCTCGTCTAGAAGTGTGTCGATACGGTGGCGCAGAGTAAATGGCCAGACGTACCTGAGGGTCTCGTGCTGGGGCAACTTGTATGACTTAACTCGGTGCACCGTCATAAGCGCGCCGTCGTGCTCCTCGGTGAATGTTCCCCAGGCGCTGCTGTAACCGGGAGCAATGATGTGAACATCGTGCCCACGTCGCGCCAAACCCCCGGCTAGGCGCTCTGCAAAGCGAGCAGCGCCGTTGATGTCTGGTGGAAAGGTGTCGCAACCGATAACGACACGAATACGTCGCTCAATATGATCGGTAGAGCCCATCGGTGAGTTCCTTTTAGAAGTTGACGGTACAGCCTAAGTTTAGCGGCTGACCTAACTGCCGAACCCGAAACTAGACCCGCTTGCGCTTAGACCAGAGCGCGGCTTTCCGCTTGGCCAAAAGCACCTGCGGGTGGAACTGCGAGAGCAAGAGAACGCCAAGAATGGCAGCCGCGCCGCAGACAACAAAGAATACGAATGTCAGCGGGTTAGCCAGATGCGCTTCTCCCAGAATGGTAGCCGCCACCAAAACCGCCACCATAGGGTCGATTACGGTTAGACCGGCTATCACTAGATCTGGTGGACCTGAGGCGTAGGCACTTTGAACAAACCAACCACCAAAGGCAACGGTAACTCCCAGCATCACAAGGCACAGCAGGGTGAGCCACTCAAACTGTCCCTGGTAGATGCGTTGAATCACCATTTTGGTAAGCGTGGCAACAAAGCCGTAAAGCACGCCCGCACCAATGATGAACTGGATTGCCTTGGCGTTCTTACCGCGCCTGACAAACACGACTACGAACACCAAGAGAATCACCGTGAGGATTCCCAACACGGCAAGCATTGAGTTATCGGTTAGCACCGTCTCCTTAGCAATGGTTGAAGCCGCCGCAACGAATCCACCCACACCAACGATGCAAAGAGCAATCGCGACCATTGTGATTCGATTCAGCTTGGTGCGGCTCACGCGGGCATTAAGCAGCGATGTCACGACGAGCGCGATGGCACCAAGCGGCTGAACCACAATTAGCGGCGCCATAGACAAAGAAGCAATCTGGAAGACCACTGCAACACCTGTGAGCAAGATGCCGGTTAGCCAGCGAGGGTGTTTCATCAGTGAAAGAAGCTGCTTGACGCTTAGTGAACCGTTTGGCTTTTGATTTGTGCCTTGCTTTTCGCCAACCGCGTCATTTTGGAACTGAGCCCCAATGGCCAGAGCCACGGCACCGATCAATGCAAGGCCAATAGCCAAGAATCGATTGTCAAACCCGGTGAAGATGTGCATTGCTAAAGTCCCAAAATCATTGTGGCTTCCAGACTACCCGCCTTTTGAGTTATGAACGACGAACCCTTTTGGGCTAAATTTGCACAATGCCTGTAAGAAGAATTTGCATCACTGGAGAGCCGGTTTTGCACACCCGTGCCTCTGAAGTCACCGATTTCAATCAAGACCTTGCCGATTTGGTAGCGGATATGTACGTGACCATGGAAAAAGCACCCGGGGTCGGATTGGCTGCAACTCAGGTTGGGGTTGGTCTTAGAGTTTTTGTTTACGACTACGAAGACGAAGCAGGAAACCCTGTGCGAGGCGAGGTGATCAATCCGATTCTTAAGGTTGGCGAAATTGAGGCCGGAGAAGCCGATTGGGACACCGAACAAGAAGGTTGCCTAAGCGTGCCCGGCGAACGATTCCCATTGAAGCGTGCCGACTGGGTATCGCTTTCGGGCGTTGATCTGAAACAGAAACCGGTGAAAATAGAGGCGACTGGCTGGCTAGCGCGTATTTTTCAGCACGAATTCGACCACCTCGATGGAATTCTTTATGTAGACCGTCTGGCAGAGCCACACAAAGTCGATGCCAAGAAGATTGTTATGAAGAACAACTGGGGTAAGCCCGGTTTGACCTGGCTTCCAGGTAAGGACGATCTAGAGGGCTAGGCCCAATGCAGAAAATACCTCAGTGCGGCTGCCACGATCGCGGCTGCTAGGACCGTAACTAGGTATGGCACTTTTCTCCAGTAAAGAATGGCCGCTACTGCCAGAGCTGGAATCCGCGAGTCGATCGCAATTCCCTGGTTTCCGCCTATGGTTTCAACCGTGCATAGCGCTGCAAGCAGGCCAACGGTTAGCTGGTTTGCAAGGTCAACAACGGTTTTTTGTCTAGAAAAGGACTCCGGCAGCAGATAGCCAAGGATTTTCCAACTGTAAACCGCAAGTGAACCAATCAAAATTGCAGGCCAAAACTCAATCACTTCGAGTCACCTGCCCCTGTTGCTGGGCTGCTCTTGCGTCGGTTGAGTCTCTCGAAGACCCAAACCAACAGGACCGCTAATGGTGCGGCAACAATGACGGGAATGCCTGAGGGTAACGGCCCAATGAACACAGCCGCCAACACAGCAGCAGTGACGCCAATGGCAAGTGGTTGCAGGTGAGTCAGACGCGGCCAAAGTAGGCCCAGAAACGCGGCTCCGGCAGCAGCGTCTAGGCCCCAAACACCGGGGCTTGATAC
This sequence comes from Microbacteriaceae bacterium, assembly GCA_947373155.1. Taxonomy (GTDB): domain Bacteria; phylum Actinomycetota; class Actinomycetes; order Actinomycetales; family Microbacteriaceae; genus Rhodoluna. The sequence goes on along the minus strand of CANBWO010000002.1, from coordinate 46,862 downwards.
TGACCCGCCTAAGATTGCGCCAACAAAAGTGAACCCATTCCAAAAAACAAATACCGCAGCACCCGTTAGCCAAAATCCAAGTTTTTGATAACGTGGCTGGTCTTGAGCCAAGCTGACAGCATTCGACTCATCGATGGTGAATTGGGCCGCAAGCAATTTGGTTGCTCCTACCAATTGGAGAACTCCGCTGAGTCGCAGGGCGTAGAAACCGTTTCGGATACCCAACAACCAAGCCGACAAAATAGCTGGCAGCATTCCCGCCGCACCACTGGCGCCTAAAACACCGATGATGGCGAATTGCGAACCGCCGCTAAACATTAACAGGCTGAGCACCTGCGCTTGCCAGATAGACAAACCCGAAGCGGTTGCCAAGGCGCCAAAAGATAAACCGTAAAGCCCCGTGGCAAAGCCAACACCGAGCGACATTGAAACGGTTTGCCCAGAGTTACCCTGCAACCAAGTTGGCAGTGCTGCCTTGTTCACCAACGCTACTGTCCTTCCTGTAGCAGGGCCGCTTCATGAAACGCCAGGGCCAACTGAGAGCGAGTAGATAGCCCCAATTTCTCTTGAATTGAGTTCAAATTCCAACGTATCTGAGTCTGAGTCAAACCGGTGCGCGCCAGCAATTCGGAGGTATTTGCAAGCCCAGCAAGGCTATCGATCACATTGGATTCTTGATCCGATAGGTCGGTCAACCTGAGCAGCCATCGCTTATTCGATCCGGCCTCAACGCCGTTCTGGGTAAAGAAATCCGAAAGCGCTCCAAAATCAGTAGTTCTTTCAAGGTCCCTTGAGTCTCGAATCACTCGAATGAGCTCGTCGGCAGAGTCCTCTTCGGTAACGAAATCCGATGCACCACATCTGATTGATTCAAGTTCCATTGCGCCGGAGTTGAATGGTCCGGTCAAAATGAAAGCTGGAAGGCGATTCTCTGTCCCTTGGTTTCTGCGCAAAAAACGTCTTACAAAGTCGCTTCCAGACAAGGGTGTAAGCCGGTTGTCAACCAAAACCACGTCTACATCGATGTTCAGGAGTTCTTCGGCTGCTAACGAGCCCTCGGTCTGCTGGTAAACGATGTCGAAATCCGGTTGTGTCTCTAGTAGGAGCTTGCGTGCCTCGAGGAGCAACTTGGTCCCAAAAATCAGGCCAACACGAACAGTCGCGGACACGCTATTCCTGTCCAGCCGTCAGGTCATCGAGGTTTGGGAAAATTGCATTGATGGTGAAACCGATACCGGGTACCGACTTGGCTTCGACGTTGCCACCAAAGAGCTGAGCGCGCTCTCGCATACCGGTAATGCCAGCACCTGTGACTTCTTGAGTAAGCGCATCGATGTCATCTTGAATCTCATAGCCCGAATCAACTAGGCCTAATCCAGATTTACTCGCTGTCTCAACACCATTGTCCTTGACCAAAACCTGAAGGCCTGAGTTTGACCAGTTGAAATCGACATCGATGGAAGACCCGATAGGTGCGTGATCCTTGATGTTCTGAAGCGCCTCAAACACGATTCGATAGATGTTCAGACCAGCGCCAGCGGAGACCTGGACCCTTGGTCCACGGTGCACCAGAGCAGTTGGGTATCCCAGATCGCGAAACTGTGCGGCAAGGAAGTCGAGGTCGCGAATAGTTGGAGGCGCAGTAGCAACCTGTACCGACATGTTCAGCATGTCAAACAGTCGGCGCATTTCGTTGTGCACCTCGCGCTGCAAGATAGCAAGACGATCCAGGGTCCTTGGTGCTACCTCGGAATCAACCTTGGCGGCATATCGGGCTCCGTCGGTCAGCGCCAAAATCCCAGAAACTCGCTGCAAAACCAACTCATTTAGGTCGCGGGCAATACTGAATCGCTGATTTTGTTCTGCCATATCAAGACGTGTTCTGAGGTTTGCAGCCTTGACTTCGTCTCTCTCTAGAGAGGCCGACTTCTGCTTGAATCGCTCAACCCAGTAGGCACCTGCCAGCCAAGCAAACCCGTTGACACCTAGAACGGTTACCGCGGCGAAAATAAAGGCTGCCCAGCGGCCGGAGTCATCAAAAACGTGCAAGCCATAGATGTCTTTGACCAGCGAACTATTTAGCGCGGTGTTCCAAGAAATGAATATTCCAGATAAGCCAGAAGCAATTAGGGAATAGACGCCTAGTCTTCGGCGCCCGAAAGCAGCGGTGAGAAAAAGGGCAATTGGGGCAACCATGCCGGAAACCAAAGGCTGAAAACCAGACATGACCTCGATGACTGAGCCCGCGAGGATAAGAAGTGGTTGTACGTATGTGAAACGCCTGAAAACTATGACGGAAACGGCCAGAAGAGTGGCCGCAACCGCAATTTCATTGCCTTGAATGGCTATGTCTGAAAATACAAAAGCCAACGAAATAAGACCAAAAATGATCTCTGGAAGCCATTTTCTGCCAAGGACCCACTGAATCAAGTGGCCTCCTAAGAGCTACAGCAAAGCTGATATGGCTCCCCGACTTGGACTCGAACCAAGAACCCTCCGGTTAACAGCCGAATGCTCTGCCAATTGAGCTATCGAGGAATTGTGCCTCAGGCACCAGAAAAGAGTAGCAAATTTAAGTCAGATTCCCAAATCCCCCAACGGAGTGGGTGTCGAGGTGGCTAGTAGCCCAAATCTGGGTTAACCACTCCGATCCATTCACCTCGGTTTAGATAGGCAAGGGTGTTTAACCTGAGTCGTTCCGAAAACATCCGAATCACCATCTCATTGGTGTCTGCTGTGTGCGGAGTAATTATTAGGTTTGGGGCATTCCACAACGGATGGCCATCTGGAAGAGGTTCGGGATCGGTTACATCGATGCCTGCTCCTGCAATCACCTTGGATTCCAGTGCTGTATGGAGATCTGCTGTGACAATAACGGGACCTCTGGCGATATTAACCAGGTAGGCGTCTGATTTCATGCTCTGCAACATGGCCAAATCGAACAGGTACCTGGTCTTTTCTGTGAGAGCGCAGGCCAAAATAACAAAGTCCGCCTTAGCGAGTTGGGCAGGCAATGCATCTAGTTCCACCGTGACATTTGCACCAGCCAAGGGTTCGGGCAGGTTTCTAACTACTGTGATGTTGGCACGAAACGGTTTGAGCAGGTTGATTAGTTCGGCGGTGATTCCGCCTGCACCCACGATCAAAACCTCAGAGTCATAGAGCGACTTGGCAAATTTCTTGCCCCAGGTTTTCTCCGTCAAACGCGTCGGGATATCCCGTCCAAGAGCCAGACACAGCATCAGCGCGTGTTCTGCTACTGGCTCGCTATATGAACCCTTGGCAGAGGTGAATCGAACCGGCTGGTTCAAGACCTGATTGAAAGTGTCCACACCGGCAAACGGCAATTGAACCCATTCGAGTTGAGGGTTATCGCGCAGCATCTGCTCTAGAGCTTGAGGCTGGGAGTAGTCTGTCCAAACTAGAGCGGCTACATCGCTGCTGAGCCGGCAAGGCACGCCACCGGAGTCTTTGACGGCTTGCTCATAAGCCGCAAATGATTTTGGTTCGATCGCTATTTTTAGGCGGTCTGTGGGCACTTCTACTCCCCTAACAAGGTGCGGCGCTCGGATTCGAGGGCGACTAACTTTTGTTGCAAAGCCCGATAGTGCGTTGGGTCTGCAAGGGCGTCTCCCCTGCGCAGTTCCGCCAAAGCCTCTGCCTTCTCACGGTTCAGGGTTCGCTCCAAAGCTTTTGATATAACGCCTGATGAATAGGCTTCCAGTTGCGCCGGAGTGCTCACCGGCATTGGCTTGGCAGCCACGGCTCGCAAAACCGACTCTAAGTTGGCCGGAATCACGCTTTCGATCCGCCCAAGCCAAGTTTGAGAATCGGCACTTAGCGCCCTCACAACGGCCTGCAATAAAGCATTATGAGCTGGAGCCGACATGCCCGCGGCTGCGATTCGCTGGAGTTGTCCCTGGTTGAAACTCTGCGGGCACTGCACCAAAACCTCTAGGGTTTGACGTTCCGCGAGGTTGATTGGGTCGGCAAGATTCACAGGTGCAAAACCCTCATCGGGGGCTACCGGTGGTAGCTCCGACGCGGTTTCTGGAAGGTCTGTTCTAAGTTTTGCCACATCATTGGTTCGCTTAACCTTTTGAGCCTCAGCGATGATTCGTGAAACTTCATCCGGTGGCAGAGATACCCATCCGGCAAGTTCTCTAATGTATGCCGGCCTCAGGGCTTCATCTTTAATTCCAGCGACGACGGGCGCAGCCGCTCTTGCAGCTCCAACCCGGCCTTCGAGCGAGTTCAAATCAAAAAGAGCAAGTTTTTGCCTGATGGCAAACTCGAAAAGCGGGCGTTTGTTCTGAACCATTAGACGAACGGCTTCATCACCCTGCGACTGCCTCAGGTCACTAGGGTCTAGCCCGTTCGGACCGATTGCCACAAAGGTTTGCGCAGCGAACTTGTGGCTGTCTTCGAACGCCCGCATGGCAGCTTTTTGCCCGGCGGCGTCTGGATCGAAAGTGAAGATTACCTGTGCCGGAGTAGCGCTTCCCACCAACATGCGGTTCAGAATCCGAATGTGCTCATCTCCGAATGCTGTGCCACAGGTAGCAACGGCCGTTGTGACCCCCGCCAAGTGGCAGGCCATTACGTCGGTGTAACCCTCAACCACTACAACGGTTTGCTGCTTGGTAATGTCTTTGCGCGCCAGGTCGATTCCATAGAGCACTTGAGACTTGTGATAAACGGGGGTGTCCGAGGTGTTGAGATATTTTGGCCCGTTGTCATCCTCGAAAAGTTTTCTGGCGCCAAAGCCAATTACCGAGCCCGAAACATCCTTGATCGGCCACATAACGCGGCCACGAAACTTGTCGTAACCGCCCTTTTCGCTCTGAGCAGCAAGGCCCGCCAACACCAATTCATCGATGCTGAAACCCTTGGATTTGAGGTAATCGGTCAAACCACTCCAACCTTTTGGGCTGAACCCGATTCCGAAATGATTGACGGCTGCTTGGTCGAAACCGCGACCCAAAAGAAAATCGCGAGCTGTAGCCCCAGCGTTGGTGAGCAGTTGCTCTTCATAGAACGCTGCGGCAAGGGAGTTTGCCTCCAGGATGCGATTGCGTACACCGGTGCCGGTGTCGGTCGAACTGCCGGCTTCGTAAGTGAGGGTGAAGCCAATGCGACCGGCAAGTTTCTCCACCGCCTCGGTGAAGTTAAGGCCATCAAGTTGCTGGACGAACTTATAGACATCGCCGCCCTCGCCGCAACCGAAACAGTGGTAAAAGCCCTGAGAAGGACGCACGTTAAAGGATGGCGACTTTTCATCGTGGAAGGGGCAAAGGCCCTTTAGTGAACCAACCGATGCGGTTCTGAGCTGCACGTAATCACCGATTACATCGGCGATATTGATTCGAGCTTTGACCTCTTCTATGTCGCTCGCCCGAATCTTGCCTGCCATAACGTCAATCCTACGGTGAAGCTAAGACAGGTTGGTCTTGCCGGCGTTGGTTACCAGCTGGTGATGCAAAGTTATTGCCCGCTGGTCGGTTAGGCAGGCCACCGTATCCACCACTACCCGATGTTGCTGCTCAGAATTTAGTGCTTTTGCCCAGGCATCGGTGCCATAGGAATCCAAGTGTTTGCCGTTGGAGGCAAGTAGCGCATCGCTGAGTTCGGTCAAAATTGCTCGTTGCCACTCGTAATAGGTACGGCGACTCTCGTGTGCCATCAGAAAGGCTGCCACAAGCCCCTTCAGCACGGCGATTTCCTCTTCGACATCGCTTGGAACCACCAGGTTGGACCCATAACGAGAAATCTCTCCCTCTTGCGCCCAGGCGAAACTGTTCTTGGTGGTCCGCTGAACGAATCCGCCGATCAGCGAACTGGTTAGGTTTTTGAGGCGCCCAAGGTCTGTGGGTGAATCGTTATAAGTGGTGGGCCAATACGAGTTCAATCGCAGCCGGCGCAGAGCCTCGATGAGGGTATCCAGGGCGAAGGCGCCGTTACTCCAGTCACTGGCCTGTTGCAGCAGGTTCGCTTCTGCAGCCGGGTCGGCTAACACGGCTAAGTCCACAAAGCCGCTCACAATGGCGTCCTCGAAATCATGTACCGAATAGGCGACATCATCGGCGAAGTCCATCACCATTGCCTCAACGGATTTGCCTTCGTCCGCACCTTTGCGCATCCAGTCGAAAACAGGCTTGTCATCTAGGTAATAGCCAAACTTGGCCCTTGGAAGCTGGTCGAAGTCGGCAGGTTCCACACGCGCCCAAGGGTACTTGCAGGTGGCATCTAGCGAGGCGCGGGTTAGGTTCAGCCCAAAAGGCCTGCCATCGGCACCAAAAACTTTGGGCTCAATTCGGGTGAGCAACCGCAGGGTTTGGGCGTTGCCTTCGAAGCCACCGATTTCGTTGGCCCAATCGTTCAAAGCACGCTCACCATTGTGGCCAAAAGGCGGGTGGCCAAGGTCGTGCGCGAGGCAAGCCAGATCAACCACATCTGGATCGAGGCCGAGATCGCTTGCCATTTCACGCCCGATTTGAGCCACTTCGAGGGAGTGAGTCAAACGAGTGCGAGCGAAGTCACCCGTACTAGGTGAAAGTACCTGAGTCTTAGCCCCAAGGCGCCTCAGAGCCGAAGAATGCAAAACCCTGGCCCGGTCGCGAGTGAACTCGCCACGCAATGTTCCAGCCCTGCGCTCCTCGGGCAGAAAACGCTCTCGGTCAAAATCGGTATAACCGTGTTCGGTCACAATTAGCCCCCCGAAACGCTTAGTTCGGCGTCTAGCAATGTGGCACGTTGCTCCGAGTCGAGCGAGCGGGAATCCAGCCAATGTTCTGGGAGTGCGGTTTGCTTTGCGCCACCCAATCGGCCGCGTGGGCCTTCGGCTTCGTCTCCAGGGTATGGAACCGACCAGTCCAGGGTTGCCAAAATTTGATCCATGTGATCAAGATTTTGCACCTGCGCCAAGGCCGCACGGAATTCGCCTCCAACCGGATAGCCCTTGAAATACCAGGCCACGTGTTTGCGAATATCGCGACAGGCTCGGGCTTCTTCCTCGAAGAACTCGGACAGTAGCTCCGCGTGCTTCTTGAATGCCTGCGCAACCTGACCCAGGGTTGGTTGCACCGGGTTGATAGCCGCATTTGAGTTTGGGTCCCGCTGGAACTCATCGAAGGCAGCCTGTAGGTCGGCAAACAACCAAGGTCTGCCCAGGCAGCCGCGACCAACTACAACCCCATCGATGCCCGTTTGCCTAACCATGTTTATGGCATCGGCCGCGCTCCAGATGTCGCCATTTCCCAAAACCGGAACATCTTGAATCGCTTCTCGCAAAGTGGCGATAGCGCTCCAGTCTGCCTGACCGGAGTAGTAATCACTGGCAGTTCTTGCGTGTAGCGCGATGGCCGAAACTCCCGCATCCCTGGCAGCTTTGGCGGCATCTAAATAGGTGAGGTGATCGGCGTCGATGCCTTTGCGCATCTTTATGGTTAGCGGTACATCGCCAGCCGCTCTCACTGCACTTTGCACAATTGAGGCGAACAGATCCTGTTTCCACGGAAGAGCCGCTCCGCCACCCTTGCGAGTCACCTTAGGCACCGGGCATCCGAAGTTCAGGTCGATGTGGTCGGCTCGGTCCTCGGCAACCAACATTCTCACCGCTTCACCGATGGTTTTCGGGTCTACTCCATAGAGCTGAATCGAGCGAATCTGCTCGCTCGGGTGGTGTCCGATCAGGCGCATCGATTCGTCGGTGCGCTCAACCAGTGCGCGACTTGTGATCATCTCTGAAACATACAAGCCGCCCCCGAACTCACGGCAAAGCCGCCTAAAGGCGGTATTGGTGATGCCAGCCATGGGAGCTAATACAACAGGAGTGCCAATAGTCAACTTGCCAAACTTGAGTGGCTGCGCCGCTCTGGGTAGCGAGTTTTCGGAAACTATTGACATCTGGGTCATTGCTAGCCCAGAAGTTTGGATCCGAGGTACTCGCGAAGCTTGGTAAGCGATACTCGTTCCTGAGCCATGGTGTCGCGTTCGCGAACCGTGACCGCCTGGTCGTCAAGCGTGTCGAAGTCAACGGTGATGCAGAACGGGGTACCAATTTCGTCTTGGCGACGGTAGCGGCGGCCGATGGCACCCGAGTCGTCGAAGTCGATATTCCAGTAGCCTCGGAGTTCCTGAGCTAGGTTTCGAGCGATCGGCGAAAGGTCTTCGTTGCGCGATAGAGGAAGAACCGCAGCCTTTACGGGAGCCAAGCGGTAGTCCAAACGAAGAACGGTGCGGACATCCACTCCACCCTTAGTGTTTGGAGCCTCATCCTCGGCGTAAGCGTCTACTAGGAATGCCATCAGTGATCTGGTTAGACCAGCGGCCGGCTCGATTACGTATGGGAACCAGCGCTCGCCCTTGGCCTGATCAAAGTAAGACAGGTCGCTGCCAGATTCGCGCGAGTGAGTGCGTAGGTCGAAGTCGGTGCGGTTTGCGATTCCCTCTAGCTCGCCGAACTCGCTGCCCTGGAATCCAAAACGGTATTCGATGTCTACGGTTCGCTTGGAGTAGTGAGAGAGTTTTTCCTTTGGGTGCTCAAAAATACGCAGGTTCTCTGCCTTGATTCCCAAGTTGGTGTACCAGTTGAAACGCTGTTCAATCCAGTACTCGTGCCACTCTTCGTCGGTTCCAGGCTCAACAAAGAACTCCATTTCCATCTGCTCGAACTCACGAGTTCTGAAAATGAAGTTACCCGGGGTGATTTCGTTTCTGAACGACTTTCCGATTTGGCCAATACCAAACGGAGGCTTCATTCTGGAGGCACCAAGTACGTTGGCGAAGTTCACAAAGATGCCTTGAGCGGTTTCAGGGCGAAGGTAGTGGAGTCCTTCTTCGGCAGCAACCGGGCCCAGGTAGGTCTGAAGCAGTCCGTTGAAGCTCTTTGGCTCGGTCCAGATATCCTTGCCACCACAGTTTGGGCAGGCGATGTCGGCCATCGATGCTGGTGCGCGACCCTTCTTCTCCTCGAAGGCTTCTTCTAGGTGGTCTTGACGGAAGCGCTTGTGACAGCTGGTGCACTCAATCAGCGGGTCAACGAACTCGGCAACGTGACCCGAGGCTTCCCATACCTTTCGAGGCAGAATCACCGATGAGTCGAGCCCCACAATATCCTCGCGGCTGGAAACGATGGTTCTCCACCACTGACGCTTGATGTTTTCTTTTAGCTCAACGCCCAAGGGTCCGTAGTCCCAGGCGCTTCGGCTACCGCCGTAGATTTCGCCGGCCTGAAAAACAAAGCCGCGGCGCTTAGCAAGCGAGATAACTGCATCTAGGCGATTAGGTGTAGCCATGTGTGAACTCCAAAACTCAATTGGTCGCGGCTGGGTGTCGTGACCTCGGTGGCAAACCTTGCAGGGCTTACCAAAGTAATAAGTTTAGTTAGCCGAGGCGCTTGGAGCGTCTTTTGCCCCGCCAAATCTGCGATTACGGCTCAGATAGAGTTCGATGCCACGCCACAGGTCGGTTCTGCCAAAATCTGGCCAGAGGGTATCTAGAAACACGAATTCGGCGTATGCGCTCTGCCAAAGCAAGAAGTTGCTGGCTCGTTGTTCACCGCTACTGCGCATGAAAAGGTCGACATCCGGGAGGGCCGCCGTTTGCAGGTGGCGCTGGATGGTTTTTTCGCTGATGGCACCCGGCTTTATTTTGCCAGCGGCGACTTCGGCGGCGATCGCATTCATGGCATCCACGATTTCCACTCGGGACCCATAGTTGACACACATGGTCAGCGTCAAAGTACTGTTACCAGCGGTCATCCGTTCGGCTTCTTGCAGCTCGTTAATCACCGAGGCCCAGAGTTTTGGTCTGCGCCCTGCCCAGCGAATCCGAACTCCCCAAGCATTCAACTGATCTCGTCTGCGGCGAAGGACTTCGCGGTTGAAACCCATGAGAAAGCGAACCTCATCTGGGGAGCGTTTCCAGTTTTCGGTGGAGAAAGCAAAAACCGTTAGGTACTTGACGCCCGCTTCGATAGCACCGGCGACTACATCTAGCAGCGCAGCCTCGCCCGCCTTGTGCCCTTCAACTCGAGTCAAACCACGCTGGTTAGCCCAACGACCATTGCCATCCATGACGATTGCAACGTGCTGCGGAACTTTTCCGGCGAACTCCGGAACCGGTAACCCGGTGTAGTCCAAAGAGAGAAACTGATTCACAAACGCTCCACGTGATTCAAGGAACGCAATCCGCGTTCAATGTGCCATTGACTATATGCGGCAACGATACCCGAAGCCGCCGACTTTGCTCTTTCGCTAGCACCGGATACGGCTTCCCACTCCCCTGCCAACAATGAACCCAACAGGCTCACTGTTTCGGAATCCAGGGTGGCTGCCCCAGGTGGCTTGCACTCAGCGCAAACCACACCGCCGATTTGCATCACGAAAGCAGTGTGCGGCCCCGGGCGATCACAGTTGGCACAGGCTTCAAAGTTTGGTGCCCATCCTGCCAGAGACAGCGCGCGTAGCAGGTAGGAATCCAAGGTAACGGCGGGGTCGCGTTCTGCTCGAGACAGCGAACGAAGCGCGCCAACCAAAAGCAGGTATTGCTGAGTGCTGGAAGTTTCTCCGGTTAGTCGTTCGGCGGCTTCCACCATGGCATGTGCGGCTGTGTAAGCGGTGTAGTCGGCCATAATCTCGCGACCGTAAGCACCGATGGTCTCCACCTGACTAACGGTGTCTAGATTTCTACCCTCGAACAGCTGAATGTCGACCACCATGAACGGCTCTAGCCGGGACCCGAACTTGCTGGCCGTTCGCCGAACTCCCTTGGCTACCGCTCGAATCTGGCCATGCTGTTTGGAAAGCATGGTGACGATCCGGTCTGCTTCACCCAACTTGTGGGTTCGCAGCACAACAGCTTCGTCTCGGTAAAGTGGCACGCTCTAATGCTAGGAGCGAATGGCTCGGTTTACGCCGCTAATAACGGCCTTTAGAGACGCCGTGGCGATGTCGCCATCGATGCCCACGCCCCAAAGGTTCTGACCATTTACCTCTAGCTCGATGTACGCAGCAGCCTTGGCATCGCTTGATGCACTCAAGGTGTGCTCCACGTAATCGAGTAGGCGAACGTTGACCTCAAGCTGAGACAAGATATCGAGGAAAGCGCTGATCGGTCCGTTTCCGTTTCCGGAACACTCCACCTCGGCGTCACCATTTCTAAGCACTACGTCAAGCGCCACGGCGCCATCCATTTCGCTAGCAGTGCGCATGCGCTTTAGTTCAAAGCGACCCCACTTGAGTTCCGGCTTGTCCGAAGGGGCAGGAAGGTACTCATCGGTGAATACATCCCAGAGTCGCTCGCTGGTAATTTCGCCGCCGTCGGTGTCGGTAACGTTCTGAACCACGCGGCTGAACTCGATTTGTAACTTACGAGGTAGGTCTAGGTTGTGGTCTGCCTTGAGGAGGTATGCCACACCTCCCTTTCCGCTTTGCGAGTTAACTCGAATCACAGCTTCGTAGCTGCGACCAACGTCTTTGGGATCGATCGGAAGGTAAGGAACCGCCCAAACCAGGTCATCAACATGCTTCCCCTCGGCAATGGCCTGCTGGCTCATCAACTCGAAGCCCTTTTTGATGGCGTCTTGGTGCGAACCACTGAAGGCGGTGTAAACCAGGTCGCCACCGTATGGTGCTCGCGATGGAACAGGTAGCTGGTTGCAGTACTCCACGGTTCGCTTGATTTCATCCAAGTTTGAAAAATCAATGTGCGGGTCCACACCCTGGCTGAACAGGTTCATGCCTAGGGTGACCAAATCAACGTTTCCGGTGCGCTCTCCGTTGCCAAACAGGCAACCTTCGATGCGGTCGGCACCTGCTAGGTAACCCAACTCCGCTGCAGCAACCGCGGTTCCGCGGTCGTTGTGCGGGTGCAGGCTCAACAAAACACTGTCACGGCGATTCAATTTGCGGCTCATCCACTCAATTGAGTCCGCGTAAACGTTCGGGGTTGCCATCTCTACGGTTGCCGGCAAGTTGATAACGATCTTGCGCTCCGGGGTTGGCTTAATTACATCGATGACCGCATTGCAAACCTCAAGGGCGTATTCCAACTCGGTGCCGGTGTAGGACTCCGGTGAATACTCGTAGTAAACCTGAGTTCCGGGAACCGTGGACTCCAGCGAAAGGCAGTAGCGAGCCGCGTGCAGCGCAATCTCCTTGATTCCGGCCATGTCCTGGTTGAAAACAACACGACGCTGAAGCACGCTGGTGCTGTTGTAGAAGTGAACAATAGCTTTTTTGGAACCCTTGATCGACTCGTAAGTGCGCTCGATTAGGTGATCGCGGGCCTGAGTCAGAACCTGAATGGTGACATCTTCAGGGATGTGGTTTTCCTCAATCAGTTGACGCACGAAATCGAAATCCGTCTGCGATGCGCTTGGGAAACCTACTTCGATTTCCTTGTAGCCCATATTCACCAGAAGCTGGAACATTTTGAGCTTGCGTTCCGGGCTCATTGGGTCGATTAGCGCCTGGTTGCCATCGCGTAGGTCAACTGCACACCAACGAGGTGCCTGGGTGATGAGTTTGTCTGGCCAGGTTCGATCTGGTAGCGAAACCTTGATTTGTTCGTGAAATGGAACGTATTTGTGAACTGGCATGCCCGATGGGCGCTGAGTGTTCTGCATTTGGTGTCCTAAAAAGTTTGGGGTTTGTCAGCCAACTGCAAAGCACCGCGGACGAGGATGGCCGGTTTAGGCCTCGTCGCGGCTGCTAAGTAGGAGCAAGCAGAACACGGAAACAGGTTAGCACAAAGCCAAAGTTGCGCTAGAAACCCAATCGACCAAGTTGCTTTGGATCGCGCTGCCAATCCTGAGCCACTTTGACACGAATCGACAAAAATACCCGCGAGCCCAAAAGTTTCTCGATCTCTGGTCTGGCCTTTGAGCCAACTTCCTTGAGTCTCGAGCCGCCCTTGCCTATGATGATGGATTTCTGACTGTCGCGTTCCACGAAAACGTTGGCGTGGATATCGATTAGTGGCTTGTCAGGTCGCTGGTTGATTTCATCGATGGTCACAGCAAGCGAGTGCGGGAGTTCGTCGTGCACGCCTTCTAACGCTGCTTCGCGAATTAGTTCACAGATTCTGTCCTCAATAGATTCATCGGTGACCGCATCGGGCGGGTAGAGCGCAGGAGACTCTGGGAGTAGCTGTATGAGCACCTTCATGAGGACATCCAGCTGGTCTTCCGCAACGGCAGAAACCGGGATGATGGCCTCGAAATCACGAAGTCGGGAAACGGCAAGTAGTTGTTCGGCCAGAGTTTGCTTGTCTACCAGTTCGGTTTTGGTGATGATTGCTACTTTTTTTGCACGGCGGAACGAGTCCAACTGCTCCACAATAAATCGGTCTCCGGGACCAATCTTCTCGTTTGCTGGGACGCAAAACCCAATTACGTCCACATCGCTCAGGGTGCTGTCCACCAAGTCGTTTAGTCGTTCTCCCAAGAGGGTTCTTGGGCGGTGTAATCCAGGGGTGTCAACCAGAATCAACTGCCCTTCAGGTTGGTGCACGATCCCTCTAATGGCGCGCCTTGTGGTTTGCGGCTTGGAGGAAGTGATTGCCACTTTTTGACCCACCAGCGCATTAGTGAGCGTGGACTTTCCCACGTTTGGGCGCCCTACAAATGAAACAAATCCTGCTCTAAAAGTCATGCTATTCCTTACCGTCGAATCCAGCCTCGGCATCAATCAGACGATCGGTACGCTCAACTAAAACTGTCACAAGTCGCTTTCTTCTGGGTTCGATTCGATCAACTGTGAACTTGAGCCCACTGTACGTTACCGATTCGCCCTGTTGGGGAAGGCGGCCAAGTTCCTTTGCCACAAGCCCTCCAACACTATCCACATCTTCGTCATCTAGTTCGATGTCAAATAGCTCGCCAAGGTCCATCAGTGAATACCTCGCGTTGACCAGCCAGGTGCCGTTGGATTGTTCCACGACGTCGGGAATATCGCGATCATATTCATCGCTGATTTCTCCAACGATTTCCTCGATGACGTCTTCCATGGTTACCAGCCCGGCAACTCCACCGTATTCGTCAACAATCACTGCGATGTGCGTGGCCGTTGCCTGCATCTCTTGAAGCAGATCGTCTACCGGCTTTGACTCAGGGATGAACACCGCCTTGCGAGTGAGTGTCTCGACCGAGTTTGTTAGTTTGGCCGGTTGCTCAAAACTGAGGCGGGCCACATCCTTGAGGTAGAGCACGCCCAGGACATCGTCTACTGTCTTACCGATCACCGGGAGCCTGGAATAGCCAGTCCTGAGGAAAACAGACATCGCCTTGGAAAGTGTCGATTCTGCACCGATGGTGGCCATGTCGATTCGAGGCACCATCACTTCACGCACGATGGTCTCCGTGAACTCTTCAACGGATTCCAAAAGTTCCTGTTCGAACTCTTCAGGACTCTCGAGTTTGGGTCCGGTCAGCGGTGTGAATAGCAGGTTTACCTGTTTGATCAACGGGTCTAGCGACTTGAGTAATGCGAAGCCCAGTGCACGGTGCGCCAAGTACTTGGCTAGGAACTGTGTGAGGAAAACCATAACCAGAGTGATGGCGATTGAAACTGCAACGTTTACCCACCAGAGGTAACCGATTGGAGCTAGCGTCTGGCCGATTAACACAGCAAATAGGCTTATGGTCACCAGCCTGATGAAACCCCAGCCTTCGGCCAGTTCAGACTGCTGGCTACGACGCAGAGCCGATTCCACGATGGTGGAGGGAATCGCCACCAGCGCTAGCAGTACCGCAAAAACTATTTGAATCAAGCTGCGGACTCTAGTTGGTAAAACTTAGCCAGGATCTCGTTTTGCAATCCGAACATTTGCTTCTCTTCGTCTGGTTCGGCGTGGTCGAAACCAAGTAGGTGCAAGATTCCGTGAGTAGTCAGCAAAAGCATTTCGTTCATTGCCGGATGACCGGCCTTTTTAGCCTGCTCCTCAGCGAAATCAGGGCAAATAACAATGTCGCCCAAAATGCCTTCCGGAGCCACCGAAAGATTATCTCCTGGCAATAATTCGTCCATCGGGAAACTAAGAACGTCGGTTGGGCCTGGCTCATCCATGTGGCGAACGTGCAGGTCTGTCATGGTTTCAAGGTCTACAAAGCGAAGGTAGAGATCCGTGTTGGGGTGCAAACGCATGGCGTCCATGGCAAACTCTGCCAACCGAAGAACTCGATCCTGATCTACCGGCCACTCGGTTTCATTGCTTATTTCGATACTCATCGCTTGCCTCCGGTTTGGTTCTGCTTTCGGACCTGATTCTTCTGTTCAAAGACCGCGTAAGCCTCAACAATTCTGGAGACCAGGCTGTGACGCACAACATCCGCCGAACTGAGATACGAGAAATGCATGTCTAGAACACCGGTGAGGATATTCTCGGCGGTCTTTAGTCCACTGACTCCGGCTGGTAAGTCAACCTGTGTGATGTCTCCGGTGACCACCATCTTGGAGTTGAAACCCAACCTGGTGAGAAACATCTTCATCTGCTCTGGAGTAGTGTTTTGAGCTTCGTCCAGAATGATGAATGAGTCATTCAGTGTGCGTCCGCGCATGTAAGCCAGCGGAGCAACCTCGATGGTTCCCGAAGCCAACAACTTAGGCACGGTTTCCGGGTCGAGCATTTCGTGCAGGGCATCGAACAACGGCCTCAGATACGGGTCAATCTTGTCGGTTAGAGTGCCTGGCAAGAAGCCAAGTCGCTCCCCAGCCTCTACCGCAGGGCGCGTGAGAATGATGCGGCTCACCTCTTTGCGCTGCAGTGCCTGAACCGCTTTTGCCATTGCCAAGTAGGTTTTACCGGTACCGGCTGGCCCAATTCCAAACACAATAGTGTTTTCATCGATGGCATCTACGTAGGTTTTCTGGCCTACTGTCTTTGGCCGAATGCTCTTACCGCGAGAACTGAGGATGCTCTGCGAAAGCACCTCCGCCGGCCTAGGGCCATCGCTGTTTTCTAGCATTTTGGCACTGCGCTCAAGGTCCTGAATGCTGATTGGGGCACCGGCTTGCATGAGTCGAACCATTTCATAAACCAGATCCTCGGCCTTTTTTACCTGATCGGCAGGGCCACTCAGCTGCAGCTGCTCCCCGCGAGCCATGACCTCAACCGCAGGCACAGTTAGCTCCAACGCCTTTAGGAGTTGGTCCTCTGGACCGTAAAGGGATAGCAACTGGGTGTCGCCGAGTTCCACTCGACGCTGAAGCCAATCTTCTGCCTTGGCTGCTTTGGGTGCTGAGTTCTTAGCCACTGATTACTGGTTCTTAGGAGTATTGCTGGTGATGTGACCGTGAGCGTGGAATACGCTTTGGCCAGCTTCGATTCCGGTGTTGAAGCTCAATCGGAATGAACCAGTGGAGTACTCGGCGGCCAACTTGGAACCAAGTTGAACCAGGTCCACCAGGCCGGTTGGGTCTTCAAACGCCAAATCAGCCACGTTTGAATGATGAGTCTTTGGCACCACCAAAATATGAATGGGCTGGCGGGGCGAAATGTCTTTGAAGGCGATGGAGTGCTCGGTTTCACCAAGCAAGGTAGCCGGGATTTGACCCGCTACGATTTTGCAAAAAATACAGTCCATCACTTGCCTTTCGCGAATAGTTTAACCCCAGTGCCCAAGTTTGGATTGCAATACAGAGATGGCCGCCATGCCGGCGGTGCTGGTCCTAAGAATCGATTCGCCCAGATGAACCCGGACCGCTCCGGCACTTTCCAGAAGGGCCAATTCGGAATCGGAAATACCACCCTCTGGCCCAACCACAATTGCAACTTCACCGTGGCTTGGTAACTCGATTTTCGCCAGCGAAACCGAAGCAGTTGGATCTAGGACTAAGACTCGGCTGTAGCCGCGAAAACTCTTGGCCAACTCTTTTGTGGATAGCGGTTGAGACACATTTGGCGTTAGAGCACGAAGCGCCTGTTTGGCTGCTTCGGCAACAATCACCCGCCATCTCTCCACGCCCTTAGCTATCTTTGGGCCTTCCCAGCGAGAAATGCTACGATCCGCCTGCCATGGCACTATTGCAAAAGCGCCTAGTTCGGTAGCGGCCTGAATCGCAAGTTCGTCACGGTCTCCCTTAGCCAAAGCCTGCACCAATACCAAGGCAGGGTCTGGCTTGGCGTCCTGATGCGACTCGGAAACCTTCACTAAAAGATTGTTTCCATCGATGGCCTCCACAGTGCCGATGGCTCTTAGGCCTTCGCCATTAGAAAGTTGGATGCCTTCGCCCACCCGCATCCGGCGAACTGTTACCGCGTGCTTGGCCTCGGAACCGGACAGGGTGACCGAATCACCCTCGGCGGGACGAGGGAAAAGCGGGTGGTTGAAAAGCGGAATAACCACTAGCGCTTCTTGCTCTTACCGAAAAAGCCGGTGGCATGGCGCTTAAGGCCAATCTTGTCGTTCTTGCGCAAATCTGCGAGCTGGCGGAACAGTTCACGTTCCTTGGCATCCAACTTGGATGGCGTAATCACCTGAATGGTCACTAGCAAATCGCCTCGTCCGCTTCCGCGAAGGTGAGTGATTCCCTTGCCCTTGATGGTAATGACATCGCCAGTTTGAACACCGGCCTCGATGGCAAGGTCAAGAGGTCCATCGAAGGTGTCAACGGTGGTGTGGCGACCCAGCGCCGCATCATGCAATGGAACCTCGAGTGTGCAGGTTAGGTCATCGGAGCGTCGACCAAAAACATCGTCGTTCTTAACAATGATGTCAACGTAGAGGTCTCCGTTTGGTCCTCCCCCAAAGCCAACTTCACCCTGACCGGCAAGTTGAAGGCGAAGACCGTCTTCAACTCCGGCTGGAATATTCAAATCTAGGTTTCGGCGTGCGCGCACTCGTCCCTGGCCGCGGCAATCCAGGCAAGGTTCAGGAATAACCTGGCCGTAACCCTTGCAGGCATTACAGGGCTGGCTGGTAACAATGTTGCCCAAGAGTGAGCGAACTTCACGCTGCACCTGACCCGAACCGCGGCAGATGTCACAGGTTTTAGGCAATGTTCCAGGGCGGCAGGTGGTTCCGTTACAGGTCGTGCAAAGCACCGCGGTATCGATCTCCAGAGACTTAGCGACACCAAAAGTTACCTCTTGAAGAGTGAGTTCAACCTTTAGCAACGCATCTTGGCCATGTTCGGCACGCGAGCGAGGGCCACGCTGGCCACCACCACCGAAGAAGGTGTCAAAGATATCTCCAAAACCAAAGTTTGAACCACCAAAGCCCTGGTTCTGCCCACCCATGTCGTAGTTGCGCCGTTGAGTTTCATCGCTGAGAACCTCATAGGCGTGGGTCACAAGTTTGAATCGTTCCTGACCCTCGTCTGATGGGTTCACATCCGGGTGCAGCTCGCGAGCTAGCTTGCGATAAGCCTTCTTGATTTCATCGGTAGTGGCTTGACGTGAAACGCCAAGTACCTCGTAGTGATCTGCCAACTCTTTGTTTCCTTATTTCCGCCGCTAGTTGCCCAGCAGTTTGGTCAAATATCTGGCCACGGCACCAA
Source organism: Microbacteriaceae bacterium (assembly GCA_947373155.1). Classification (GTDB taxonomy): domain Bacteria; phylum Actinomycetota; class Actinomycetes; order Actinomycetales; family Microbacteriaceae; genus Rhodoluna. The sequence continues at coordinate 28,362 of CANBWO010000002.1, read as the reverse complement.
CCGCGGCAATGTTCGATGAGTAGTCCATACGGGTGGGGCCGATGACACCCAACTTGGCCACCTCTGCCGCCTCATTTTGGTATGCACCGACCACAACGGAGGTATTGGCGAAAGAGTCAAGTTGGTTCTCGCGTCCGATTCGAACGGAGACTCCGGTCTGTTCTTCTTTTAGCTCGTTGATAAGTTTCAGCATCACAACCTGCTGTTCAATGGCTTCCAGCATGGATGTGATGTTGCCACCCAACTCAGATTCCCTGCGAGCCAGGTTTGCCGTACCCGAGACAATGATTTTTTCGCTTCGGTTGGCGTCTACCAAATCCAGCAGGCTTGAGGCGAACTGAACGGTGATTACCCTGCGCTCTGGAGCGAAACTGGCCTCAAAGTCCTGGAGTGCGTTTGCCACCTGACTCAGCGGAATACCCGCCAATAGAGTCATAAGCTTGGCTCGAAGTTCACCCAAGAAAACCGGGTCGAAAGACGAACCGAGGTCTAGCACATGCTGTTGGATTCGATTTGAGTCGGTGACCAAAATGAGCAGAACTTTAGAATCTGAAACAGGCACGGTCTCTACCGAACGAATCGTGGACTTACCAAGACTCGGGTATTGCAAAACTGCCATCTGGTTGGTCAACGAAGACAGTAGGCGCACAGTCTTGCCTAGAACTTCGTCGAGGTCGCCATCGTTAGACATGAAGGACTCGATAGCGTTGCGTTCGGCTACCGATAGCGGCTTAACCTCTTTTAAACGATCCACAAAGAGTCGATAACCCTTGTCTGTAGGCACTCGCCCGCTGGAGGTATGAGGGGCAACAATTAGTTCTTCTTCTTCGAGCAGAGCCATGTCATTGCGGATTGTGGCTGCGGAAACGCCAAAGCCATGTCGCTCCACTAGCGCCTTGGATCCAACCGGTTCGCGAGTAGCAATGTAGTCCTGAACAATGGCGCGCAGCACGTCTGCACTTCGTTCTGGAATCATGTTCACCTGCCCTAGCACTCTGCTGTCCTGAGTGCCAATATTATCGGCATCAAGCGATAAGCGTTCTAATCACGCTGTCCGCTAGTAAACGACCCGTCAGGGTAAGTTGAATGATTCCGCGCATCGCAGATTTTGCATCGATGAGTTCATCTGCAATCAAACCCGCAATCAACTTGGGTTCAAAAACAGCCAGGTCCTTGAGTACCTGGATTGGCAGACCCTGTTTGGTGCGAATCATTAGTAAAACTTGCTCTTCCAGCTGAGTCTTAGCATCTAGGGTCTCGCGACCGAGAGCCGGAGACTCTCCTCTAGCGAGCGGAGCAACATAGGTGGCCGGGTGTTTTTGGTTCCACCAGCGCACACCACCGATGTGGCTATGCGCACCCGGGCCGAAGCCCCACCAGTTTTTACTCTGCCAATAGCTCAGGTTGTGTGCACTCTGAGTGGACTCCGAAGTGCTCCAGTTGCTGACTTCGTACCAACGCATACCGGCTGCTTCGAATGCAGCATCGGCTAGTTCGTATTTGGTGGCTTGCTCGTCTTCGTCTGGTTCCACGAGTTCGCCTGCGGCAATTTGCCTGGCCAACTTGGTTCCTGGCTCAACGATCAACGAATACGCGCTGATGTGATCAGTTTGGTAGCCAAGTGCGGCATCGATGCTGGCCTGCCAATCGGCAATCGATTCACCGGGAGCCCCGTAAATGAGATCCACCGAGGTTTGAAGCCCCACCTGCTTGGCCCATTCCACCACCAGCGGAACTCGTTCCGGGGTGTGGCTGCGATCCAGTGTCTTCAGCACCGAAGTTACGGCCGACTGCATTCCAAAGGAAACCCGAGTGAAGCCAGCGACCTTCAACTGCTCTAGGTACTCAAGGTCAACGTTGTCTGGATTTGCCTCGGTCGTAATTTCAGCGATGGGCACGCCATCGATGCCTCGTTCTAAACCGAAAGCCTCAATCAAAGCGCCAAGGATGGCCGCCAAATCGCTGGCGGGTAACTGGGTGGGAGTGCCACCGCCAAAGAACACACTCGAAAGCGGCTTTGGCTCAAACTTGGATTCGCTGAGCACCCGATGGCTGAATCGAATCTCCTCGATTAGCTGGGCCGCAAAACTGTCTTGGCTTACGCCTTTTAGCTCGGTAGCGGTATAGGTATTGAAGTCGCAGTAACCACAGCGCACCCGGCAAAAAGGTATGTGCACGTAGGCGTGAAAACTCTTGTCTTGGTGGGTCAGTGCAGAAACCGGCAGCAGCCCGTCTTTAGGAGCTGGGTCACCAAGTGGCAATTGAGCCATTACTTAGACTTCTTCTCGCCCTTTTTCTCACCATCGGTGGAAAGAGCCGCGATGAATGCCTCTTGCGGAACCTCAACGCGACCAACCATCTTCATGCGCTTCTTACCTTCTTTTTGCTTCTCGAGTAGCTTGCGCTTACGGCTGATGTCACCGCCGTAACACTTGGCAAGAACGTCCTTGCGCATGGCACGGATGGATTCGCGGGCAATAATGCGGGCACCGATGGCGGCCTGAATTGGTACCTCGAACTGCTGGCGTGGAATCAACTCGCGAAGCTTGGTGGTCATTTTGACACCGTAGGCGTAGGCGTTGTCCTTGTGCACGATTGCGCTAAAAGCATCAACTTGCTCGCCCTGGAGCAGAATGTCTACCTTAACCAGATCGCCCTCGGCTAGGCCTGCTTCTTCGTAGTCGAGCGAGGCGTAGCCCTGAGTCTTGCTCTTTAGTAGGTCGAAGAAGTCGAACACGATCTCGGCAAGCGGCAAAATGTAACGAAGCTGAACTCGGTCCTCGCCAAGATACTGCATGTCCAGCATGGTTCCACGACGACCCTGGCAAAGCTCCATGATCACGCCAACGTAATCCTTAGGCGCCAAAATGTTGGCTTTCACGATTGGCTCAAGTACCTTTTTGACCTTGCCGGTCGGGAACTCGCTCGGATTGGTGACAGTGATCTCTTGCTTGTCATCCATGGTCACTTCGTAGACCACGCTTGGAGCGGTCGCGATCAGATCGAGGTTGAACTCGCGTTCTAGACGCTCGGTCACGATTTCTAGGTGCAAAAGACCTAGGAATCCCACGCGGAATCCGAAACCAAGCGCCACGGAGGTCTCAGGTTCATAAACCAAGGCGGCATCTGAGAGCTTGAGCTTGTCTAGGGCCTCACGAAGGTTTGGGTAGTCGCTGCCATCGATTGGGTAAAGACCCGAGTAAACCATCGGAAGCGGTTCGCTGTAGCCAGTGAGTGGCTCTGATGCCGGCCTGGAGTTCAGGGTAATGGTATCGCCAACCTTGCTCTGGCGGACGTCCTTAACTCCGGTAATTAGATAACCAACCTCACCAACACCGAGGCCCTTGGTTGGTTCCGGTTCAGGCGAAGACACGCCGATTTCCAGAAGTTCGTGAACCGCCTGGGTGCTCATCATCTGGATCTTTTCGCGGGCGGCTAGGTGGCCGTCAACCATACGAACATAGGTGATAACACCGCGGTACGAGTCGTATACGGAGTCAAAAATCATGGCACGTGCTGGTGCGTTCGGGTCTCCCTTTGGAGCAGGCATGGTTCGAACCACGTGGTCAAGCAATTCTTCTACACCAAAGCCGGTCTTACCCGAAACCTTGAGGATGCTTTCTGGATCGCAACCGATCAACTCGGAAATTTCCTCGGCGTATTTCTCGGGTTGGGCGGCTGGCAAATCGATCTTGTTCAAAACCGGGATGATGGTCAGATCGTTTTCCATGGCTAGGTAAAGGTTCGCCAAGGTTTGGGCCTCAATGCCCTGGGCGGCATCTACCAAAAGAATTGCGCCCTCACACGCGGCAAGGGAGCGGGAAACCTCGTAGGTAAAATCAACGTGACCCGGGGTGTCGATCATGTTCAAGGCGTAGGTCTTGCCATCGAGCGCCCAAGGCATACGAACAGCCTGGCTCTTGATGGTGATTCCGCGCTCGCGTTCGATGTCCATGCGGTCCAGGTACTGAGCTCGCATCTCTCTGGCTTCAACAACTCCGGTCAGCTGGAGCATGCGATCTGCAAGCGTGCTCTTGCCGTGGTCGATGTGAGCGATGATGCAGAAGTTACGAATCAGCTCAGGATTAGTTTTGGCTGGTTCGAGCCTGGTGGTGGCGCGTGGCGACAACGAGTACCTCTGACGGTTGAAAAGCAAGATGACTGCGATGGCAGTACCTATATTTTGCCATACCCACCCGCCGATAGGGTCGGTTTCCGAGGGTTAGCATTGTTAATCGAAGCAAAACACCCGCTTTTACTTGCCCGAAACTACCAATACTGCTAAAGTTGAGGTTCGGTATGAGGTGTGTGTCTCCACCAAAGCCCAACAATCTTTTCAAGTCTCGCTATTTGGCGCGGCAAATTCAGAAAGTGAAACATGGCAAACATCAAGTCGCAGATCAAGCGCATTGGAACCAACCTTAAGGCTCAAGAGCGCAACAAGGCTGTTAAGAGCGAGCTTCGTACCGCTGTTCGCGCCGCTCGCGAGGCAATTGCTTCGGGCGACAAGGACAAGGCTGCAGCAGCAGTTGCATTTGCTGGCAAGAAGCTAGACAAGGCTGTCTCGAAGGGTGTAATCCACACCAACAACGCAGCCAACAAGAAGTCGGCTATCGCCAAGCAGGCAAACGCGCTGTAAATCAAAGTTTTAGAAAAAGACCGTCGCTATCGCGGCGGTCTTTTTGTTTAAGTTCCAAGCGTCAGTGCGAAATTCGTAATGCCTTTGGCTTGAGTTCTCAGAGCCGTCTGGCGGATCCGGCGAACAATCCGATAAAGGCCTGAACCAAAGCGATTGCCGCCAGCGAAACCACTCCCAGCAGCCAGGTTCCGCTTAGTTCAAAGGTTAGACCCACAGCAAAGGTCCCTACTGCTGCAATCAAGTAACCAAAGCCCTGAACCACAGCTGATAGCAAAGTGGTTTGATCCTTGTTGTTGGCCTTCATTGCCACCAAGGCGAGCGAAATTGGAAAGCTGCTAGCCAAACCAATGCCGGCTAAAACACAGCCGACGATTGCCAGAGCGCCGCTAAACACCAGCAGCCCAAATCCGGCAGCGGTAATCAGACTGATGGAAAAGACCAACCAGGGCATCGACTTGAAACGTTTTAGGTTAGCTGTGACCAGCAATCCGGTTGGAATACCGACCATCGTTGTTAGTCCTAGCAACCCTCCGGCGGCCGCTTGGTCAAATCCCTTGGAATGCAAGATTGCTGGTAACCAGTTCAAAATCGAATAGAAGTTCAGCGACTGGAATCCAAAGAATGCCACGAGCGACCAGGTGATCGGATGTACCCAAACGTGACGATCGCTGGTGGTTACCGCGATGTCGGGCTCGGCAGTTAGCTCGTTGCTACGAGTGTTGAAGTACCAGGCCACCAGGGCAAGTAGTGCCGGAATGGCCCACAGGGCCAAAGCCCAGCGCCAGTCCCGTGTGGCATTCAGCAGCGGAACAGATGCGCTTGCTGCCACACTGGCAAACAACGCAAGCAAGGCCGTGTACAGGGCGGTCATTCCCGCAATGCGGTCAGGGAACTCAGCTCTAATCAGGGTTGGGAAAAGCACGTTTGATATGGCTATCGCCAGAGCAAGCAACACCGTGAGCAAAAGAAGCGGAACAAAACCAAACCAAACCCTTAGCACCAGCGTTAGCAAAATGACGACGATGATGATTGTGAAGGCGTGGGTCAGCCCGAAGCGCCTAACCAGCCACGGCCCAGCGAACGCACCAAAACCAAAACAAAGAACCGGCAGGGAGGCTAACAATCCGGCCTGCGACTGGCTTATCCCCAAACTAGCCTGCAAGTCGCTCAGAATGGGTCCCACGGCAGCTACCGGTGGCCGCAGCAAGGTGGTGATGAGGACCACGGACGCGAGTGCCCAGAATTTGGATTTTCTAGACATTAGTTTTTCCCTTTGCGACGATTAGCAACAGCAAACGCTCTAGCGCGAAACCCGAGTCTCGCTCCGCTCCTTTGGCAGCGGCATCGCACACCGCAAGCTCTTGAACCACGGCGGCTAGGCCATCGCTGGTCCAGGTAGCGGAATCCTTGCGAGCGATTTCCACGGCCCAGGGTGGAGCACCAAGCTGCGCGGCGGACACATTGCGATTGTTGTGCAGTTTGGCAAGCATTCGCACTTTTCCAGCGATGGCGTGGACCATGGGTACCGGGTCAATTCCCGAGGACAGGGCGTGCCTAAGTAGCGAGAGTGCAAGACCCGCGTTCCCAGAAATAGCTGCGTCGGCTACTTTATAGGAGCTAGTCTCTACTCTTCCCGAGTAGTACTTATCCACAATTTCTGGAGTTATCTCGGTGGTAACGTCCTGGCAAAGTTGTTCGCAAGCGGCAGCCAGTTCGGCCAGATCTTCGGTAAAGGCCTCGCATAAAGATCGAAGCGCAGCGTTGGTGATTTTCTTTTTGGCAGCAGTAAATTCGGCAGTTGCAAAAGCAAGACGCTCGGCATCTTTCTTCAACTCCAGGCAAGCGATCTCGGTCACTAGGTCGGAATTTTTGAGTGCGTCCAGAAGCTTCTTGCCTCGCACTCCCCCGCCATGCCTAAACAAAACCACGGTGTCATCGGTGGGCTCGCCTAGGTAATCGATTCCGTCTTCGATTAGCGCATCGGTGCAGCGTTCCACCGAATCGATAATGACCAACCTTGGCTCCCCAAAGAGCGATGGCGCGGTGAGCGAAAGTAGCTCTCCAGAAGAGTAAGCGGAACCATCGATTCGCGTGATTTCAATCTGAGGGAACTTACTTTTTAGCGAATCGCGCTGGCTTCTAATGAATCGGGAAGCGAGGTAGTCTTCTGTGCCGGAGACCAAAATGATTGGCGAGACAACATCGTTGTTCCAACCCACCTGCTTAGCTTTACCCACAGTTCCAGCCTAAACTAACCACCGCGAGCCGAACCCCAGGTGAGCCTGCCAGCCGAATCGAAGCCAAGTGAAATTGAGCCTAGAAGGTCGGTCCTAAGGATTAACTGCGAACAGGTTTTCAGCAGATTCAAAGTGACCTCGGTGGGGTGGCCGTAGGTGTTTCCTGCACCAACCGAGATTGTGGCCAAAGTTGGATTCAGCCACTCAATCAACTCTGGGTATTGGTCTGCGCTTCCGTGGTGGCTCACCTTGAGAATCAGTGGCAGCTTTTGCATCTGGGGATCCCACCATTGAGCACTTTCTTGAGCAAGTCGCATCTGTCCCTTTGCCCCCAGATCAGCCAAGGTGATTATTCTCACTTTGTTACTAACCCAATACATTGTGACGCTTCCGTCGTTGGAGTCTTCGGAATCCGTGCCTGCATGGTGCGGAGATAAGACCAACCAGTTGAAAGCGCCCAACCTGCCCTCCATTCCCTTTTCACCGTAAGAGACAGAGATTTTCGCTTGTTCTAAAACTTGCTGAGTGGCGAAGGCACCTGGGCGGTCATCCACAAAACTCGTAAGCATGGCGGAATCCACATTTCGTCCCGACAAAGCCCCCGCTACTCCTCCGACATGGTCCAGGTCGAAGTGGGTTAGCACCAATAGTTCAATATGGTTGATGCCTAGCCGTTTCAGGCATTCATCGATGGGTTTGGGCTCTCTGCCAACATCTATGACTGCCACGTGAGTTCCCGAACGAATAATCGTGGCATCTCCTTGTCCCACATCACAAGAAACATAGAACCAATCTGAAGCCGCAAATCCGAGATCCTTTATTGAGCTGCGCAAGGCCACAACCGCGGACAAAGCTATTGCCGCTATCAGGACTGCCGCACCAAGTTTTTGCCAGCGCCTACTTGTGAGTGCCACTACCGCAAGCAGTAATCCCAGAGTCACGGCCACACCAGAAATACCCGCCGGGATATCCACAGTGCCACCAGCTGCCGAAAGTGTATTGGCCAATGCCACGAGGTATTGAGCTGGAACCGAAGCAACCCAAAATAGCCCCATTGCCGGTAGCGCCAAACCCAAAACGGCGAAGAAGGCGCCAACCACACCCAAGACGGTGATGGCAGGCACCGCCGGTTCAGCAAGGATATTTGCCAGAATGCCAAACGTCCCAAAGGCAGGTTGGAGCATAACCAAAACGGGGAGGCAAGCTAATTGCGCAGCAATAGCCACGGAGAGAATCAAACCTAGATATCTGGGTAGCCAGCGATCAAACCAGTTTGCCAACCGTGGAGCCAACTCAAGAACTCCGAGCGTGGCCAAAACCGAGAGCCCAAAGCCATAATCCACCGCGTAACTTGGCTGCGACCCAAGCAAAAGGAGTATGGCTAGTGCCAGGGCGTTCCTAGCGGAAAACCGATTGGACACAGCCAGCCCAAAAAGTGCAACCCCACCCATAAGAGCGGCTCTAAGCACACTTGGTTGATTCCCAACCAAAATCAAATAAAGACATAAACCTAATCCGGAAGCGACAACCCTAAATACTCTGCCCGACCCAAATCGCGTGAAAATTGCCAGAAAAAGTGCAATCACAATGGAACAGTTGGTTCCAGAAACCGCATTTAAGTGGGTAAGCGAAAGTGCTTTGAATTGGTCTTGCAGATCTCTGGGTAACAACGAGGTGTCGCCGTCGGTTACGCCAAGTACTAGGGATTTTGCAGCCGGAGTGATTCCGAGCGTTGCCGCTCTAATCTTTGAGCGAGCCGTAGAACCCAAATCTTGAATCCACGCGCCAACACCACCTTGGCAACTTATCTGGATCTTTCCGGCGGGGTGGGCTAAGAACTGAGTGAGGGGATTTGATTTACCACTTGGAGGAGTGAGTAAAAAAGTTCCCTGCCAGTTTTGTTGGTTGCAAGGCTTAAGGCTCATAGAAGCCGGAATGAGCAAAACGCCTCTTCCGATGAATCGGTTAGGCGAGGACACTTTGGCGTCTAGATAACCAGAATCGTGTTTTTCAACGGATAGGACCAAGTGCTGGCGCGTAAAACCTTCGGCTGCACGCTTGAGGGCATCGTTGCTTCTAAGAGAAGTGGTGCTAATAGCCAGAACCAAAGCAGGCAGGGCAAGCGCAACCATGATTTTCCTAGCGGTTGCCTTGCTCATTTTGACCCAGACGAAAATGGAGATTAGCAGGGGAAGCCAAACCCACCAACCTGGGCAAAACACCCACAGGGCAAGACTCCCCCAAGTGACTAAAGCCAGAACCAGAGGCATCAGAAGGTGACCAAAGCCTTGATTTTAGAAATAAGATTTGGTCCGATTCCCGCTACCTTTGCTAGGTCAGCTATCGAACTAAAACTGCCGTTGCTATTTCTGTAGTCGATGATTCTGGCAGCTAAAGTCGGCCCGATGCCGGGTAGCGAATCTAGTTCAGATGCATTAGCCGTGTTTGGGTTGACCAAGTTCGGTTTTCCAGTGCCTTCGGAATCATCGCTTTGCCCTACAGACAAAACTATGATTTGCTCGCCATCATTTAGCGGTCTAGCAAGGTTGATGCTGGCTTGATCCGCCGCTGGCAAAAAACCGCCGGCCGCAAATATGGCATCCATTACCCTTGCGCCACTTTCAACCTCGTAAACCCCGGGTTGTTTTATCGCTCCAACCACGTGAACTATCAACTTCATCGTCAACTTGGTCCCATTGGTGGCAACCGCCGAAGACACCGGTTGCGGTTGCCACACCTGATTGGTGACAACCTGACCACTTGGTTGGCTAAGCGAGGCCAGAGCAATAACCAAAACCACTAATGCGCCAAAAACGAAAAGCAAAAACTTGCGAAACCCAGAATCCAGCGGTCGCCAATAGCGTTCAAGAAGATTTTGGACATGTTTCACGAACCAAAACTAAAGGCGCTCATCCAGAAGATGAGCGCCTAAAGATTGGCTGTTGAGAACTACCTATTTGGTGGCGATGTTTACAAGTTTTGGCGCTCGCACAATGACATTTGCCACTTCACGTTCGCCGATTGCCTTGAGCACCGCAGCCGATGCCATAGCCAAAGCCTGAAGTTCCTCAGCCGAGATGTCCACTGCAACGTCGAACTTGTCTCGAAGTTTTCCATCAACCTGAACAATCGCCGTGATGCTGCTCTCAACCAACAGGGACTCGTCTACCGCCGCGAATTCGGCAAGTGCAACACCGGCCGAGTGACCCAACAAAGACCACATGTCTTCTGCGGTGTATGGAGCGAAGAGGCTAAGAGCCTTGGCCACCTCTTGAGCGCCTTCGCGAACAGCAGGATCTGCAGCACCAACGCCAGTATCAATGGCCTTGCGTAAGACGTTCACTAGCTCCATGATCTTGGCAACGCCAACATTGAACTTAAACGACTCGATGTTGGAACCGAACTCCTTCAGGAAGGTGTGCGTTGCCTTTCGAACTGCTTTATCACCCTTGGTTACGTCAACCGCGGTGTCGCTAGCAACATCGTTGGCAAGACGCCAGGCGCGCGCGAGGAACTTGGCGGAACCGGCTGGAGAAACATCTGCCCAGTCAATATCGTCTTCTGGCGGACCAGCAAAGGCCATGGTCAGACGAACCGCATCCACGCCATGCTCATCTAGTTGATCGCTCAAACGAACCAGGTTGCCACGCGACTTGCTCATGGCAGAACCGTTCATCAGAACCATGCCCTGGTTTAGCAATCGGGTAAACGGTTCCTCAAAATCAACGTGACCAAGGTCGTGCAGCACCTTGGTAAAGAATCGTGCGTAAAGCAGGTGCAAAATGGCGTGAGTTACGCCACCCACGTACTGATCCACCGGAGCCCAATCCTTGGCAGCCTGTGGGTCAAAAGCGAACTCGGTGCTCTTTGGGGATAGGAATCTCAGGAAGTACCAAGAGGAATCCACGAAGGTATCCATGGTGTCGGTATCGCGCAGGGCAGCCTTGCCACACTTAGGGCAAGAAACATTTACCCAGTCAGATGCCCCACCCAGTGGTGAAGTGCCCTTTGGCGAAAGGTCGAGGCCTTCAGCCGATGGCAGCTGCACCGGTAGCTGATCTGCCGGAACCGGTACCTCGCCGCAGTCATCGCAGTGAATGATTGGGATCGGAGTGCCCCAGTAACGCTGGCGGCTGATCAGCCAATCGCGCAAACGGAAATTCTTAGCAGACTTTCCGGTGCCCTTCGCAGTTAGGTCATCGATGATTTTGGCTATTGCCTCTGACTTGGCCATGCCGTCGAGTTCGCCAGAGTTGATCATCACGCCCTCGCCAACAAATGGCAGAACGGTTTCTTCGCTACTGTTTGGGTCCTTTAGAACCTGGCGAATCGGTAGGTCAAAGGTAGTAGCGAAATCGTGGTCGCGCTGATCGTGCGCCGGAACCGCCATGATGGCGCCGTGACCGTAGTCGGCCAGCACGTAATCGGCGGCCCAAATAGGAATGCGCTCCCCATTGACAGGGTTTATGGCAAAGCGACCCAGCGGGACACCGGTCTTTTCGCGATCGGTGGCAAGGCGCTCAATATCGTTGCTTTGCTTCACGATGTCGAGGTAGTTTGCGAACTCCGCCTGAACCTCAGGCGAGGCCTCAGCGGCTAATTCGGAAGCCAAAGCGCTATCTACTGCAACCACCATAAATGTGGCGCCGTGCAAAGTGTCTGGTCTTGTGGTGTAAACGGTGACCGGCTCATCGCGGCCTTCAATCACGAACTGAACATCCGCTCCGTAGGAGCGACCAATCCAGTTGCGCTGCATAGAAAGAACCTTGGATGGCCAGCTGCCTTCCAGGGTGTCCAGATCATCTAGTAGTCGGTCAGCGTACTCGGTTACCTTAAAGAACCACTGGGTTAGGGCTTTCTTGGTCACAACGCTGTCGCAACGCTCACATAGACCCTGCACGACCTGCTCGTTTGCCAAAACGGTTTGGCAGCTCGGGCACCAATTGACCAAAGAGTTTTTGCGATATGCCAAACCCTTGTTGTAAAACTCTAGGAACAGCCACTGGTTCCAGCGGTAGTAAAGCGGGTCGCTGGTGATCAGTACGCGATCCCAGTCGAATGAACAGGCATAACGGCGCATCGATGATTTTTGCTGCGCGATGTTGTCGTAGGTCCAACCCTTTGGATCTAAACCGCGCTTGATGGCGGCGTTTTCGGCCGGAAGACCAAAGCTGTCCCAACCAATCGGGTGCATCACGTTGAAACCACGCTGAACCCAGTAACGAGCAATTACGTCGCCAAGCGCATAGGCCTCAGCGTGACCCATGTGCAGATCTCCCGATGGGTAAGGGAACATATCGAGCACGTATTTCTTTGGGCGAGTATCTCCCGCTTTGGCCGAATCGAATGGGCGCAGTTCATCCCAGACTGGCAACCACTTGTCTTGGATTGCTGAAACGTCGTAGGCGTTTTCTTCGGCTTGCGAATTGTTCATTTACTCACTTGTTTCTAGTTGCAGATTTCAATGCAAAAAACCACGGGTTAGCCAGCGGGAATCTGGCTAATCTTCAAGCAATAAGGTTACCAAGCAACTGCCCATGGGTCTGGCGCATTCAGCACTGCCAAGAGGGCGCGGGCTTTCAGTTTGGTTTCCTCGAGTTCGGCTTCCGGATTTGAGTCGCTGGTAATGCCGCCGCCGACGCCGATAGAAACTAATTCGCCGCGAAAAACCAGAGTCCGAATCGTCATTCCCAGGTCAAAACTTCCGTCGTTGCCCAGGTAACCCAAAGCTCCCGAGTAGATTCCGCGAGGAGCCGCCTCGAGAGCATCTATGATTTGCATGGCTCTCAGTTTTGGCGCCCCGGTCATGGAACCACCGGGGAAAGCACTTGCGATCACCTGAGAAGGGGCTAGGTCGGTGAGTTTCTGGGACTCCACGGTAGAAACCAGCTGGTGAACCGTAGCGTATTGCTCAACTTGGAAGAGCTTGGTAACCGAAACGGTTTCTGGCACCGAAACCCTGGCCAGGTCGTTTCGCATCAGGTCAACAATCATTAGGTTTTCGGCGCGCTCTTTTTGGTCGGCTGCAAGTTCGCGGGCAATCGCCTGATCTTGCTCTTTATCTACGCTTCGTGGTCTGGTTCCTTTGATCGGTTTAGTGGCGATTTTTCCATCGATGCTTAAACTCAGGAACTGCTCTGGGGAACTAGAAACCACAGCGAAATCAGCGGTTTTGATGAAGGCTGAATAGGGAGCTGGATTAGACTCGCGAAGCCTCAGAAAGGTCTCGAGCGGATCGCTCTGGTGGCTCAGGTCGATCTGATTGGTCAGGCAGATTTGATAAACATCTCCAGCCTCGATGTACCGCTGAGACTGGCGAATAAGCCCTAGGTAATCTTGGGACGAATGCCTGAGTTTGATTGGCACGGGAGCGGATTTAGCGGAGTTCCTGAACCTGTAACCGATTGCCTGCCCGCCACAGACCGAGAGTCGCAGCAAAGCCGCCTTGACCCACTCTCCGAAGAGCTCCGCGGACTCGAAATGCCCAACTAGAAACATTCGTTTGTTTTCGTGGTCAAACACGAAGGCCTCGCGGGCTTCTAACCAAGTGCCTTCGGGGATTTCCGTGACTTCGGCCGCGTAGTTAAAAACTCCCACAAAGCCTGGCCTGAAAGCAAATGGTAATTCGCTTGCCGCAATCCTGGACCAATCGTCTCTTGACTCCAGCGCTTCATAGGCTTGCGCGGTGCTGTAAACCTGATCCCGAAAAGCATGCCCCATAACCGAGAAACGCTCGGTTGGGTGGTGCTCCCGATCCAGCCAAAACGAGTTTTGGTCTTTGGAATACAAAGTGACAAACACATCCGCGGGGTGGATCCAGCTGCGCATCAGAAAGCTAAAAAGTTGCACTGTAACCTCCTGTTTCCCGCTCGTTATCAGCTTTGGTTTTTTGGCTTAATTTTTGCCAATAACCTATAGGTTAAGCGCAACCCAGCGTGGCTGAAAATCCGGGGAGCATAAATGCTAGAAGGCAAGTTCTTGCGCTTTCACTCCGGGGCGCTTGTGGACTGCAACGATGTCGTAGACGAAGTGTGCCTGGCAGCGGCGGATTCTTGGTTAGTAGAAGAGGGTCGCGCCCGAAGCCTGCAAGCGCATTTTGACCGTTTCTCCGAATGGGCAGTGGCCGCCGACTCGGGAATTGCAGATTCGCTTCCCGCATTTTTTGAACAGGTTCATGAGGCGATACCAGAATCTGGTCGATGGTTTCCGCGTATCGAATTTCATCTACCAAACCGGCTCGAACTGCCCAACTCCCCCTCGCTTTATTTGCGGCTGAGGCAAGCACCAGAGCAGCTAGACGGAATTACTCTTTGGACTTTAGACGAACCAGACCCTAGGGTCTCCCCCACGGTAAAAGGCCCCGATCTAAGTCTGGGTTTTCAACTTCGTCGCAAGGCTATTGTTCACAACGCCGAGGAAGCAGTGTTGCTGTCTGCAGAGGGGATTGTTGAAGAAGGCGCCCTGAGCGCACTAGTTTGGTGGCGCGGCGACGTACTTTGCGCTCCGGATCACAGCGTTCCCTGGCTCAACAGCGTTACCCGCCAAGAAGTCTTTGCTCTGGCCGCTGGAATGGGCTTCAAGACCCGTTTGGAGCGCGTTCGCCCAGCCGATTTGGTTGGACTCGAGATTTGGGCGCTTAGCTCACTTCACGGCATTCGCTTGGTTACCGACTGGGTAAATTTGGGAAGCCCGGTTGGCGCGGCGCGGCACATCGATGGGTTTCAAAAGCGCTTGAGAATGCTGGCGGCTCAGATACGCTAAACCCATGTGCGGGCGTTTTGTAGTTGCTAAGACCAGTGGCCAGATTGCCACCATTTTTGAAGCCGATGAGGTTATCGACGAGGTTCCGCCGAGTTTCAACGTGGCTCCCACCAATCGCGTGACCATTGTGGTGGATCGGGCTTTCGAAAAGGACCTGGATGGTTCGCCCATCGGTGAAATTAGCCGTGAACTACATTCCGCCAGATGGGGGCTGGTTCCGCGCTGGAGCAAAAGCCCCACCGAAGGTTCTCCCCTAATCAACGCTCGAATCGAAACCGTTTTAGAGAAACCATCGTTCAAGGAATCGGTGATTCGTAGGCGTTGCCTGGTTCCCGCTTCTGGTTATTACGAATGGGTAGTCGGTTCAGATGGCAGCAAGCAGCCTTATTACGTGAATGCCGGCGAAGATGGGGTTTTTGGTTTCGCCGGATTGTTCGAGTGGTGGGCGGACCCCGATAAAGCTGCGAACGACCCAACCCGCTGGTTGCTTTCTACAACCATTCTGACCAAGCCTTCGGCTCCCGAGCTTTCTCACCTGCACGAGCGCAACCCAGTGTTCCTGAGTGGCGACACCCTGGATGTTTGGTTGGACTCCTCTATTGAAGGTGACGCTGATCTATTGCAAGCTATTGGCTTAGACAGCGATGTGGTTGCCGGTGATGCGCTCTTCCACAAGGTTTCCGCCGAGGTAGGCAAGGTTTCGTCTAGTGGCAGCGAGCTAATCAGAGCCATTTAGCTCTTTTACGCATCGATGTGCGGTTGCCACTACAACCTTCAACCATTGGCTGAACCAACAATTTGCAATGTCAGTGCCCCTGCATAGACTCTTAACGTTCGAACATTTGTTCGAAAAACAGAGGTGGGTCGCAATGGGTTTTTACCCTGGAGCGATCAAGAAAAGGGGCAAAATGACTCGGGTAGATGAGGCCGTAACGGTCTCTGTAAACCAAAACGGCGAACCAATCGGGTTTCGTTGGCGCGACCAGTGTTTTCTGGTTATGAATCGTCCGGTGCGCTGGTTCGCACGCAAAGAATGGTGGGTAGAGTCCGCTCGCGTGCAGCGCGGAATCGGCGCCGGTGTATTAGAAACCGAGATGTGGCGGCTTTCGGCCAACTGCCAAGACCAGGTAATGCAGTTTGAGTTGGTTCATCAGGCCATCAGTAACCGTTGGCAACTGGTTCGGGTATTCGGTAACTAAAGGCTTTCAGCCAGAGGCTCTAATAAATGTACCAGTTCACTCACCTTCACGTGGCATCTGCCTATTCGGGGCACTACGGGGTTACCCGCCCCGAGTACCTAGCAGAGGCCGCGGCCGCCATGGGCGCTACCGCACTCGCTATAACGGACCGCAACGGTCTGTATGGCGCGGTTAAGCACATCGGGGCTTGTTTGCAACTGGGCCTAGACCCCATAGTTGGCGTAGACCTAGCGGTGCTAGACGACACCGCAAAACCCATTGGCCGCGTGACCGTTCTGGCTCACGGCAACAACAGCGGTGCCGGTTGGGCCACGCTTTGCAAGCTGGTTTCGGTGGCACAGCAACACGGCAAAAAACAACCGCCTGGGCTGACCATCACCCAGCTGGCGGCGCTGGTGCAACAAGGCGATTCCGAAACCGGATACGTGGCAACCGCCACCGCCGTGCTCTCGCCAGATAACCCCTTTGGCCAACTCGCCCTCACCAGCAATCGCTCCGCCGCGCTAAACGCGCTGGCAGATTGGAGCCGCCACTTTGTGGCCCCGGGCGCACTGGCAATAGAAATAGTTAGCTTGCTTACCGAACCCGGCAGCACCTGGTCTACCGTGCAAGCCACCAGACTGGTGGATCTGGCAGATCACCTTGGCATACCTGCGGTGTTAACCAATGCGGTCCGGTATTTGTCGCCAGACGATGCCCTCACAGCCGACGTACTAGATGCCGCGCGGCATCTGGAACCGCTTGGAATGTTCGAGCCACAACCAAACGCGCAAGCCTGGCTGAAAACCCACGGTCAGATGCTTGAGGTGGCCCAGGAGATTTGCCGCGAATACAAGCGCGCACAGAAACTCTTAGATGTCACGGCCGCGCTGGCCACCCGCTGCCGGTTAAACCCGGTGAAAGACTGCGATTGGGGCAGGCCAAAAACCCCGGAAAAATCGGCTCTAGGCATAACCGGAAACCCTTTTGAGCTGCTCTGGCAAAAAACGCATGAGGCAATCGGCTGGCGTTACCCCGGCATTAGCCAATCCAAACTCCAGACCGTTCAACACCGCTTGGCAGCGGAACTAATGACCATTCACAAACTGGAGTTTGCCACCTATTTTTTGACCGTAGCCGATGTGGCCCAGATGATTCGCGACATGAAAATCCGAACCGCGGCCCGTGGTAGCGGTGCCGGGTCTTTGGTGAACTATCTGCTGGGCATCAGCGGTGTGGATCCCATAGAACACGACCTGCTATTCGAACGCTTTTTGAGCACCGAACGCACCAGCCTGCCCGATATAGACATCGATGTGGAATCTGCCCGCCGACATGAAATCTACCGAGCCATTTTTAAGCGCTACGGCTCGGATCGCGTCACCCTGCTATCGATGCAATCCACCTACCGCGGTCGAGGTGCGGTGCGAGACAGCGGCTTGGCGCTTGGGTTCGAAGACGACGAAATCGATGACATCGCAAAAAACGTGTGGCGTTTTAGCGCGCGCAGTTTCAGAGCGGCCGCCGCCACCAAACCAGAACTTGCCAAGATGGCGGAGGCACTTGAGCACGATCGCAAACTAAACCTGCTGGTAGATATCACAGAGCGACTAGACCGACTCCCCCGCCACATTTCCATGCACCCATGCGGGGTAATTCTGGGCGACACCTCGCTACTAAGCCTCACACCGGTTGAACCCAGTGGTCTAGGGCTTCCCATGAGTCAGTTCGACAAGGACGACATGGATCCCATGGGCCTACTCAAGTTAGATGTACTTGGCGTTCGTATGCAGAGCAGCATGGCCTATGCGGTGCGCGAGATTGCGCGAGTTAGCGGAAAAGAGTTAGACCTCGACGCCATTGCCCTAGACGATCCAGAAACCTTCAAATCGATTAGAACCACCAACACCCTGGGTATTTTCCAGATTGAAAGCCCCGGCCAACGCGAGCTAACGGGCAAGCACCAACCCACCGTTTTCAACGACCTAACCATCCAGATCTCACTGTTCCGCCCGGGTCCCATGAAGGGCAACATGATCGCCCCTTATCTAGATGCCAGGCACGGTTTCGCCAAGGCCATTTACCCGCACCCAGACCTGGAACCCATTTTGCGTGAAACCTTTGGTGTGGTCATTTTCCACGAACACGTGCTGCGCATATTCAACGTGATGACCAAATGCGGCCTGGCAAAAGCCGATGAACTTCGTCGTTCGCTGGAAAACCCGAGGCAAAAACCACAAATCGAGAGTTTCTTTAGGCAAAAATCCTCGGAAAACGGCTACGAACAAAAAGTTATCGATAAGGTCTGGGCAACCATAGAGAGCTTTGGCAGCTTTGGTTTTTGCAAGGCTCACGGTGCCGCCTTTGCCATGCCCACCTATCAGAGTGCCTGGCTCAAGACCCACTACCCCACAGAGTTTGTGGCCGGGCTATTCACTCACGATCCGGGCATGTATCCTCGGCGCCTATTGCTTACCGAGGCCAGGCGCTTAGGGGTAAACATCCTGCCCCTGGATGTAAATAAATCCACCGATGAATACCTGGTTGAAAAACTGCCCAATCAGCAACTGGCGGTGCGGCTTGCCCTCACCGAACTGCAAAGTATCAGCGTCACCGAAATCGCGCGGATCATCAAGAACGCTCCCTATGCCGATTTGAGCGACTTTTACCTGCGTGCCGAACCCACGCGCCGAACCCTCGAGAATCTGGCTCTGGTTGGCGCCCTAGACTCGCTGGCGGGTATCGGTGATGGCCTCGGGTCGCTTGGTGTCTCCAGCGCCGGAGCGGGTAGCGATTCCCAGAGTCGCCAGATAACGCGCGGCGACATCATGGCTAAGGTTCGGCAGTTGAACGCCGTAAAAAAGCGACCCAAACTAGACCCCGACCAACCCATGCTGGAATTCGACTATTCGGAGACCCTGCCGACCGGAAACCCGGAGCCATCGCTGGAATCAAAGGTGCAAAACGAGTTGCGGCTACTAAAGCTAGATGTGAGCCAACACGTGATTGAACTTTATCGACCCATGCTAGACGAAATGGGAGTGGTGCAGGCCAGCGAACTAGTGGGTTTGCGAAATAAGACCGAGGTGCTGATAGCCGGGGTTCGAGTAGCTACCCAAACTCCACCGATGCGATCTGGCAAGCGAGTGGTTTTCATTAGCCTCGATGACGGCAGTGGTTGTAGCGATGCCACTTTCTTCGATGAAGCTCAGAAGCGTTGTAGTCATATTCTGTTCAACACCCGGCTGGTTTTGATCTCGGGCAAAACCCGCCGAACGGGAGTTCGCGGAGTATCGGTGATGGCAGAGAACGCGTGGGATCTAAAAGACCTCTACAAACAGTGGAAAGCCAAACAAGCGCAGCAGGTGGCCAGCTAACAGGCGACCCGCGGAGCCGCTAACGCCTTTAGTGGTTGGCCAGGTATTGCATCACAGGGCGCACGTGTTCCATGACAATGCTGTGGCCACCTTGGTGTTCCATGAGTTCGACTTCCGCGCCAAGTTGTTCAAGTTGCGCTGCCAAGAGCCTCGGAACCGCAATGCCGGCATGCTGATCCAACTCGCCGTTGGCAATGAAAACCTTCTTGCCATTTAGCGAACCGGCAACACCGATAGGTTCGGCTAATGCCTTAGTGATCGAATAAACCGAAATACCCTGAAGCAGCTCGGGGTGGCGTTGCAACAAGGCAACAGCAGCATTTGAACCATTCGAGAAACCCGCAGCCCAGACTCTATTCAAATCAAAACCGTATTCCACCGAGGCAGCTTTCAGAAACCCTGCGAGCTCATCGGCGGCATGGGCCAAACCATCTTCATCGAAAGATCCGTCTGCAAATCTGAGGAAAAAACGATTGAGCCCTTCGATCTGGACCATTCCCCTGGGCGAAAGCAGGTTCGCCCCGGAATCTAGAAGACGACCTAGGCCAAGTAAATCGTGTTCATCGGCGCCCATGCCGTGCAGCAGCAGGATGGTTCTGGAATCAGCCCCAGCTTCGCCCGCCTCGAAAACGTGAGGTCGTCTAAGGCTGGTTCCAGCGCCGTCTGCAAAAACCGCCATGTGCTTTAGACCACCTCAAAGGACCGTTTGGACAATCCCATCCAATACCCGTCAATCTTCTCAGCAACTGCCGACTCAGCATTGGTGGCGGCGCCGAGTGTTACAAAAAGTGGGGTGAAGTGTTCAACCGTGGGGTGAGCGTAAGGCATGCCGGGGGCCAAGGTCTTGTAGTTGATTAGGCTTTCCAGATCGCCGCGTTCCAAGGCCTCTTTAGCCCAAATATCGAACTCCGATGACCATCCGGGCGCCGCCGCATCGATTCGGAACTCCCGAAGGAACGGCAGCCCGTGAGTCATAAATCCGGAGCCGACAATCAAAACACCATGGTCACGCAATGGCTTGAGACGGCGGCCCAGTTCCAGCAACTTGATGGGGTCGTGGGTGGGTAGCGAAAGCTGAATAACCGGGATGTCGGCGTCTGGATACATGATTTTGATTGGGACCCAGGCCCCGTGGTCAAGCCCGCGTTTGGCGCTCTGGTGCAATGGTTCGTGATCGGGCATCAACGATGCCACAAGCGAACCCAACCAAGCCGCATCAGGAGTTGCATAGGTTTCCTTGTAAAACCGGGGAGCAAAACCGCCAAAGTCATAAATCAAGGGGGTATTCGCATCGGTGGAACTGATAGCCACGGGAGCGTTTTCCCAGTGTGCGCTAATAACCAAAATACCTTTCGGCTTTTGGATCTGGCCCGACCAGTGAACCAACTGGCTTTTCCAAAGTTCGTCATCGAGCAGCGGTGGCGCACCGTGCGAAAGATATAGAGCTGGAAGTGTCATGACTAAATCATAGTCAAGGGGGTCTTTACTTACAAGTTACTGTTACTCACAAGTTGTCTTGGTTAGCTGGCCTTCTCGTTGAATTCGGCTAGAACCGCCTCGGTTGCCGAACAACCACTTCTATCTGCACCGGCCTCGAGCATGTCAATCAGTTGGTCAAGTGTGCGCACTCCTCCGGAACTCTTGACCTGAAGACGATCCCCAACGGTGGCCTTCATGAGGCGAATGTTTTCAACCGTGGCCCCAGCGCTGGCAAACCCAGTAGAGGTCTTCACAAAATCTGCTCCAGCAGCCTCGGTTAGCTGGCAAGCCTTAACAATCTGCTCGGGACTAAGAAGTGCCGTTTCGAAAATAACCTTCACGATCACGTTCTCAGCATGCGCCTCGGCTGCTGCCACAACGCTAGCGATGTCTCTTTCAACGTCATCGTAGAAACCATCCACCAACTGAGACACGTTTAGAACCATGTCCAGCTCGGTGGCACCATTGGCAATCGCCTCAACCGATTCAAACACCTTGGTAGCGGTGGTGGTGGTTCCGTGCGGGAAACCAATCACTGTGCAAACTGGAACTCCGGTACCAGCCAGTTCCTTGGCCGCCAAAGCCACATCCATGGGTCTAATGCAAAGCGAAGCGGTCTGGTATTCAGCCGCCACCTTGCAAGCATCGATGATTTCCTGCTGCGTGTTGTTTGGCTTGAGGACCGAGTGGTCGATAGCGCCGGCAATCTGTTCAAAAGTGAAACCACGGTAAGTTCTGCTCATGGCAACAGTCTAAGTTTGATTTGTGCGATACACGGTCATGGTCAAACCCGGATCCAAAAAAGGTCCGTTGGTTGAAATCAACGATGATGGCTCCTTGACCGTATTTTTGAAGGAACGCGCTGTAGACGGAGCAGCCAACCTGGGGCTAGTTGAACTTTTGGCAAAACATTTTGGCGTGCGCAAGTCGGAAGTGTTGATTGAATCGGGCTTCACCAGCCGAATCAAGCGAGTTAGCGTGAACACCGAAACCTAAAACGGCAACCAGGTAAACAACCAGCTACCAGCAAAACTAAGCGTCTTGTACCGCGGACACTCGCTGCGCAAAGTAAATCGGAATCATCGATGACAAGACCAGCACCACTGCCACCACGTTCACGACCGGAGCCTGTCCGGGCCTGAACATGTTGTTGTAAATCCAAATCGGAAGGGTGACTACCCCGTTTCCGGCGGTGAAGGTGGTCACGATAATTTCGTCGAAGCTCAGACCGAAAGCCAACAGCCCACCAGCGAAAAGCGCCGATCTGAGTTGCGGGAAAGTCACTAGCCTAAATGTGGTCCAGAGCCCAGCACCTAAATCAGCCGAGGCATCTTGCAGGTTCGGGTTCATGCGGCTCAACCTGGCCATCACATTGTTATAGACGGTCACCACACAGAATGTTGCGTGAGCAACAATCACGGTCCCCATGGTCAGTTGTAAACCAAGAATCGTTCTAAAGGCATTGTTGAGAGCAATACCCGTAACAATGCCGGGTAATGCGATGGGAAGCACCACCAGCAAACTCACAACTTGTCTGCCAAAAAACTTATATCTGCTCAGCGCCATGGCAACTAGGGTTCCCAGAACCAGGGCAATCAAAGTGGAGGCCACCGCCACCTCAATGCTGGTTGCCACCGCTTCCCAGAGCCCAAGGCTTCGGAAAGCCTTGCCCCACCAGTCCGTGGTCAACGCAGGCGGTGGCCAAACCATGTTCTTATTCGCGTTAAACGAGTTGGCCAACACGACCAGCAAGGGTAGGTAGATAAACAGCAACACCACACCGGTGATTACGCCCAGGACCCATTTGGCGGAGTTAGAAATACGCATTTACAGGTTCTCCAATGCGCCGGTCTTACGAACCAAGGCCAGGTAGGCGAACATGATGGCAACCGGCACAAGTGCAATCGCGGAAGCCAACGGAAGGTTATTGGCCGCTCCAACATTGGTATAGACCAAATTTCCCAGCATTTGGTTTGGTCCGCCAACAATATTCACAGTGATGTAATCGCCGAGGGTGAGGGAAAAGCTAAAAATCGAGGCCGCAATAATTGCCGGAAGCAACAGCGGAGCAACTACGAGTCGAATCGTGGTCAAGCTCTTGGCACCTAGGTCCGAAGAAGCCTCCAGCAGCGTGTTTGAAACCCGCTCTAGGCCGGCGAAGATTGGCAGGATCACGTAAGGCAGCCAGATATAAGCCTGAGTGATGACGATTCCGGCCAAACCATAACCCGGGGTGCCGAGTCCAAACGGTTGCAATAACCACTGCAGAATTCCATCGTGGCTTAGTACAGATCTCCAGGCGTAAGCCTTGACCAGATAGCTGGCCCAAAGCGGCATCAAAATCAAAATCACCATGATTCGCTGACTGCGGGCTTTGGCAATTTTGGCCATAAAAAAGGCAATCGGTAGCGCAACCAATAAGTCGATAACTGTGACTAGAAGCGCGATGCCAACTGTTCGAAACGTCACGGTTCGGTAGAGCGCCTGCGTGAAAACCTGTTTCAGGTTGTCTAGTGACCAGGTCATGTGAATCTCACCCGTAAAGGAGTCGACAGACCAGAATGCCGTAACCAGCAAAGCCACCAGAGCAACTATATAAATCAGAACTAACCAGGTGACTGGCGCAGCAAGCAGAAGCGCTAAACGAGTCTTTGGCCTGGGGAAAAGATAACTAGAAACTAGGCGCGCAGAACTGAGCCCTGTATCGGGCCTGCTCCGCGCGCCTAGTTTCTTAGCCATGGGTTACTGACTAACCCTTGATTTCTTGCCAGGCGCTGGTCCAGGCAGCGTAGTCGGTGCACTGAACATCTGTACGTCCATCGAGGCACTTGGCGATTGGGGTGGTCCAATACCAGATCTTGTTGGCGTAGGCCTCATCGCCGGCGTGGTAGCTAGCACAGGTATCCTTGCTGGCCATGAAGTCACAGGCCGCAGGGGTAGCTGGCGCCTCGCCAAAGTACTCGGTTGCGGCTGCGTTTGCCTTTGGCTGGTCGATGTAGTCCAACCATGCATATGCACAGTTCGGGCTCTTGGCCTTGCTATTGATCATCCAAGAGTCAGACCATCCGGTAGCACCTTCCGAAGGAAGTACTGAACCAACGTTTGCCTTCGCGCTCATCGAGTTGATGATTACCTGCCAGGTAGTACCAACTACAGAGTCACCGGTTTCGAAAGCCTGGATTTCCTTTAGGTAGTCGCTCCAGTACTCGCCCACGTTGGCACGCTGAGCCTTGAGCAGGTCAACAGCAGCAGCGAGCTGCTTCTCATCGAGTGCATATGGGTTCTTGATGCCGAGTTCTGGGTTGTGTGCCATCAGGTAAACAGCGGCATCTGCAATGTAAATTGGCGAATCGTAGGCAGTGACCTTGCCCTTGTAGGCACTTGACTTGTCGAAGACTACGTCCCAACTGGTAGGAGCAGGCTTAACCGTGTCCTTCTTATACATCAGCAGGTTGGCGCCATAACCGTGAGGAACACCGTAGACCTTGCCGTCTGCCGAGTTCCAAGCTTTGCCCTTTAGGAACGGGTAAACGTCCTTGTAGCTAGGGATCAACTTGGTGTTCAGTTCCTGAACCGCACCCGAAGCAATCAAGCGCAAGGTGGCGTCGCCAGAAGCGGCAATCACATCGTAGTCACCGGTCTTGAACAGGCTAATGGCCTCATCGCTGGTTCCATAGCTCTTGAAGGTAACCTGGCAGCCGGTTGCTTTTTCGAATGGGCTTACCCAGTCAACCGCTGGGTCGTTGCTGCCGTCTTCGGCGTATCCCGGCCAACCCAGCAGCGAAACGGTCTTCTCGTTCGCTCCTAACTTGGTAGGCATCGATGAGGTGGCAGCCGGTTGTGCAGTGCCACAGGCTGTCAGCACCAGCGCTGAAGCAACCAAGATGACCGCTGACTTTAGTGCTTTGGTTCTCATTTACTCTCTCCTTCTTATCTGATTAGCGAAACGATTTAGTTGCCGAGCGAGACTAGGTCGGCTTGTCTTAGTGTTACAAAGACCTCCGAATCTCGTTCCGGCGTAGGCCCAGCCTCAAACTGATAAAGCACAGTGATTGGGATACCCTGGCAACTCACAATCACTCTCGCGGCTGCACCCAGGTAAATTACCTCTGTTACCCGGCCAGGGAGGCTCATTGCACCAGCATCAACACTCGCGGTCTTTGTTAGTTGCAGGCGCTCGGGACGGATTGAAACAGCCGAGGTAGCACCGACAAGGGCCTTTGCTTCGGTGGTAGCAAAGATGTTGGAAGTACCTACGAAACCGGCAACAAAAGCCGAGGCGGGCTCTTCGTAAAGCTGCCGAGGCGTTCCCAGCTGCTCGATACGCCCATTGTTAAATACCGCGACGCGATCGCTGAGGGTCAGTGCCTCTTCTTGGTCGTGTGTAACAAAAATGAACGTGATGCCGAGCTTGCGTTGCAGATCCTTAAGTTCAATCTGCATTTGCTCGCGAAGCTTGAGGTCTAGCGCACCAAGTGGTTCATCCAACAACAACACTTTTGGGCGCACCACAATGGCACGCGCCAACGCAACTCTTTGGCGCTGGCCACCAGATAGTTCGCTGGGCTTACGGGTGGCTAGAGCACTCAACTGAACGGTCGCCAAAGCCTCGTTGGCCGCCGCCAGACGCTCGGCTTTACCAACCCCTCGCACACGCAATCCGTATGCCACGTTTTCGATCACGTTCATATGTGGAAAAAGGGCGTAATCCTGAAAAACCGTATTTACATCGCGATCAAATGGTGCGGATTTGGTCACATCCTGGCCGTCCAGAAAAACCTGTCCGGCGCTTACTGTCTCGAAACCTGCGATAAGGCGCAGTACAGTGGTCTTGCCCGATCCAGATGGGCCAAGCATGCTAAAGAACTCACCCTGTCGGATCTCTAAATCGAGATTATCGACTGCAACGGTTGAACCAAAATTCTTTTGAAGCCCAACCAACTGGATTGCTGGGGTTGTATCTGAGCGCAATTCGTACCTCACTGTGCGATTTGGTTCAGTCTACGAGGAGCAAAAGCGGAAACCGTTTGATTGCTAAAGATTTGACACAAACGTAATGAAAAATCCCTCCCCCAGAGGGAAGGGATTATTTTTGGTGGACCTGAGGGGATTTGAACCCCTGACCCCCTGCATGCCATGCAGGTGCGCTACCAGCTGCGCCACAGGCCCGTTCATTGCCTAAGCAACTTGAACAGTTTACACGATTTTTACTCGCTTGCTGAGACCACGTCCAGTTTGATCACTGGACAGTCCTTCCAGAGGCGTTCGATTGAGTAGAACATGCGGTCTTCCTCATGCATGATGTGGCAAATTACATCGCCAAAATCCAAAAGCACCCATCGCGCTTGGGATTTTCCCTCACGGCGCAAGGTCTTGATGCCCTCTTCAAGCATCTGAGCCTCAATTTCGTCGGCAATCGATGCAACCTGACGCTCGTTGCGGCCCGAGGCAAGCACGAATATATCGGTTAGTGGCAATGGCTCGGTAACGTCAAGCGCAATGATGTTCTCGGCAAGTTTGTCTGAAGCGGCCCGGGCTGCGATGTTCGCAGCGTGAATGGCCTTGGCTGTAGCGGTCACTGATTCCTTTAGTTGCTAGTTGAAAATGCCGAGAAGAAACGCAGCCAAGGTGAGCCCTAGCACCGTTGCCATGAGCAAGACGGTGGTCAGCACCAGATAAAGCTGGCCTTTGCCTCTTCTAAGTTTTTGTGGAAAAGCGCTCTCTTTAGAGCGACTCCTGATAACCCCTGCAGCGGCTATCGGAGGTATTCCGGCAACATAGGCACCCTTAGAGTCTAATGCCGATGCGAGGTCTGCGTCAGTGGCAGCTTTGGCGAGCGAAACCTCGGCGGTTGCCGAGCCCAACGAGGGTATGGTTATCGACCCGGTTCTGAGTCGGTCACCAGAGGTTACTATCGGGCCAGTGAAGCTCAATGGGTCGACCGGTGTTGCAATGACGATGGATGCCGTTTGTGGCGCAGCACCCGGCGTCGGCGACATTGTGAAGATTGAGCCGGTATCGGTAAGCGACCAAGGTTGTGGCGCCGGTGCCGCAACGGGAGCCAATTGCTTCGGCAGTGGTGGCAGCACCTCGGGCACCTGCGGCACTGGAGGTTCCGGCTGAGGCGGCAGCGGAATAGGCACCGGAGGCGTCGGTTGGGGTGCAACGTGAATCAGCGCCGGGGCCAAAGGCTCTTGGGCGCGTTCGAGTTCGCGTATTTGCCTGCGAGTTGGTGGTGGCTCAAGTCGCCTTGGTGCTGCTGGCGGCGCAACTTGGATTGGCTGATTCTCAATGAGCCGCTGAGCCTCACGCAGTTCACGGCGCGATGGCAGCTGT
Source organism: Microbacteriaceae bacterium (assembly GCA_947373155.1). GTDB lineage: Bacteria > Actinomycetota > Actinomycetes > Actinomycetales > Microbacteriaceae > Rhodoluna. The sequence continues at coordinate 1,355 of CANBWO010000002.1, read as the reverse complement.
TCGCCGGTCATGCGGCACCTCGATACAACTGATGCTTGGAAATGTATTGGACCACACCGTCTGGAACCAGGTACCAAACCGGCTCGTTCAGCCGCACCCGATTGCGACAATCCGTCGAAGATATTGCCAGGGCAGGAATGCCACAGACCTCAATGGCACCCTCGGGAGCTTCGGGAAGTTGCAACTCGTGCTCTGGTCTGGTCACAGCAATGAATTTTGCCAAGCCCCAAATAATGCCGGTGTCTTTCCATGACGCTATCGAAGAAATCGCATCGGCTCCGGTGATAAAGAACAGGTCGGCGCCTGGATATTGAGCTTTCAAGTCGTTCAGGGTGTCAACGGTATAGGTAGGCCCGGCACGATCAATGTCGACCCGGCTGACCACAAAGTTTGGGTTTGAAGCCGTGGCTATGACCGCCATGAGATAGCGATGTTCGGCATCTGAAACGGTCTGCTTCTGCCAAGGTTCGCCAGTCGGCACGAAAATCACCTTATCCAAGTGATATTTGCTTAGTACCTCGCTTGCGGCAACAAGGTGACCGTTATGAATTGGGTCAAATGTGCCACCCATAACCCCAAGTCGCAGTCTGGTCATTAGAACTTGCCCTAAAGGCTATTAGTGACCCTGTGAGTTGTTTGATTTGTGGTCGTGACGGTTGGCAACGTCGCGATACGACCAGGCAACTAGGCCAAGCACAATGAAAACACCCATGGCGATTACGCCAAAATACACCGACGGGAACGGCAACTGAAGCCCAGCTTCGGCGACGAGTTTAATATTGGAAGTCATTTTTCTCCTACTTACTTAGTTCCAGATTAGCCTAGGAACGAACTTGCCCGGCACCCCGCACCAACCATTTGGTGCTGGTTAGCTCGCGAAGCCCCATTGGGCCACGGGCGTGCAGTTTTTGCGTCGAGATTCCAACCTCGGCTCCAAATCCAAACTCTCCTCCATCGGTAAACCGCGTCGAGGCGTTTACCACCACAACGGCAGAGTCAACCTCGGCCAAGAATCGCTCGGCGTTGGCTTGACTGTCAGTGACGATGGATTCGGTGTGATGGGTCGAATACTTGGCGATGTGCTCGAGAGCGTCATCGATAGAATCGACAATCTTCACGGCTAAATCAAGCGAACCGTACTCGGCATGCCAATCGTCTTCGGTTGCTTCAAGCGACTCTGGATACGCCGCCACGATGGATTCGTCACCGTGTATGGTGACCTTTTTGAGTTTTAGAGCCTGCATCACGGCTGGCAGGACTGTTTCGGCGGCGTTTTTGTGAACCAAAAGCGTTTCTAGGGTGTTGCAGACGCTAACCCGCTGGGTTTTAGAGTTGAGGACGATTTCAACCGACCA
>CANBWO010000001.1 GCA_947373155.1 Microbacteriaceae bacterium | reverse complement strand
GGCTCGGCGAAATTGCACTACGAGTAAAGATGCTCGTTACGCGCGGCAGGACGGAAAGACCCCGGGACCTTCACTATAGCTTGATATTGGTGTCCGGGACGGCTTGTGTAGGATAGGTGGGAGACTATGAAACCGGCACGCCAGTGTCGGTGGAGTCACTGTTGAAATACCACTCTGGTCGAATTGGTTGTCTAACCTCGGTCCGTGATCCGGATCAGGGACAGTGTCAGGTGGGTAGTTTAACTGGGGCGGTTGCCTCCCAAAAAGTAACGGAGGCGCTCAAAGGTTCCCTCAGCCTGGTTGGCAATCAGGTGTCGAGTGCAAGTGCACAAGGGAGCTTGACTGTGAGACAGACATGTCGAGCAGGGACGAAAGTCGGGACTAGTGATCCGGCGGTGGCTTGTGGAAGCGCCGTCGCTCAACGGATAAAAGGTACCCCGGGGATAACAGGCTGATCTTGCCCAAGAGTCCATATCGACGGCATGGTTTGGCACCTCGATGTCGGCTCGTCGCATCCTGGGGCTGGAGTAGGTCCCAAGGGTTGGGCTGTTCGCCCATTAAAGCGGCACGCGAGCTGGGTTTAGAACGTCGTGAGACAGTTCGGTCTCTATCCTCTGCGCGCGCAGGAAATTTGAGAAGACTTGCCCCTAGTACGAGAGGACCGGGGTGAACTAACCTCTGGTGTGTCAGTTGTTCTGCCAAGAGCACCGCTGATTAGCTACGTTGGGAAAAGATAACCGCTGAAAGCATCTAAGCGGGAAGCTTGCTTCAAGATTAGATTTCCATGACTTAGGTCGAGAGGCTCGCAGTAGACTACTGCGTTGATAGGCTGGATGTGGAAGTGAGGACTAAAGACTCATGGAGCTGACCAGTACTAATAAGCCGATTACTTGATTATTCTTTTGCTTGCGTCCACTATGTGGTTCCCGAGGTATGTTCGGGAATCGAAATAAATCACTTAACTAAGTGCATCGATTCACTATCTCAATAGTGTTTCGGCGGCCATAGCGAAGGGGAAACGCCCGGTTACATTCCGAACCCGGAAGCTAAGACCTTCTGCGCCGATGGTACTGCAAGGGGGACCTTGTGGGAGAGTAGGACACCGCCGGACTTAATTTAAAGAAATGGCCACCTTATGGGTGGCCATTTCTGCTTTAACTACAATTTCAACTGGAGGAATTCGTGTCAGAGAATAACGAAGAGCGCCCTGAGCGTTCATCATCAGACCGACCAGCTTGGAAAAAGGGCCCTGAGGGCTCTGATTCACGCGGCGGGGCTCGTTCAGACCGCCCAAAGCGTAGCTTTGACCGTCCGGGTAGCGATCGACCGCGCCAGGATGGCGCTGGAAACGAACGTCGCCGCAGCAATGACGCTGGTTCCGAGCGACGCCCATCGCCTTATCCAAAGCAGGACCGTCCAGGTCGTGCCGGTGATGAGCGCGAAGGTAAGCCACGCCCTGAATGGCAAACCCGTGTCGAGCGTCCGCGCGACCCAGAGCGCACCAAAAGCCCAATGATTCCCGAGGAAATTACCGAGGAAGACTTGGATTTGATGGTTCGGGTTCAAATGAAGACGCTTTCGCCAGAAAACCAAGAGCGAGTAGCGCGCCATCTTGCAATGGTCAAGCTCCTAATCGAAGCCGACCCAGAGCTAGCGCACCAGCACGCCTTGGCGGCTGCCGATCGTGCCGGGCGTATCGCGATTGTGCGCGAGACCGTTGGCCTCACCGCCTACACAATAGGCGATTTCGCACTTGCCCTTCGCGAAATGCAAACTTATCGCCGATTGAGCGGAAAGAACGATCAACTCCCCATCATGGTAGACAGCGAACGAGGAATGGGTCGTCCGGAACGGGCGCTTGAACTCGGTCGTAGCGTTCCTCGTGAGGAACTAGAGCCAGGAGTGCGCGCCAATCTTGCAATTGCAATGAGTGGTGCGCGCCTTGATCTTGGTGAAAACGCCCTGGCACTAGCGGAGCTTGAAATACCTGAACTAAACCCGTCGAGTGTTTTCGAATACTCGCCGCAACTTTTCCGTGCTTACGGAGACACTCTAGAGATCCTCGGCCGCACTGCTGAATCAGAGCACTGGTTCAACCTAGCCGAACGAGCAGACCAAGCCCTAACTGCCAAGAACGCTCCGGCAGTGGAGACAGTCTCTATTGTCGAGGAAATCGTTATCCCTGAGCCATACGAATCTCGTCCTGACCGCACTGGTTCCAGAGACGGCGCTCGGTCCGACGAGCGCAGAGATTTCGCTCCTCGTCGCGAATCGCGCGATTCGGGACCGCGCCGCGACAACGGTTCGAGGGATTCGGGACCTCGCCGTGATGGTGGCTCCCGTGATGGTGGACCTCGCCGCGACTCAGCTCCGCGTCGCGATGGGGGTTCCCGAGATGGCGCGCCACGTCGCGAACCGAGGGAGTCGGGCATTCGCCGCAATGAAAAGGGCGGCGAAATCTTTGATTTCGGAGTTTCCGCACCTGAGCCAACCCAAGACGGCGATCGTCCAAGCTGGAAGAAACGTGAAGAGTAGTCTCATTTGGGGCAAGTACGACACCCTGCTTGCCGACCTCGATGGCGTGATTTACGAGGGTAAAAACGCCATTCAACCTGCGCCCGAAGTAATAAATGAACTTCAGGCAGCGGGAGTGAAAATCGCTTATGTGACCAACAACTCTTCGCGACGCCCGGAAACCATCGCTGATCAACTGGTTGGGTTTGGAGTAAATGCGTCGGCCGATCAGGTTGTTGGTTCGGCTCAGACTGGTGTTGAACTGCTAGCTACCCTGATTGCTCCCGGGGCAAAGGTTTTGGTAGTTGGAGGAGAAGGCCTCCGCTACGCCGTTACCACCGCTGGCTTCGAACTGGTTGATTCCAGCGATGACCTTCCGGCCGGTGTAATCCAAGGTTTCGCGCCAGACGTTTCTTGGCGCGATTTGGCTGAGGCCTCGTTCTCTATTCAAGCCGGGGCCAAGTGGGTAGCCACCAATCAAGACTGGACTTTGCCTCAGGAAAAAGGTTTAGCTCCTGGCAATGGAACCCTGGTTTCTGCCGTACATACCGCAACTGGAATACTTCCCCCTGTTGCCGGCAAACCCGAACCTGCCATCTATCATTCTGCGGTTCAAAGAACTGAAGCTCAGCGTCCACTATTTATCGGCGACAGAATCGACACCGACATAACCGGAGCCAATCGCGCCGGTATGGATTCGGTTTTGGTTCTAACAGGCGTGAGCACACGCAAGGAAGTCCTCGGTATCAAGCCGGAGGGTCGCCCCACCTACATAGTTGAATCAACTCGGGTTTTGCTAGAAAAATACCCTGAACTCAAGCAGACCAAGCGCGGTTACAAAAGTGGCAAAGTTTTGGTGGAGTTGTTGGGCAACAAGGTACGTGTGGTCGATGGCGAACCAAAAAGCATCGATGCCCTTCGAGCTGCCTGTGCAGTCATTTATAACTGTGGGTTGCCCATCCATGCTTTAGATGTTGAGCCAGCTCTGTATCTCTAGCCTTCGGGCGTTCTGCGCACTTTACAATAGAACCTATGAGCGAAAACCTAAGAGAGTCGGTCGAGGCCGAACTTGGCAGAATCGCCGACCTAGATTTGAATGAACAACCAGAGGCGTTTGGCGCCTTGCGTGATCAGCTAGAGGCTGCTTTAGAGGCGCCTGAGTCTGTTGAGTAACCGCCTAGACGTTGTCTTAGTTGAGCGAGGTCTCGCGCGTTCGCGCAACCAAGCTGTCGCCCTTATTGAAGCCGAGCGAGTCATTGTGGCTGGGCAAGTTGCCCGAAAAGCATCGCAAACAGTTGCCGAAGACGCCGAGTTGCGAATCCTTGAGGCCATTGATTACGTTTCCCGCGCCGGGCACAAACTGGCGGGCGCTCTGGATGTTTTTGCGGAAATAGAAATCGAGGGCAAGCTGGCCATCGACGTTGGGGCCTCCACCGGAGGTTTCACAGAGGTGCTGCTAAGGCGCGGAGCCAAGCAAGTGGTGGCTCTGGATGTTGGCCATGGCCAATTGGTGCCGGAGTTGGCTAGAAACCGCAAGGTAGTCAACCTGCAGGGTTTCAACGCCCGAGAGTTGTCGCCAGAATCACTCAGAGAAGCCACCGCAGACCTGGGCGTGACCATCGATGTTTTAAAAACCCCAATAGATGTTGTGGTTTCTGATCTCAGTTTCATTTCACTCACCCTGGTTCTGCCAGCGATGGTGAGCATTGCCCCCAATGCACAGTATGTTTTGCTAATCAAACCGCAGTTTGAAGTGGGAAAGCAGAGCCTTAGCGCCCATGGAATTGTGAACGATCACAGGCTGCGAGCCGGAGCTATCAAGCAGGTTGTGGATTGCGCCGAGGGATTGGGCATGTACGTTCAGGGATTAGAAAAGTCGTCGCTTCCTGGCACTCATGGAAATATCGAGTATCTGTTGTGGATAAACGCCATTCGCCCTGAGAATCGGCCAGAATGGAACACGAGAATAGAATCTTTAGCCAAAGAGCGTTAGGAGTGATCATGGCCAACGAGCGCAAAGTTTTGTTAGTCGCTCACACCAGACGCGATGAAGCAATCACCGCCGCCATAGAAACCGCTGCGTTGCTTTTGGCTCAGGGCATCAGCCCGGTTATGTCTCAGCAAGAACTCTTGGATTGCAACGCTTGGAATCAGGCTGCCAAGTACCAGGGTGTTCTGGCTCAGGTGTTGCAACTGGAATCACAGGTTTCTGTTCAAGAGCTTGAGCTGGCAATAGTTTTGGGCGGAGACGGCACCATCTTGAAAGGTGCCGAACTGGTTCGCCTTTCTTCGACTCCGCTGTTAGGTATCAACCTGGGCCATGTCGGCTTCCTGGCTGAAAGCGAACGCGAAGGCCTGACCGAGGCCGTCCAACGAGTTGTGGACAAAGATTTTGAAATCGTGGAGCGCCTCACTCTAGATGTATCGGTGTACGTAAACAGAGACCTAGTGTTCAACACCTGGGCGCTGAACGAAGCCACCGTGGAAAAAGGGTCTGCCGAGAAGATGATCGAGGTTGTCGTTGAAATAGACGGCCGCCCATTGAGTAGTTTTGGCTGCGACGGAGTGGTCATGAGCACCCCGACCGGTTCCACGGCATACGCATTCAGTGCGGGTGGGCCCGTGGTTTGGCCAAGCGTTGAGGCCATGTTGTTGGTCCCGCTGAGCGCTCACGCTCTTTTTGCGCGCCCGCTGGTTATCAGCCCATCATCGATGATGGCAGTAGAAATTTTGCAAAGAAGTTCCGGAAACGGAGTGCTTTGGTGCGACGGCCGCAGAACTCAGGTTTTGCCGCAGGGAGCACGTGTCGAAGTAACGCGAGCCGAGAAATCGGTGCGTTTGGTTCGATTCCGTCAAGCTCCGTTTACGGATCGACTTGTGAAGAAGTTCTCTCTCCCTGTTACCGGATGGCGCGGCCCCGAATCGGAACATGATGGGGTTTCAGAAGCTTGATCGAAGAAATTGTCATCCGCGACCTCGGTGTCATTGGTGAGGCTCGACTTCAAATAGGGCCGGGTTTTACCGCGCTAACCGGTGAAACTGGCGCCGGTAAAACCATGATTTTGACGGCCCTGGGACTTCTACTAGGCGACCGTGCCGACAGCGCGTCAGTGCGTCGTGGCCAGGAACAAGCCCAGGTTCACGGGCTTTGGAAGCTAGACCCAAATTCAAAGGCGAGCGCCCAGGTTGCCGAAAGGCTCGGCGAAGCCGATGTGGACTACGAGCCATCGGAGCTCATAATCAGCCGAACCGTCTCGGCAGACGGAAAGTCACGAGCCAGCATCAACGCTCGCCCGGTTCCGGCCGGTTTGCTAACCGAGTTAGGCGAAAAACTTGTTGTGGTGCACGGGCAGTCGGAGCAGATGCGCCTAAAGAGCCCCTCGGCTCAGCGCGAGGCGTTGGATGCTTTCGCTGGCGCAGATTTGGCGCAGGCGCTGGTTCGCTACCAAGAAAATTTCTCTCTCTGGAAGTCCGCCCAGGACCGTCTTCTAGACTTGAAAGCTCAGGCGAGCAGTCGGGTAAAAGAGGCGCAAGAACTGCGCATCGAACTTTCCGAGTTGGATCAAGCCAACCCTCAACCAGGCGAAGACCAAGAGCTTGCCGCCATTGCGGAGCGATTGAATAACTCGGAGGCAATCCGCAGCGCTGCGGCAGGTGCACACGAAGCACTCTCGTCGGAGTCAGTTGGCGACGTGCAAGACGTGCTGGGCCTCCTGAGCCAAGCGCGCAAGTCGCTCGAGTCGGGCTCGCAGTTTGATGCGCGAATGGAACCGCTCGTGGCTCAACTCAAAGAACTTGGCATCCAGGCCAGAGAAGCGGCCGGACAGATTGCATCGTTGTTGGCTTCTTTAGAAGTTGATGGTGAGCGCAGCCTCGACGAGGTTCAGGCTCGAAGGTCAGTTCTGATTGGTCTGATGCGTAGATTTGGGCCGTCGCTCGACGAAGTAATCACCTACCGCGAAAAGGCCTCACTTCGCCTGCTAGATCTGGACTCGAGCGAGGATCAGGTCAGCGAGCTGCAATCCAAGGTGGATCTGATGCACGAAGCCCTTGTGGCCGATGCCCGCGTGATTACTGAGTTGAGATCTAACGCAGCCCAAAGTTTGGCTGAGCAAGTAACAGAAGAGCTAAATGCCCTCGCCATGCCGGGTTCGACTCTGGTGGTTGAAGTTACTCCGGTTGAACTGGGGCTATACGGAGCCGACAACATTGCGATTCTGCTTAGCTCTTATCAAGGCGCCGAGCCACGTCCGCTGGGCAAGGGTGCCAGCGGAGGAGAGCTCAGCCGCATCATGTTGGCCATAGAAGTTGTGTTGGCTAAAACCAAGAGCAACCCAACCTTTATTTTCGACGAAGTTGACGCGGGCGTTGGCGGTGCGGCTGCCATAGAAATTGGCAAGCGGCTGGCTCGCCTAGCGCAGCAGGCGCAGGTGATTGTGGTAACCCACTTGGCTCAGGTAGCGGCGTTTAGCAACACACACCTCAGGGTGCTCAAAACACATGCCAATGAGTTCACCTCCAGCGATGTGGTTAACCTGACCGAAGTGGCACGCGTAGAAGAGTTGGCGCGAATGCTCTCCGGTATGAGCGATAGCGAGTTGGCTAGAGCACACGCCGCAGAACTTTGGCAGCTGGCAAAGCAGCAGTGGCCGCACTCCTAAAATTGCGCAAAATAATCTGACCAATCTGAGCCGACACGCGGTTGAGTATGGTGGGCAATGTTAGGCTTTAATTCCATGGCAGAAGCGATGGAATCCGGTAAAACACGTCACATTTTCGTCACCGGTGGTGTGGCCTCGTCCCTTGGTAAGGGACTGACGGCAGCCAGTCTTGGAAATCTTCTAACTGCTCGCGGTTTGCGTGTGGTTATGCAAAAACTCGACCCTTACCTAAACGTCGACCCCGGCACAATGAACCCTTTCCAGCACGGTGAGGTTTTCGTAACCGAGGATGGCGCCGAGACCGACCTAGACGTTGGCCACTACGAGCGCTTCCTGGATTTCAACCTGGCGCAGAGTGCCAACGTGACCACTGGTCAGATTTACTCAACCGTGATTGCCAAAGAGCGTCGCGGTGAATACCTGGGAGACACCGTTCAGGTAATCCCTCACATCACCGATGAGATCAAGCGCCGCATGCGTTTGCAGGCGCACGAGACACCGGCTCCAGATGTAATCATCACCGAAATCGGTGGAACCGTTGGAGACATTGAGTCGCTTCCGTTCATCGAAGCAGCTCGACAGGTTCGTCACGACGTGGGTCGCGACAATGTGTTCTTCATCCATGTTTCCTTGGTTCCCTACCTTGGCCCTTCTGGTGAACTAAAGACCAAGCCGACCCAGCACTCGGTTGCAAGTCTTCGTTCGATCGGCATTCAGCCTGATGCACTTGTGCTTCGCTCCGACCGTGCATTGCCACCTGGCATCAAGAACAAGATCGCACTGATGTGCGACGTAGACCTGAAGGCAGTGGTTAGCGCCGCCGACGCATCAAGCATCTACGACATCCCAACCGTTTTGAACGAAGAAGGCCTAGACAGCTACATCATCAAGGCTCTTGGGCTGGTTGCTGGCGAAGTCAACTGGGATCACTGGACTCCGGTTCTAAAGGCAGTTCACGAACCAAAGCACGAGGTGACCATCGGTCTGGTTGGTAAGTACATCGACCTACCAGATGCCTACCTAAGCGTTACCGCGGCCTTGCACGCCGGTGGTTTTGCCAACCAGAGCAAAGTCAGGATCAAGTGGATTGCTAGCGACACCTGCGAAACCCCAGAAGGTGCTGCCGAGGCTCTTGCCGACGTGGATGGCATCTGTATTCCTGGTGGCTTTGGAGTTCGTGGAATCGAGGGCAAGCTTGGGGCTCTAACCCACGCTCGCGAGCACCTGATTCCAACCCTGGGTCTATGCCTAGGCCTGCAGTGCATGGTGATTGAATACGCGCGCAACATGGCGGGCCTTACCGGTGCCAGCAGCACTGAGTTTGATCCGAACGCGGAGTTCCCTGTGATTGCCACCATGGCCGAGCAGGTAGATATTTTGGCAGGTGGCGACCTAGGCGGCACCATGCGTCTTGGTACTTACACCGCAGCCCTAAAGCCCGGTTCGATTGTGGCTGGCGTCTACGGCAGCGAAACCAGCGAAGAGCGCCACCGTCACCGTTATGAAGTAAACAACAACTACCGCGAGCAAATTGCTGAGGCGGGCTTGGTGTTCAGCGGTACCTCGCCTGACGGCCACTTGGTTGAATACGTTGAGCTGCCTTCCGAGGTTCACCCGTACTACGTTGCAACTCAGGCTCACCCCGAGTTCAAGAGTCGTCCGACCAAGGCTCACCCGTTGTTCCGCGGCTTGATCGAGGCAGCACTCGACCGCCAGGAAGCCACTCGACTATTTGAGGCCGAGGGTGCCTAAAGACCAGAAAGTCACGCCTTCGGTGAACCACGCCGAGACTGTGTTTACTGGAAAAATCTGGGATATCGTTCGCGAATCCTTTGACTACAACGGCGTCAGCCTCACCCGTGAATTTGTAAAGCACCCCGGTGCCGTGGCTGTTTTGGCCATCGATGCCCAACAGCGGGTTTTGCTGATTCGCCAGTATCGTCACCCGGTGCGTTCATATCTCTGGGAGATACCGGCTGGACTGCTGGATATTCCGGGGGAACCCCGCATCGATGCGGCTAAGCGTGAGCTGCTAGAGGAAACCGGCTACGTGGCCAGCGACTTTACCCACCTGACCGACTTCATGACTACCCCGGGTGGCAACGATGAAGTGATCACTATTTTCATGGCTCAAAACTTGGAACACGTAGGCCACGACCTTGAACTCGAAGGCGAAGAAGTGGACATGCAGGTGGAGTGGGTTCCACTAGATCAGGCACTCGCCAGTGTGCTCAAAAGCGAGATGCAGAGTCCAAGTGCTGTGGTTGCCATAATGGCCGCGGCGTTTGCTCTGGGTGTTACCCCAGCCAAAGCCTAGGCTTGCCACATGGGCTCGCGAAACGACTTGGAACTGTTGGTGGATCGCTACCTGCGACACCTAAGTCTGGAACGCGGCTTAGCCAAAAACACTCTGGGTGCCTACAACCGTGACCTGGGGGAGTACCTGGTTTTTTTGCGGCAACAGGGAATCGATTCGATTGACCAAATCACCGAGCTCACCGTGGAAGCCTTTGTAGAGCAAGCGGCTCTAACCAAAAAAGCAAGTTCGGTGGCGCGTCTTTTGGCTGGAGTGCGTGGCTGGCACAAATACCTACTAATCGAAGGCCTGATTGGAGCGGACAACGCTCACAAGGTCCAACCACCAAAGGCTGCCAAGCGACTACCAAAAGCAATCAGCGTTGACCAAGTGGTGACCCTATTGAACGCTTCTGGCCCAGAACCCTTCGACGAATCAAACGCCCAACCAGACCCAATACTCTTGCGCGATCGAGCGATTCTGGAATTGCTTTATGCCACCGGTGCTCGTGTTTCTGAGATCACGAATTTAGACATCGATGACCTGCTGGATCCAACCATGATTCGACTATTTGGCAAGGGGTCCAAGGAGCGAATCGTTCCCGTGGGCAGGTATGCCCAACGCGCCCTGCAAAACTATCTGGTTAGGACCCGCCCGTTGTTGGTTGCCAAGGGCAGGGGAACCCCATCCGTGTTCTTGAATCAGCGCGGAACCAGGCTTAGTAGGCAAAGTGTTTGGCAGGTAATCAGCGATGCGGCCGAAGCGGCCGAACTCGGCGTGGAGATCTCACCCCACACCCTAAGGCACAGTTTTGCCACCCATCTTTTGGAAGGTGGAGCCGATGTGCGAGTGGTCCAGGAGTTGTTGGGCCATTCATCGGTGGCGACCACGCAGATTTACACCTTGGTCACCGTTGATTCGCTGCGCGAAACCTATGCGCTAGCCCACCCGAGAGCCAGAGGCTAGTGTCACTATTTTGGCCGCGTGAACGCTAGGCTAATAACTGAACCACAGACCGCATCCGGGAGGATCCAATGGCCAGCGCAAACGCATCCGCAAAGACTTTTGCTGTACCAGCCCCTCTGGCTTCTCACGGTCCGGCGCGCATTATTGCCATGTGCAATCAAAAAGGCGGTGTGGGCAAGACCACCAGCACAATTAACATTGCCGCGGCGCTCGCCGAATATGGCCGCAAAGTTCTATTGGTTGACTTCGATCCCCAAGGTGCACTCAGTGTTGGTCTTGGAATCAGCGCCATGGATGAGCCCACTATCTACGACCTTTTGATGAAGCGTGACCTGGATCCACACGACGTGATTCAGCACACTGTGGTTCCAAATCTGGATTTAATTCCAGCCAACATCGACCTTTCAGCCGCGGAGGTTCAGCTGGTTAGCGAAGTTGGGCGTGAGAAAGTTCTTTCCCGCGTGCTCAAAAAGGTCAGCGCCGAATACGACGTAATCATTATCGATTGCCAGCCTTCGTTGGGTCTTCTAACTGTGAACGCGCTGACTGCTGCCCACGGTGTCTTTATCCCGTTGGCCACCGAGTTCTTTGCGCTTCGCGGTGTGGCGTTGCTAATGGACATCATTGGCAAAGTTCGCGAAAGCACCAACGAGGCACTTCAGGTAGACGGCATTTTGGCAACCATGTACGACCCACGCACTCTTCACAGTCGCGAGGTTTTGGAGCGTTTGCACGAGGCCTTTGGCGACAAGATTTTCGCTAGCGTAATTAACCGAACCGTCAAATTCCCAGACGCCACCGTGGCTGCGGTACCAATCACCGTCTTTGCGCCGACTTCTGAGGCCGCGGAGGCATACCGCTTGGTTGCCCGAGAGCTGGTGGAACGTGGCTGCACTCCTTAGTGAGGTTGAGGTCAACGCCGGTTTTGCCGTCAACCTGACCAACTTCGAGGGTCCCTTCGACCTTCTTTTGAACTTGATTTCCAAGCATCAGATGGACATCACGGAAGTCTCCCTCAGCAAGGTAACCGATGAATTCATCGCCTACCTAAAGGGCCTAGACGACGCCGAGGAAATGGAACAGGCGAGCGAATTCTTGGTGGTTGCGGCAACGTTGCTGGATCTCAAGATTGCCAGCCTGCTGCCTAAGGGCGAAGTGGTCGACCCGGAAGACCTGGCAGCATTCGAAGCCCGAGACCTACTGTTTGCAAGGTTGCTCCAATACCGCGCATTCAAGGAGATCGCCGCCTGGTTCAATACCGCCCTCACGCTTGAGGCACGCAGAATTCCGCGCGACGTGCGACTTGAAGAACGCTTTAAAAACCGCAAGCCCGAACTGGTTTGGGTTACCTCGCTGGCCGAGTTCGCAAAGTTAGCCGAAGACACCCTCACCCCGCGTGAGATCCCTGCGGTTGGCCTAACGCATCTGCACGCACCCAGGGTAAGTATTCGCGAGCAAGCCGCCGAAGTGGTCCGGATGTTGCGTGCCGGCAAACCCATGACTTTCCGCGAGTTGATAGGCGGGCTCACCGACCGTTCCCAAGTCATCGCCAGATTCCTTGCAATTTTGGAGTTGTTTCGCATGACGGCACTGAGTTTTGACCAGGAGTCTCCGTTAGGAGACCTAACCCTGACATGGCGCGGCGACAACTTTGACGACAAACAACTCGAAACCCTAGGGGCCGAATATGACTCTTAATGATCCAGACCTAACCATTCACTCGCAGGCGGTAGACGACGACAACCTGCAGGCCGCGTTGGAGGCAATCCTCATGGTTGCCGAATCTCCGATTCCCCTGGTTTCTCTGGCAGGGGCGCTAGATCGCCCGCTCAACGAAATTCGCAAGGCACTGGCCACCATCCAGGCCGATTACGACGGCGAACCAACCATCGATGAAAACGGCCAAACCTTGGCTGCAGGGCGAGTTCGCGGCTTTGAACTGCGCGAAGTTGGCGGTGGTTGGCGAATTTTTGTGCGCGAAAACTATGACTGGGCAGTAAACCTTTTTGTGGCCAGCGAAAACCCCACCAAGTTGAGTCAGGCCGCCCTTGAGACTTTGGCGGTAATCGCCTACAAACAACCGATTTCCCGTGGTCAGGTTGCCAACATCCGCGCTGTCAACGTTGACTCCGTGGTGAGAACCCTATTGAGCCGCGGGCTAATAACCGAGCTTTATACCGATAGTGAAACGGGAGCGATTCACTACGGAACCACCGAACTGACACTGCAGCTGCTAGGCATTAACAGCCTGGATGAGCTACCGCTGATCAGCCCATATTTACCGAGTGCGAACAGTGAGTTTGACGTTGAGCTATAACCCAGAAGAAGAATACAAACCTAGAGACACCGAGGGAGTGCGCCTGCAAAAGGTGCTTGCCAATGCAGGTGTTGCTAGCCGACGCGTTTGCGAGGAGCTCATCCTCGAAGGTCGCGTAAAAGTAAACGGTGTCAAAGTGACCGAGCTGGGCTCGCGCATCGACCCGGCCGTTGACTCGGTAACTGTAAACGGGCAACCGGTGCAGTTGGATGCCAGTCGCATTTACCTGGCCTTGAACAAGCCGGCCGGCGTGGTCAGTAGCATGCGCGACGAAATGGGCAGGCCAGACCTGCACCAGTTCACCATGAAGTATGAGCGCGTCTACAACGTGGGGCGCCTAGATGTTGAAACCACCGGCCTGTTGCTTCTAACCAACGACGGTGATCTGGCACACATGCTGGCACACCCATCGTTCGGCGTAGAGAAGACTTACTGGGCATGGGTAAAGGGCGACATCACGCAGCAGACCGTGAATCGTCTGATCTCGGGAATCGAACTTGAAGACGGCCCGATTCAGGCAGACAAGGTTCGCCTGCTGGATTCCGCAAGTGACCAGTCTTTGGTGGAAATCGTTTTGCACAGCGGACGAAACCGCATTGTTAGACGCATGTTTGAAGCAGTTGGACACCCTGTGGTTGGCCTGGTTCGCCGCCAGTTTGGTCCTATCTTGCTGGGTGCTCTGCGCCCGGGTCAAGTACGCGAATTGACTAAAATGGAGGTCAGTGCGCTACTCAAGGTATCTGAGGGCAAGGATGTAAAACCGCCTCGCCCAATTGCCAACAAGCCGATTCAGCGCCCAAGTCGTGCCACCAACAATGGCCGCCCAACCGGTCGATCCACTGGTCGTCCCGAGGGCAAGCGCGGCTTCGACGAGAGAAAGCGATAGAGATGGCACTGCGAGCTATTAGAGGCGCGATCCAGTTAGACACCGACGAACGCGAGCACCTGCTTAGGGCTACCGCCGAGTTGCTAACTAAAACACTTCACGCCAACGACATCGACAACTCTCAACTGGTTTCGATTTTGTTCACCGCCACACCTGACATCACATCCGAGTTCCCAGCCTTGGCTGCCCGCGAACTTGGACTTGGCGATGTTCCATTGATGTGCTTTGTCGAGATGAACGTGCCTCACGCCTTGCCGCGAGTGATTCGAATCATGATTCACGCCGAGATGGCTAAGGAGCGCTCGCAGATTCAACACGTTTACTTGCGCGGTGCAACCGCGTTGCGTTTGGACTTGGCTCAGTAACCAATGTCGCGCATCAATGGGCAGGTTCGTATTGTCGGCGCTGGGCTTTTGGGCACCAGCCTCGGCCTTGCGCTAGTCAAAAAAGGCATCGATGTAATCCTTAGCGATACCTCTAGGGCATCACAGGCGCTCGCAGTTGACTACGGAGCGGGCAGAACTCCTCAGGCCGAGGATTCGCCAGTGTTGATTGTGGTTTGCGTTCCGCCGGATCACACGGCGAGCGTTGTATCAGCCGAACTTGCAGCTTTCCCTAACGCGTTTGTCACCGATGTTGCCAGTGTGAAGCAGTCTGTCTTGCGCGAGTTGCAGCACTCTGGTGTTGGGCTTTCCAAGTACGTGGGATCGCATCCAATGGCCGGCCGCGAGAGAAGTGGCGCGGTTGCCGGACGAGCCGATCTTTTCATTGGTAGACCTTGGGTTGTAGTGCCACATGAGCTGAGCGAGGCCGCAGGAGTAGACCTGGTTACCGACCTTGCCCTAGAAGTTGGCGCAGTTCCAACCATCATGGAGCCAATAGAACACGACCACGCTGTGGCGGCTGTTAGCCACGTTCCTCAGCTGGTCTCCAGCCTTTTGGCCGCCCGCTTGCTCTCGACCTCGGCGCAAGAGATATCGCTTGCTGGGCAGGGGCTAAGAGACACCACCAGAATCGCCGCGAGCGATCCTGGGCTTTGGGTGCAGATACTCAGTGCCAACGCTGGTCAGGTTGCTCCGGTTTTGAAAGACCTCGCAACCGATTTAGACGCGGTTATCGCAGCGCTTTCCCACATCGATGCCGGCGGTTCGCTTGCAACCATCAGCCGCACCATTGAATCTGGCAACCGTGGCGTGGAACGAATCCCTGGAAAACACGGCGGTGGGCATGCGAACTACGCAACCGTGGTTGCCATGATCGATGACAAGCCGGGTGAACTGGCTCGCCTGCTAACCGAAATCGGTCAAATCGGCATCAACCTCGAAGACCTCAAACTAGAGCACTCGCCGGGCGCCCAGATTGGCTTGGTTGAGCTATCGGTGCTTCCAGAAGCCGAGGCCAAGTTGATTGCAGACCTAACTTCTTTGGGTTGGCGGCTGGCCTAATGGCACAGCAGTGGGTGGCCATCGATGGCCCTGCCGGCAGCGGCAAGAGCAGCGTGAGTAAACAAGCGGCACGTGATTTGAACTGGGGTTACCTGGACACCGGAGCCGCCTACCGAGCACTTACCTGGGCTCATCAGAACCTAACTGGCTTTTCCCTGCAGGACCTGGCTAACCAGGACTTGGCCATGGTCTTTGACTACGCAATCAGCGTGGATCCAAATAACTACTGGGTTCGAGTGGGCTCCGTAGACGTGACCGACGCAATCCGCGAGGCTGCTGTAGCCGAAGGCGTGAGCCAAGTTGCTCGAATCCCGCAGGTAAGGGCTTTCATGAAACAGCTCACTCGGGCAATCGTTGACGAGTGCCCAAAGCAGGGAATCATCGTGGAAGGGCGAGATATCACAACCGTGGTCTTGCCCGATGCGCAAACTCGCCTCTTACTAACTGCGAGCGAAGAAGTTAGACTTGAAAGAAGGTCGGCCGAACTAGGCTCGGCCAACAATCAGCAGGTGGCGCGACAAGTTTCGCAGCGCGACGCCTCAGACGCCAAAGTGGTCGACTTTATGACCCCGGCGGACGGAGTCACACTTATCGACTCCAGCAACCTGAACTTTGCCCAAACCGTGGCTGCCGTTCTTGAAACCATCGCGAAGGCCACACCTAAGGACCACTAATGCAAGACCACGACGAATTCAACGCGCAACCGTTGAGTCCGCAGTTCATTGAAAAACTGAATGAACTGACCGACGAAGAAGCCGAGAACCGCGCCAGAGCGCTACGTTCCGGTCTAGAAGATTTTGACCTAGAACCAGAAGACCTCGATGTCCTAGACGCCGACCTCAACTGGGACGACCAGCCACGTTACCTCCCTGCTCTGCCAGTTTTGGCAATCGTGGGTCGACCAAACGTTGGCAAGTCTGCGCTGGTAAACCGTATTTTGGGTCGCCGCGAGGCCGTTGTAGAAGACAAGCCTGGCGTAACCCGCGACCGCGTAAGTTACAAGGCGGAGTGGAACGAGCGTCGTTTTACTTTGGTCGACACCGGTGGCTGGGAGCCAGACGCCAAGGGCATCGACCTGTCGGTTGCCATTCAGGCTGAGATCGCGGTTGAGCTCGCCGACGCCGTTTTGTTTGTTGTTGATGCAATGGTTGGTGCCACCAGCACCGATGAGCGTGTAGTCAAGATGCTTCGCGCCAGTGGCAAGCCAGTTATTTTGGTTGCCAACAAGATCGACGACATGCGCCAGGAGCCAGAAGCCGCTGCCCTTTGGAGCCTAGGCCTGGGAGAACCATTCCCGGTTTCCGCAGTCCACGGACGTGGTGTCGCCGACCTCCTGGATGCCACCATGAAGATGCTTCCAAAGATTTCAGCAGTGGCAAAAGAGGAATTCGGCGGACCTCGTCGTGTTGCACTGATTGGCCGACCAAACGTTGGCAAGTCATCGCTACTAAATAAGGCGGTTGGCTCTGAGCGTGCGGTCGTGAATGACCTTGCCGGAACCACCCGTGACCCAATCGATGAGCAGGTTGAACTAGCTGGTCGCATTTGGCGTTTCGTGGACACCGCGGGTATTCGTCGCCGTATGCACTTGGCACAGGGAGCAGACTTCTATGCTTCGCTTCGAACTGCTGCCGCACTTGAGCGCGCCGAAGTCGCCGTGGTTTTGCTAGATGTAACTCAGCCGATCAGCGAACAAGACGTTCGAATCATCGACATGGTTTTGGAATCTGGCCGTGCACTGGTTCTGGCTTTCAACAAGTGGGACATGCTGGACGACGAGCGTCGCCGTTACCTTGAGCGCGAGATCGAAACCGACTTGTCGCACGTGGACTGGGCTCCTCGCGTGAACATCTCGGCCAAAACCGGACGCCACCTTGAGAAGCTAGTTCCAGCCTTGGAAATTGCTTTGGACTCATGGGACCAGCGAATTCAAACCGGAAAACTCAACGCTTTCCTTCAGGAACTTGTTATGGAAACCCCGCACCCAGTGCGCGGTGGAAAGCAGCCTCGAATCCTGTTCGGAACCCAGGCCAGCACTCGTCCGCCAAAGTTTGTTCTGTTCACCACCGGATTCCTCGACCCGGGTTACCGTCGATTCATCGCTCGCCGTTTGCGCGAAACCTACGGATTCGAAGGAACTCCGATCGAGGTCGGCATGCGTATTCGCGAGAAGCGCAAGCGCACCTAAATCATGTCTCAGCGCAGCAAAGTCTCAATTATCGGTGCCGGAGCGGTTGGAACATCGCTGGCTTACGCCTTGCTGATTCAAAAGATTGCCGGTGAGGTTGCGCTATACGACCTGAACAAAGCCAAGGTTGAGGCAGAAGTATTAGACCTGGCTCACGGCAGTCAGTTCACCAGCCCATCGCGCATTTACGGCGGCGATGACCTTGAGGTAGTTCGAAACAGCGATGTGATTGTGATTACCGCTGGAGCCAAACAAAAGCCCGGCCAGGCGCGATTGGAACTGGCGGCTACCAACGTGGCCATTCTGAAAGACCTGATGCCCAAGCTGGTTCACCTTGCGCCGGATGCAATCTTTCTGCTGGTAACTAACCCCTGCGATGTTTTGGCCTACGCGGCCGTCAAGTTCAGCGGGCTGCCGGCCAATCGAGTCTTTAGTTCTGGAACAGTGCTGGATAGTTCGCGGTTGCGTTGGCAACTGGCAGAGCGTGCCAACGTTTCGGTTGATTCCGTGCACGCGCTGATCATTGGTGAACACGGCGACAGCGAATTCCCGCTCTGGTCGCAGTCTTCTATCGGGCCGGTTCCACTCAGCCAGTGGCGACTCAACGGCATGAACCCACTGAGTCAGGCAGAGCTAGAAGAAATCGCTTACGAGGTCAAGACGGCCGCCTACAAGGTCATTGAGGGTAAAGGCGCAACCAACTTTGCAATCGGACTTAGCGGTGCTCGCATTGTGCAGGCGGTGCTTCGCGACGAACACGCAATCATGCCGGTCAGTTCGGTTTTGAACGACTACCTGGGAATCAGTGGCGTGGCAATGAGCGTCCCCACCCTGGTGAATGCTCAGGGAGCGGCCCGCGTGATAGATCTAGAAATCACCGATGAAGAGCTCGCCAAACTAAAGGCTTCTGCCGAGACGCTGCGCGAGAGCATTCGCACCTTGGGTTTGGGCTAGCGGCAGTCAAGGCTCGGTAGCGTCTAAACTATTCAAGTTGCCAGCGCGAAATGCGCTGGTACACGGGCTGTAGCGCAGCTTGGTAGCGCACTTGACTGGGGGTCAAGGGGTCGCCGGTTCAAATCCGGTCAGCCCGACCACGGAATGGCGAGCGAGCCATTTCGAGGTCGCGCGAAGCAGCGACACATGTGAGTTTGTCGCCGGTTTGTCTAAAACTCGAGTTACCCGCGCAAGCGGGGACGCTTGTTCGCGTCCCCGTGGTCAGCCCGACAAAATTTCCACCGGACACCAAGAACCGGCTTTTTTCCACGAGTCATTAGACTCAAAACATGGTCGACGCAACGCAATCGCTTTGGAAGCAAGCGCAAAACGTCCCAAACGCACTCAGCTTTTTTAGATTGCTGTTGGTGCCGGTATTTTTCTTCATGATTTTGAACGGTCACGGAGGCTGGGCCATCGTTGTATTGGCTTTCTCCAGCCTCACCGATTTGCTCGACGGCTACATTGCCCGAAAGTACAACCAGGTCACTCGACTGGGTCAGATTCTGGATCCTCTGGCCGACCGACTATACATTTTCACCACATTGCTTGGCCTAGTGATGACCAGCGTGATTCCGATTTGGCTGGCTTTGATCGTGGTTGGTCGCGACATCATGCTGCTTATCGTTTACCCAATGCTTGCCACCCATGGCTACGGACCGCTGCCGGTGCATTATTTAGGCAAGGCGGGCACCTTCGGTCTGCTCTACGCGTTCCCACTTTTGCTTCTTGGGAACGTCTTATCAGGCTTCGCATATGTGATTTTGCCCATCGCTTGGGCCTTTGCTCTCTGGGGAGCTGGACTTTACTGGTGGGCAGGTTTCGTTTATGTCAAACAAGTTAAAGATTTAGTTTTTGGTACCTCCGCAAACCATTAGGCTATTCACCTAAGGAGTGCGAGATGGTTGAGTTTAACGCAGTTGGTGGGAACGACGAAGTAACGTCTACCCAGCGTTTTAGCGACGATCTTTTGGCAAACCACGGGGCAGATCTTTCCAACGATGAGGCTGCCGCGATTCAGGCGCTGCCTTCGGGTTCGGCACTGCTGGTGGTCAAGCGTGGCGCGGATATTGGCGCTCGATTCCTGCTAGATCAGGATGTAACTACCGCCGGTCGTCACCCAAACGCAGACATCTTTTTAGACGACGTAACCGTGTCTCGTAGGCACGCTGAGTTTCACCGCCACGGCGGATCTTTCGAGGTCAAGGATTTGGGTTCGCTCAACGGTACTTACTTCGATGGCGTTCGCATCGACAACGCGCTGCTAGACGACGGTGCCGAAGTTCAAATTGGTAAGTTCCGCATGACTTTTTATGCGTCGCCATTGGATAAGCGCGGAATCTGATGACCTTGGCAAGATCGGCCAGGCTGTATTCAGCAGGGCCAGTAAAACTATTTACCATCGGGCAGGTAATCAGCCAGCTCGACGCCGACTACCCTGGCGTATCACCATCGAAGTTGCGCTTTCTTGAAGAAGAGGGTTTGGTTACCCCGCAGCGCACCGCCAGCGGCTATCGCAAATTCACTCAAGACGACGTAGAGCGCATCCGCATCATTTTGGAACTGCAGCAGCGCCGCTTGCCAAACAAGGTAATTTGCGAGTACCTAGACAAACTTGATGCAGGCCAAGACGCGGCTTTGCCGGGTTCGCAAGAAGCACCCGAGTTAGTTCAACGCAAACTCCGTGCTCGTAAGGTTTCAAAGTTGGAGCTGGTGAAGGAAACCGGAATCAGCGATGGCCTTATCGCAGAGGCCCAGGAACTGCGCTTGCTCCCAGAAGAACCATTCGATTTTGCCGCCATTGAAATTGCCAAAGCGCTCATGAACTTGCAGCGATTTGGAATTGCTCCAAGACACCTCAAGGGACACAAGTCGCTTGTTGACCGTGAAATCAGCTTGATCGAGGGCGTTATTGCTCCGGTGCTAAAGCGCAACGAAACCTCTTCTCGCGCCAAGGCGGCTCAGTTCTCACGCGAGATCGAGCAACAGTTCGACACCATCCGAACTGAGTTAATTAACTCGTTTATTGGGAAACTAGAAAACTAGTTAACTTTTTGTTTTTTGTTGGGTTGACCACCTAAAAACAGCCAAAATCGCCTAGTTCTAGAGCGACACGCCGACACGGCCGATGAACCCGACTTGCTGGATTTCTTCAACAGAATTAAACCTGTACTTGAACCTTTAAGTTTTTCTATCTTTTTGGTACCAAGTTTGTGAGTCTGTATTAGAGCGATCTGAGCTAGCGAAAGGAGCAGCCGTGTCGGAAATCGAAGTAGCTGTTCCAATCAATGAGCCAGATGCCGAGTACTCGGACATGATTTTCACCGATGGCCTACCGGCTACGGATTCCCGCTCCGGCTACCGAGGGACCGCTGCCGCCAGTGCCGTGGGCATTAGCTACCGCCAGCTGGATTACTGGGATCGCACCGGTTTGGTGCAGCCAGGTGTTCGTGGTGCTTCTGGCTCCGGAACCCAGAGACTTTATTCTTTCCGAGACATTCTTGTGCTGAAGCTGGTTAAAAACCTGCTGGACACCGGTGTTTCGTTGCAGCAGATTCGTACCGCGGTAGATGAGCTTCGCGCTAGCGGCATCAATGACCTAGCGAAAATCACACTCATGTCCGATGGCGCACGAGTTTACCTTTGCACCACCCAGGACGAGGTAATCGACCTGCTCGGACGAGGCCAAGGCGTATTTGGAATTGCGGTTGGCCGCGTGCTTCGCGAAGTAGAGGCAACCCTAGTGAACCTGCACATGGACTCTCTGTCTGAGGTTGATGAATTAGCTTCCCGACGCGAGCGCAAGCGCGCCGTTTAGTCATGGCTCTAGAGGTTCGTCCGCTTGAGGCAGACGATTATTCTTCTTGGCGAAAACTCTGGGATCAGTATCTGGTCTTTTATGAAACCGAACTTGCCGAAACCCAAACCCTCCTCACCTGGAAACGGCTACTTGACCCATCGTTTCCAATGTTCGGTTTAGCGGCTGTGCTCGACGGCACGATCCAAGGCTTTGGCCACTACAACTTCACGCTCAGCAGCTGGGAACTTAACCCGGATTGTTACCTCGAAGATTTGTTCGTTGATCCTGCAACTCGTGGCAGGGGAGTGGGCCGGGCAATCATCGATGCGGTTGCCGACCGTGGGCGCCAAGCCGGTGCCGAGCGAATGCATTGGTTGACGCAGCGTGGGAACTCAACCGCTCGCAAGCTATACGACAGCTACGCCGAGGAATCCGGTTTCGTCCGCTACCGAATCGATCTGAACTAGATTTACTCTTGGGTTTCGTCGGTCTTTTTGGATCTGCGGAACCAGCCCTGCTTTGCCTGCTCGGTTCGCTTTGCCTTTTGGTTGCGCCCGCGTGTGCGCTTGGCAGGGGCTTCCAGTAAAGTTCCCTGGATGTGAGTCAACAGGTCATCGAACATGGTGGAAAGTTCCGCTGCGGCTTCGCCCGGCCAGGAGTGAATCGGCCTGGCAGCGCCCTGTGCCTGCTGGATTGCGGCGCGTTCTGGGAAAGCAAACGGAAGCAGCGCATCGCCTGCGATGTCCTGCAGTTCGCCCTGTCGGAACTCGTGCTCGACAAAGTTGGAGTTGAGTCGGTTTAGGACCACCCCGGCCAGAGCCAAACGGTGGTTTAGTCGGTCATGAATTTCATCAACCGCGCTAATGGCACGCTTTACCGAACTCACGGCGAAAATGCCTGGCTCCGACACAATTACCACCCGGTCGCTGGCGGCCCAGGCTGCGCGGGTTAGTCCATTCAACGATGGCGGGGTGTCAATAATCACCAAATCGTACTCATTTTGGATTCGACTCAGGGCCTCTTCGAGTGTCCAAATATCTCGCAACGATGGATTTGGGGTGTCGAAAGCTGCCGCAAGGGGCTCACCTACCATGACATCTATCTTTGAAGGCTGTGTGCGGTTCCAAGTGGAGGCTAGGATTGCCTTATGCACAATGGCGTGTTGGGGATTCTTGATTACATCCAACACCGTAGTTTCGTAGTCCCCTATGGCTCCCAAACCGGTAGAGGCATCACACTGTGTATCGAGGTCGACCACGAGGGTTCGTAGTCCCCGAGCGTACGCAGCTGAGGCCAAACCCAAAGAGATCGTGGTCTTGCCAACGCCTCCCTTGAGGGAGCTGACGCTTAGAACATGCATTTGATAAGGCTACCTTTTTTCGAGTCAATTATTTCCACTTGATATGGAGCGAAGGGAACTGCATGTTCAAGAAGATTTTGGTTGCTAACCGCGGAGAGATCGCTGTTCGCGCCTTCCGTGCGGCTTACGAACTTGGCGCTAAGACGGTTGCCGTATTTCCTTATGAGGACCGCAACTCTGCCCACCGAATGAAAGCCGACGAGGCTTACCAGATTGGTACCGAAGGGCACCCGGTTCGCGCCTACCTAGATGTCTCCGAAATCATCCGTGTTGCCAAGGAAAGCGGCGCAGACGCCATTTACCCGGGTTACGGGTTCTTGAGTGAAAACCCAGAATTAGCCGAAGCGGCCAAAGCCAATGGCATCACTTTTATCGGCCCAGACAGTCACATTCTTGAACTTGCCGGTAACAAGGTAAATGCCAAATCTGCGGCCATCGCAGCTGGTGTGCCAGTGCTCAAGAGCACACCCTCTAGCGCCAACGTCGATGAGCTCATTTCCCTGGCACCAGAGATCGGTTTTCCACTTTTCGTGAAGGCGGTTGCCGGTGGAGGCGGACGCGGAATGCGTCGCGTTGCCGAGGCTAAAGAGCTACCTGCGGCACTGGTTGAGGCTTCGCGTGAAGCCGAGAGTGCATTTGGCGATGCCCGAGTATTCCTTGAGCAAGCAGTGCTGCGCCCGCGCCACATCGAGGTTCAGATTTTGGCCGACGGCCAAGGCGGAGTGGTTCACCTATTCGAGCGCGACTGCTCTATCCAGCGCCGCAACCAAAAGGTTGTCGAAATCGCTCCGGCTCCGCTTTTGGACGCCGAACTGCGCGAAATTTTGCACCGCGACGCCGTAGCCTTTGCCCGCGAGATTGGCTACAAGAACGCCGGTACCGTTGAGTTCCTTATCGACACCGTGGGGGCCAATGCGGGCAAGCACGTTTTCATCGAGATGAACCCACGTATCCAGGTTGAGCACACTGTCACCGAGGAAATCACCGATGTAGACCTAGTGCAGAGCCAGATGCGAATTGCAGCTGGCGAAAGCCTGGCGGACCTAGGTCTGACTCAGGACAAAATCGTCTGCCACGGCTTTGCTATTCAGTGCCGCATTACCACCGAAGACCCAGCGCAGAACTTTAGACCTGACACTGGCAAGATCACCACTTATCGTTCGCCTGGTGGCGCCGGCATTCGCCTAGACGGCGGAACAGTTACCACCGGTGCCGAGGTATCTCCATTCTTCGACTCCATGTTGGTCAAGTTGATTGCCAAGGGCCGCGACTTCGAATCCGCGGTAACCCGTGCCAAGCGTGCCTTGGCCGAGTTCCGTATCCGCGGTGTCTCTACCAACATCGCGTTCCTCCAGGCCGTTATGGCCGACCCAATCTTTGCGAGTGGCGACCTTTCCACCTCTTTCATCGATGAGCGACCTGAGCTTTTCAAGGCCAAGCAGAGCCAAGACCGCGGAACTAAGATTTTGCAGTGGCTTGCCGAGGTAACCGTGAACCAGCCATACGGGCACCGCAATGGGCGCCTAAACCCGGAGGTGAAGCTGCCAAAGGTAGATCTCACTTCGGCAGCTCCGGCGGGTTCGCGCCAGCGCTTGCTAGAACTTGGTCCGGTTGGTTTCGCCGCGGCTCTGCGAGCACAGACTGCGGTTGCGGTTACCGATACCACTTTCCGCGATGCCCACCAAAGCCTTCTTGCCACCCGTGTTCGAGGCCGCGACCTGGTGCAGGTTGGCCCACACGTGGCGCGCCTAACCCCACAGTTGCTTTCGGTCGAAGCCTGGGGCGGTGCAACCTACGATGTTGCTCTTCGTTTCCTAGGTGAAGACCCTTGGGAGCGCTTGGCTGCGCTTCGCGAGGCAATGCCAAACCTCTGTATCCAAATGTTGCTTCGTGGCCGCAACACCGTGGGCTACACCCCATACCCAACCGAGGTAACGGATGCATTCGTGGCCGAAGCCGCGGCGACCGGTGTGGACATTTTCCGTATTTTCGACGCGCTGAATGATGTGGACCAGATGCGTCCAGCAATCGAGGCCGTGCTTCGCACCAAGACCGCGGTTGCCGAAGTTGCCCTCTGCTACACGGCAGACCTACTAGACCCGGCGGAAAAGCTTTACACCCTGGACTACTACGTGAATTTGGCGCAACAGATCGTGGACGCCGGCGCTCACATCATTGCTATTAAAGACATGGCCGGACTTCTTCGGCCGGCCGCCGCCGCCAAGTTGGTGACTGCTCTTCGTGAGCGCTTTGATCTTCCGGTTCACTTGCACACCCACGACACCGCTGGCGGTCAGTTGGCAACTTTGATGGCAGCCATCAATGCTGGCGTAGACGCTGTAGACGTTGCGTCTGCACCGATGGCGGGAACCACCAGCCAGCCTTCTGCTTCGGCATTGGTAGCGGCTTTGGCTCACACTGAGCGCGACACCCAGATCCCGCTTTCAAGCGTCACCGCACTTGAGCCTTACTGGGAGACCGTTCGCAATGTTTACTCACCGTTCGAGAGTGGCTTGCCTGGACCAACCGGTCGGGTTTACAAGCACGAGATTCCTGGCGGCCAGCTGAGCAACCTGCGTCAGCAGGCAATCGCGCTAGGCCTCGGGGACTCGTTCGAGAAGGTCGAAGACATGTACGCGGCGGCCAGCGAACTCTTGGGTCGCCCCACCAAGGTAACCCCGAGCTCGAAGGTTGTGGGAGACCTAGCCTTGCACCTGGTTGCGGTAAACGCCGACCCGGCAGACTTTGCTCAAAACCCTCAGAACTACGATATTCCTGACAGCGTTATTGGCTTCATGGCCGGTGAGCTGGGAGACCTACCAGGTGGTTGGCCAGAACCATTCCGCACCAAGGTACTCCAGGGTAAAAACGTGAAGTTCGGCATCACTGCGGTTTCCGAGGCAGACCTTGCAACTCTTCAGGGCAGCGATGCACTCTTGCGCCGCAGCACCCTAAACCGACTCTTGTTCCCGGCCCCTACCGCCGAGTTCCTAAAGACCCGCGAGACCTACGGAAACCTAGACCAGGTTGACACCGTGGATTACCTCTACGGCTTGGAGCAGGGTAGCGAGCACGTAATCGAGATTGCACGTGGTGTTCGTCTTTATGTTGGCCTCGAGGCAATCGGTGGAGCCGACTCAAAGGGCTTTAGAACCGTTATGGCTACGCTCAATGGTCAGTTGCGTCCAATCCTGGTTCGCGATCGCAAGATTGCGGTTTCCGCTCCGCAAGCCGAAAAGGCTGACACCAATAATCTGGGCCACGTAGCAGCGCCGTTCGCCGGTGTGGTGACCCTGCAGATGGTGGAAGGCACTCCGGTTGAGGTCGGTCAGCCGGTGGCAACCATCGAAGCCATGAAAATGGAGGCAACCATTACCGCCAGCAAGGCCGGAGTGGTTCGCCGCTTAGCGATTACCAAGACGCAGAGCGTAGACGCCGGAGACCTAATCCTGGTTATTGAATAACGTTTTAGCCAGCGTTTAGCTTTGCCCAAGATGCCCGAGGGGCAGTTTGGTAGACTGAACGGGCAGTAAACAAACGCGCTTGTGTCAGCGACGCGTTGAGCACGGGGGCCAAAATCTTTGATTTGGGTCTTTAGTGCTGTCAATTCAGGAGGTACAAAGTGGCATTCGGCAAGAAGAAACAAATTCAGGCGTCAGACGTCTTTGCAGAGGTAAATGCCCCAGCGGAGCCAAAGGGTCACAACCTGGCCGAGGTAGCTGTGGACGCCGGAATCCTAGATCTTCACCCTTCCACCGCATCCATTCCTGTTTCGCAAGAGTTTGCTGCACCAGAACCCATCGCTCCGGTTCAGGACTTAGCGGTTTCAACCGAGCCGGTTAGAAGCAACTACAGCCGTCGCGACAGCCTTAGAGGCGAGACCTTCGATTCGCCAGAACCGGCTGCGATGCTCACCGCAGATCGCCTACTGGATAACAGCACTCGCAATCGCCCAGCTCCGGAGTCGGGTTGGCGTCGTTTTGTCTATTACCTAACCGTTCGTTCGGTAAACCTCGGAGACAGCCTGGTGGTGCGCGAGCGCAAGGCACTCGATGCACGAATCTCGGCTCAGCTAGAGGGCGGCACCAAGTTTGTGCCAGTTCTTACCCGCAAGGGCGGAGTGGGAAAAACCACAGTTACCACCCTCTTGGGAATGGCGCTTTCTCTGGTTCGCGAAGACCGCGTGGTGGCGATCGACGCCAACCCAGACCGAGGCACCCTAGCCGAGCGCGTCAGCAAGAACACTCGCTTCACCGTTCGAGACGTGGTTAACCGCGCAGCGGCCATCGATGGTTTCACAGATTTTTCCACCATGGTTTCCCGCGACGTAACCCGTTTGGATGTTCTCGCGAGCGACAACGACCCAATGCTTTCCGAAGCCTTCAACGAGGGTGACTACAACGTGGTGGCCGACATGGCAGCCCGTTATTACTCGGTTGTTCTAACCGACTGTGGTACCGGAATCGTGCACTCTGTGATGCGACCAACCCTGCAGCGCGCCAACGGTTTGGTAATTGTTTCGGGCGGTTCGGTAGATGAGGCCCGTTTGGCTTCCGAAACCCTAACGTGGCTTGAAGCCAATGATTACGGCGACCTAGTTCGTAACGCGATTGTTGCTTTGAACACCGCAACTCAGGCAACCCAGCTGGTCAAGCTAGACGAGATCGAAGCACACTTCAAGAGCCGAGTTCGCGCAGTCGTGCGCATTCCTTACGACCCGGCCTTGGCAGCTGGTTCGGTGATTAAATTTGCCGATCTAAAACGAGGAACCCGCGAGGCTGCCCGCGAGTTGGCCGCACTGGTTATCGACAGCATGCAGGGCCAGCTCTAGGGTTTCAATGACTATCCGCGACATCCGCCTTTTTGGCGACCCGGTTTTGAAATCGGTTTGCGATCCCGTTTTAGTCTTCGATGAAAAAGTTGCGGTTCTGGCTCTGGATCTAATCGAGACCACGAGTTTGATTTCGGGGCGTGCCGGGGTAGCGGCTAATCAAATTGGGGTAGGGCTACGCGGCTTTAGTTACAGCGTGAATGGCAATGTGGGTGCCATTTTCAATCCAAAAATTGTGGAGCTTTCCGGTGAACGGGTACTGATGCAAGAGGGTTGTTTGAGCGTGCCCGACCTATGGCACGAAACCCCTAGGTACACGTATGCCAAGGCCCAAGGGTTTGATGCTGCGGGCAACGCCATTGAACTGGAAGGCACGGGGCTAATGGCTCAGATGCTTCAGCATGAGTGCGATCACCTAGACGGTTTGCTTTACCTAGACAGGCTTGAAACGGCCGAGCGCAAAGTAGCAATGAGCAAACTTCGTCAAACCGAATGGTTCCTCAAGCGCTAGCGTGCACTAACAAGACCGATTAAAGCGTTGAAGGACCCAAGGTGGCGGTTCTTCTGTGCCCAAGCATTTGAGCTGAACTAGACGTTATAGATTTCTTCCACGACATCTGCGAAATCTTGCAAAACCACGTTTCGCTTAACCTTCATCGAAGGCGTAATGTGCCCGGTGGACTCATTGATTTCCTGATCCAAAATCACAAACTTCTTGATTTCTTCGGCTTTGGAAACCGTCTTGTTCACGCGAGCAACCGCGGAGGCAACTTCGGCGTAAACAACAGGGTCCTTGCTGGCTTGAGCCAAAGTTAGCGTGCTGTCTAGACCGTGGCTGGCCAGCCATAGCGGCAACATCTCTGGGTCCAAAGTGATAATGGCTGCGATGAAAGGGCGGTTGTCTCCGATTACCACTGCCTGACCGATTAGCGGGTCGGCGCGTAGCGGGTCTTCCATCGGTGCTGGGGCCACATTCTTTCCACCGGCAGTGATCAAGAGCTCTTTTTTGCGCCCGGTGATAGTTAGGAAGCCATCTTCGTCTAGTTGCCCAATGTCGCCGGTTTTGAACCACTCATTCTCAAAGGCATCCTTGGTGGCAGCGGGGTTATGCCAGTAACCTCGCATTACGTTTGAACCGCGAAGCAGGATCTCGCCGTCTTCGTTGATCTTGATTCCGCAACCGGGAAGCAGGCGCCCGACTTTACCAATTCGAATGGATTCCGGACGAGCTATCATGGCTGGAGCGGTGGTCTCGGTAAGGCCATAGCCTTCGAGCACAATCAGGCCGATGGCTCGGTAGAAGTGACCGAGTCGCACGCCAAGCGGCGCACCACCGGAAACTGCGTAATTGACCTGGCCGCCCATGGCGTCACGAATTTTTGAGTAAACCAGTTTGTCGAAGGCCCAAAACTTTAGCTTGAGTGCAAAGTTTGGTCCGGCCTTGGTGTCCATCGCCATCGAATAGTCAACGGCAACCTGTGCAGCTTTGCGGAAAATCTCGCCCTTACCGTTGGCTTCGGCTTTTTGCTCCGCAGTGTTGTAGACCTTTTCGAAAACTCGTGGAACGGCAAGCAAGAAATTCGGTTTGAAAGTGGCCATGGCTGTGCTCAGGTTTTTCACATCTCCCTGATGTCCAACCTTCACACCGGCGTGCACGCACAGAACCTCGATGAATCGAGCAAAAACGTGTGCCAGAGGCAAGAACAATAGTGTGCTGGCGCCATCGGCGATTACCTCTGGGAGCTCCAGCTTTGCGTTCTTGGAAAGGTCCACAAAGCCCTGGTGAAGAAGCTCGCAGCCTTTCGGCTTGCCAGTGGTTCCCGAGGTGTAGATCAAAGTTGCGAGGTCGGTAAGTTTGGAACTGGTGCGTCTTGCCTCAAGGGCTTCATCGCTGACTTCTTTGCCCAATCGAACCAGATTGGCTAAGGAATCATCATAAAAACGCCAGGTTTGACGAAGGTATGCGCTTTGATCGCGTACCTCAGACAATAGGTCTGTCATCTCCGGAGTCTCTACCAAGATGGCCACGGCCTGTGAGTCGCTAAGAATCCACGCCATTTGCGAAGCAGATGAGGTTTCATAGATTGGAACAGGAACCGCACCTGCGAACCAAAGGGCGAAGTCGGTCAGGGTCCACTCGTAGCTGGTGTGGCTCATGATGGCCACGGTCTGTCCGGGCTGGATCCCAGAAGCGATAAAGCCCTTGGCCAGCGCCTTGACCTGAGCGAGGAACTCGACTGCGGTTACGTCGGACCAGCTTGAATCGGGGTTCTGAAGTGCGTAAAGAGCGATTCGGGGAGTCTTAGCAGCGCGGTCAACCAGCAAATCTGTGATGTTAGTGCTCGCAGTTGAATCAACCAGCGATGGCAGGTCGTAGGACTTCATGTAACCCTTCTTTGCGTTTACTAGCCACTACTCTAGGGCTTTTAGCGCCTCAAAGTGCACGCCACAGATGCCTTGGCTAGACTTTTGCAAGGCATCCAAAAACAGCGAATGTAAGGGCTAAGAATGTACGCGGTTGGAATTGACATTGGCGGCACCAAAATTGCCGGCGCACTTGTAGACGCAGATGGCGTATTGGTAAAGGAACTGCGAGTTCCAACTCCTGCAAATGACAGTCAGGCGATCGTTCAGGCTGTAGCCGACCTCATCAATGAGCTTTCCAAAGGCAACCAGGTTGTAGGCGCAGGTATTGCGGCAGCCGGATTCATCGATGCGGACCAAGCCAACATTGTTTACGCACCAAATCTGTCCTGGCGCAACGAACCGTTTAAGGCCAATGTTGAGGCTCTCGTGAGCGTTCCTGTGTTGCTGGAAAACGATGCCAACGCTGCCGGTTGGGCAGAGTACGTTTACGGTGCCGGAAAAGGCACCAAGCACATGGTTATGTTGACCATTGGAACCGGTGTGGGTGGAGCGGTAGTGGTTGACTCGCACCTGCTGCGCGGCGGATTCGGTATCGCCGGAGAACTTGGCCATATTCGAGTGGTCCCTGAAGGGCGCCTGTGCGGTTGCGGACAACACGGTTGTCTGGAGCAGTACGGATCTGGCACAGCGTTGCTCCGCGCGGCCCGCGAGTTGGCGGCCAGCGGAAAACCAGAAGGCGCCCGCCTGGCAGCTCTAACTCATGAGTCCGGTGAACTAACAGGACTACAGGTGGCCCAGGCAATCGGCGAACAAGACCCGGGTGCCGTGGCTCTGGTGCAAGAACTAGGTTCTTGGCTCGGGCAGTCCATCGGAAGCATCACAGCTGTCCTAGACCCAGAGCTAGTGGTAATCGGCGGCGGTGTTTCATCGGTGGGCGACGTGCTGATGGACCCTATTCGAATCGCTTACCTGGCACACCTTCCCGCCCGCGGATTCCGTCCGGAGTTGCAAATCAAGCCAGCCGAGTTCTTGAACGACGCAGGCCTGGTGGGTGCCGCCGATTTGGCCCGCCGCGCTTTCGGTAAACTGTAAGTCGTTAGTTTTTAGCGACAAGACAGAGAAAGGCTGGGCATGACTTACTTCTTTTTGAAGACCTTTGTGCTCGGTCCACTACTGCGTATTCTTTTTCGCCCCTGGGTTCGAGGTGTCGAGAACGTGCCGGCTACCGGTGCCGCTATCTTGGCAAGCAACCACCTTTCGTTTAGCGACTCAATCTTTTTGCCTTTGATGTTGCGCCGACCAGTCACTTTCTTGGCCAAAAGCGAATACTTCACCGGCAAGGGAATCAAGGGTGGACTCACCCGCTGGTTCTTCAAGTCCACCGGACAGCTGCCAATTGACCGCTCTGGCGGCAAGGCCAGCGAGGCATCGCTGAACACTGGTTTGGGAGTTCTAGAAGGCGGAAACCTTTTGGGTATCTACCCGGAGGGAACTCGCTCACCAGATGGCAAGCTCTACCGAGGCCGCACCGGCATTGCCCGAATGGTTCTAGAGGCCAAGGTGCCCGTTATTCCTGTGGCAATGATCGACACCGAGAAGGTGCAGCCGATTGGCCAAAGCCTGCCAAAGATTCGCCGAGTTGGTTTGGTATTCGGACCTGCGCTCGATTTCTCTCGCTTTGAAGGCATGGAAGGCGACCGCATTGTGTTGCGCGCCGTGACCGACGAAATCATGTATGAACTGCAAAAACTCAGCGGTCAGGTCTATGACGACCAGTATGCGTCCACAGTAAAAAGTCGCGCAGCTCGAGCCAGCCGCTAACTGAGCAATTTAAACTTTCAAACCTAAAGTCCAAGCCGAAACGAATAGAGAACCAAATTGGCAAGAGTGAACGAACCAAACGTTGCAGTAGACCCGCAGGTGCTTGCAGGTCTAGACAACTATGTGAATCTTCCTGCTGCTCAGCAGCCAACTTGGTATTCGGCGGATGCTCTCGCCGACGCCAAAGCTCAGCTGAGCATTCTGCCTCCGCTGGTTTTTGCAGGTGAGGTAGATCGCCTTCGCGACCGCCTAGCCCAGGCCGCATCCGGAAAAGCGTTTTTGCTGCAGGGAGGCGACTGTGCCGAGACTTTTGCAGATGCCACCGCGGATCGAATCCGCAACCGGGTAAAGACTCTGCTTCAGATGGCAGTGGTCCTTATGTACGGTTCATCGCTGCCCGTTATCAAGATGGGACGCATGGCTGGCCAGTTTGCCAAGCCGCGCTCCAACAACGATGAAACCCGCGATGGCGTTACCCTGCCTGCTTACCGCGGCGACGCTGTCAACGGCTACGACTTCACTGCGGAGAGCCGCCGAAACGACCCTGCTCGCTTGGTGCAGGCGTACCACACCTCGGCCAGCACGCTAAACCTAGTTCGCGCATTCACCACCGGTGGATTTGCCGACCTGCGCTCGGTTCACGAGTGGAACCGCGGCTTTAGCGAGAACCCAGCCAACGCGCGCTACGAGTCGTTGGCCAAGGAAATCGATCGCGCCATCCAGTTCATGGCAGCGGCCGGAGCCGACTTCGAGGGTCTAAAGAGCACCGAGTTCTACGTGAGCCACGAGGGTCTGTTGTTCGACTACGACCGCCCGCTAACTCGCATCGATAGCCGCACCGGAACCCCTTATGTGACCAGCGGTCACTTTATTTGGATTGGTGAGCGTACCCGCCAGCTTGATGGAGCACACGTTGACTTCTTGAGCAAGGTTCGCAACCCTATCGGTATCAAGCTGGGTCCAACCACTCAGCCTCAAGACGTGCGCGACCTAATCGAAAAGCTTGACCCGAACCGCGAACCAGGCCGACTAACCTTCATCACTCGTATGGGTGCCTCCAAGATTCGCGACGAAATGCCAAAGTTGGTTGATGCCGTTAAGGGCACCGATTGCACCCCGCTCTGGATCACCGACCCAATGCACGGCAACGGCATCACCACCAAGAATGGCTACAAGAGCCGTCGTTTCGATGACGTCATGGATGAGGTTCGTGGATTCTTTGAGGTGCACAAGGCTGCGGGTACTTTCCCGGGCGGCATTCACATCGAGCTAACCGGAGACGACGTAGCCGAGTGCCTCGGTGGTTCTGAAAGCATCGATGAGGCTTCGCTAGAGGAGCGCTACGAGTCGCTTTGCGACCCACGTTTGAACCACATGCAGTCCCTGGAACTTTCGTTCCTGGTTTCGGAGATGCTCTCCAAGCGCTAAACCTGTAACTAAAGAGATGGCTCCGATTTAGTTCGGGGCCGTTTCGTTTAACGGTTGCTTATGATTACGGTGTTTCCAACGTGCAGCGTTGCACCGGCTGCCACGCTAGAAGTCTTGACTTTCACCAGGCCCCAGTTTGACTGAAGCTGGTCGGTGTTTACCTGCACCAGGAGCCCCAGCGCCTCAAGCGCTACCTTGCTGGCCAAAAGGGTCTCACCAATCACCGAGGGCATAGTCACGGTGGTTGGTCCCTTGGAAACAACCACAATCACCTGACCGCCTTTGCCCAGCGGATCCTGCTGCGGTTGCACACGAACCACCTGTCCGGTGGCGACCGCATCGCTGAATTCCTGGCTGATGCTGGCAATCCTTAACCCGGCTTTTTGCAAAGCGGCGATGGCGGTATTTTGGGCTAGCCCGGTAACCGAAGGTAGCGGGCCGAGCGAGACCTTGAGATCCACCGCTGAACCCTGGGGGATAGGCGTGCCATCGCTGCCCAGATAATCAAAAACTAACCCGTTGGTGGCCGCGTTGAAGTATTCGTCGGCGGAACCCAGGGTAAACCCGGCTTGGGTTAGGCGGTTAGTGGCATCGGCCAGTGAAAAACCGGTCAGTTTAGGAACAGCGATGAGCTTGGCACCCTTGGAAACCCAAATAGTGATGGTGCCGCCGCGCCAAAATAGGTTTCCCGCCGCAGGTTCAGTCCTGGTAACCAACCCTTGGCTCACCGTTGCCGAACTCTCGTATTTGACTGTGACGTCAGGAGAGTAGGGGCTGAGAGCGGCTTTGGCAGCTACCAGCTCACTACTGGTTAGGTTTGGCAGCGCCGACAACCCGCCCGGCCCGGAACCAAACCACCAGCCCGCACCAGAACTGAGCAGAGCGAAAAGCAGAATCCAGGTGACGGCCCATTTGCCTCGGTTGCGCCTGGAATGCGCCAAGGCTTCGATCGGATTCAGCGGCTCGGCAAAGTCCTGAAGCACCGAAGTCTGCTGTTCGCTCGAGATATCGCCAGACTCGGTTAGGTCGTTTATGGCGGTAGTTGCGGAGTCGGCGTCTTGGGTAAAGTTCAAAACCGTGGTCGATTCCACCGAGAGTACCTTGGTGGCCTGGACATCCAGAAACTCAGGTAGATCAAGTTTGGTGGTGGCACCGCGCCCAGCTTTGATCTCGGCTTTTACCCGCTGGATAACCTCCGCAAGTACTTGGGCGTTGGCTGGTCGGTGCTCCGGCGCCCTAGCTGCGGCCCACAAAACCACCTCGTCTAGCAGTGGCGGCACTTCGCTGACCAAGGAACTTGGCAGCGGGATGTCCATGGTGGTGTGCTGATGAGCAATGTGCGCCACTTGGTCGCCTTTGAACGGCTGCTCGCCAGTCAATAACTCGTAAAGCAAAATTCCCGCCGCGTAGACATCGCTGCGAGCATCTGCAACGCCCCTTGTGATTAGTTCCGGGGAAAGATAGGCGATGGTGCCAATCAGCGATCCGGTGCTGGTGTTGGCATCAACGTTCCTGGCCAGGCCAAAGTCGCCAAGTTTGATTCGGCCGTCATCGGCGAGGAAAACGTTTTCTGGCTTCAAGTCGCGGTGCAAGATTCCGCCGCGATGGGCTGCCGCCAAGCCCTGAAGGATTGGTTCGAAAAGTTCGATTGCCCGAGTGGGGGAGAGCTTGCCAAATTTCTTGAGCGCATCGCGAAGCGTCATTCCAGGAACATATTCCATGACTAGGAATGTGAGTTCGCCATCCTGGCCCTGGTCAAAAACATTGACCAGGTTTGGGTGATTCAAACGAGCCGCAGTCTTGGCTTCGCGAATGAATTTATCGCGGAAACTTGGGTTCTCGGCCAGGTGTGCGTAGATAACTTTCACTGCCACCTGGCGCTCTAGGCGCTCATCGATGGCAAGGTAAACACTAGACATGCCGCCGCGCGCAATCAGACTCTGCACAAGGTAACGGTCGGCGATTAGCCGGCCCACCAGGTTTTGCTGCGTCACGTTAGTACCTTTGGCCTTTGGAAAGTTGCGCCGAAAATCGGCCTGCCACCAGCCTAGTTTTAGCAAACGGATTTGAACGGTAGGCAAAGCCATCAAGCCGCATAGGTAACCAATTGCAGGAATCTGTGGCAATCTATAGATGTGTCAGATGTATTCGCCAATGTAACTTGGCTCACTATTCCAGAAGCAGCCGAACTATTAGGTATCCCTTTGGGTAAGGTTCACCGCCTACTCGAGGAACACCAGCTGGTCGAAGTCCGTGTCGACGGCGTACGCAAGATCCCAGCCGATGCAATCCAAGATGGAGTCCCGCTTCCGAGTTTGCACGGCACCATCATTGTTTTGCTTGATGCTGGGTTGTCTTTAGAGGCCGCTATCGAGTGGCTTTACACCGAAAACGACTACCTAGACTGCACCCCGATGTCGGCGCTGTTGGCCGGTCGAAAGTCTCCCGTACGCAGAGCTACCCAAGACCTAGCCTTTTAGTTAACGGCTAGCGACTCCTAAGAGTCGCGTCTAATTGCCTTGGCCGCCAGAGCCTGCAGGTTGGTGCGGGCTTCTTCGCTGATTTCTAGGTGACTGAGCGCTTCTAGGCTTTGGTTAGCCAAATCTTCAATCATTCGCTCGGATTTATCTAGAGCGCCAGAATCCACCATGCACTGCTGCAAGAAAGCGATCTGCTCGGCGTCGAGCTCGCGGCTGGTAAGCAGTTCATCGAAAATCTTGCCAACGTTGGTGGCGAGGGCCTCGCGAGTTAGTCCAACCAA
This sequence comes from Microbacteriaceae bacterium, assembly GCA_947373155.1. GTDB lineage: Bacteria > Actinomycetota > Actinomycetes > Actinomycetales > Microbacteriaceae > Rhodoluna. The sequence continues at coordinate 76,793 of CANBWO010000001.1, read as the reverse complement.
GACAGTGCGCTTGCCTTCGCGCAGGTCGTCTCCAGCGGGCTTACCGGTGATGGATGGGTCTCCAAATACGCCCAAAACGTCGTCGCGCAACTGGAATGCCATGCCCAACGGAATACCAAAGGCACTAAAGCCGCGCATCAAATCCTCGTCTGCTCCGGCAAAGGCTGCGCCGATCAGCATGGGTGCCTCGATGCTGTACTTAGCTGTCTTGTAGAGCATTACGCGATTGGCTCGACCAACGGCTTCGGAGATCGGGCGAGTCATAGCGGCGTTTTCCTCGAGGACATCCAGATACTGCCCGGCCATTACTTCGATTCGCATTTTGCCGAATTCGTTTCTGCAGGCGTCTTGAATTTGGTGACTCGGAGCCAGCTGCAGCGCTTTTCCAAACATCTCGCTACTCCAGCTAAGCAGTAGGTCTCCCACCAGGATTCCCCCGGCAACTCCAAAGCGTTCGGCGGAGCCAGCCCACTGACTTGCCGAGTGCAAGGACTCAAAGCGCTTGTGAACGGCAGGAGCTCCGCGGCGAGTATCGCTTTGATCAAGGATGTCGTCGTGTACGAGGGCGGCTGCGTGAAACATCTCTAGCGCGCTGGTGATGCCAACCATCGCCTCAGATGAGGCCGCTAACTCCGCAGGGCTCTGAGAAGGCTTGGCACTAGGAAGGCTGCCAGCCCAAGCCCAGTAGGCGAAAAGCGCACGGAATCGCTTGCCACCACTCATCAATGACTGGCTGTAGTTCAAGATTGGCGCAAGGTCTGTTGAAATCACTTGGAATTCCGCCAGGCGGTCGCTGCAAAAATCGTCGAGGTTTCGCTGGATTAGATCCAAAAGATTGGCGGATTCGCTCATGGGGATAGCCTAATCGGCGAATGGTGGTTAATATCGAAACACCGGAGGTTAAATATGGGGCTCTCAGAGCGCGAACAAAAGGTTCTAGATGAACTAGAACGCGGCCTTTATGCCGAGGACTCCGGTTTTGCAGACCGACTAAAAGCCAAGCCGATCAAGTCGGTCAAGTCTCAAAACAAGGCGGCGCGGGCACTTGCGGGGGCGTTAGTTGCCGTAGCTGGGCTCTCGGTCTTGTTGGTTGGACTAATTACTCATTACATGGCCATCGGGGTCGCTGGATTCGCCGTGGTTTTGTGCGGTGTTGTAGTGGCCAGTTCCAACTCAACTAAAACCACACCGAATGCATCGGCTCAGAAAACCACTAAATCGGCCAAACCGACTCTCGGTGAGTTTTTCCAGGATCGCTGGGATAAGCGCATCGACGGAAACTAACCTCCCCACTTTGCTCCACTAAACCGCTGGTTTTTATTACCAGCGGTTTTTTCTTGCCTGTTTTTGGAGCGTTTGGTGCAAAAACCGCGATTTTTTGCAATTTTTCCTCCACCAACAAAATGCTTGATTTGATGGGAAAAAACGAAGCAAAACGTGCAAATTAATTGACCAAAACAGCAATTTGTGGTGCAAAGTGGATTAGAATGGAGTAAAGAGGCGCAAGTCGGCAAACCAGGGAAGGAGTTGCAGATGCTATTAGGCACGCACACTCCAAAACTTGACGAAAAAGGCCGCATCATTCTGCCCGCCAAGTTCCGCGACGAATTCGGCGGCGGGCTGGTTATTACCCGCGGTCAAGATCGCTGCCTCTACGTTTTCTCGATGAAAGAGTTCGAGCTACTCAACGAACGCATCAGTCAGGCTCCAATCGCTAGCAAAGCCGCACGTGATTTTCTGCGCAGCTTGTTGAGCGGTGCCACCGATGAGGTTCCAGACAAGCAGGGTCGAGTCACGCTCCCGGGAATTCTTCGTGACTATGCCGACCTAACTCGTGACCTGGTGGTTATCGGCGTTGGAAACAGGGCCGAGATTTGGGATGCCAACGCTTGGAACGATTCTCAGGCTGCGCGTGACGCAGCTTTCTCCGAAGTTGCGGAGGAGGTGATTCCAGGCCTCTTCTAGGGCTTGGGTTTGGTCTCTACCCGTTTGATCCGCTGGCTTCCTTCCCCTTAGCCAGATGTCAAACGGATGGGGTCCCAGCCTAAGAACCGCGGGCCAGGATTATCATGAGCAAGCAAATCAACGAACTGCACGCACCGGTTATGCTCGAGCGTTGCCTGGAGGTCTTGGGCGAGGTACTTGAGGGCAAGGCCGCCGTAATGGTGGACGGAACTCTTGGGCTTGGCGGACACAGCGAAGCCTTTTTGGAACGTTTTCCTCTGCTGACCCTCATCGGAATTGACCGCGACACCAACGCGCTGGCTCTGGCTGGCGAACGCTTGGCCAAATACAGCGAACGCATTCATCTAGTTCACGCGGTTTACGAGGAAATCTTCGATGTGGTCCAGGACCTTGGTTTCACTGAAGTCGACGCAATCCTGCTCGACCTTGGCGTTTCATCGATGCAACTAGACGAAGCCGATCGTGGTTTCGCCTACAGTTACGACGCCCCGCTGGACATGCGTATGGACACCAGCCGAGGAATCACGGCGCAAGAAGTAGTGAATACTTACGCCGAGAAAGACCTAGCTCGAATTTTCAAAGACTTTGGCGAGGAGCGTTTTGCCAAGCCGGTGGCCAAGGCAATCGTGGCTCAGCGAAGCATTGCGGCTTTCACCACTAGCGCTGGGCTCACTCAGTTGATTGCCAAAGTGATCCCGTTCATCCCTGGAAAATCTAGCGGTCACCCAGCAAAGCGCGTGTTCCAAGCCCTGCGCATCGAGGTAAACGGCGAGCTTGAGGTTCTCACACGAACCATGCCAGCCGCCATCGATGCACTTGCGGTCGGCGGACGGATTTTGGTGCTTGCCTATCACTCGCTAGAGGACAGAATCGTGAAGCAAGCGTTGGCAGCAGCCTCCACTTCTTCGGCTCCTATCGAACTTCCGATTGAACTTCCTGAACACGCTCCGATTTTGAAACTTGTCGTAAAGGGTGCCGAAATGGCTTCCGATGCGGAAATCCAAGAAAACCCAAGAGCAGCATCGGTGAGACTCCGCGCGGCACAAAAGATTCGGAGAGCGGCATGAGCGCCCTAACCAACCAATCATCGCCTCGATACAGCGCTGCGGCTCTTCGCAACAGCCGCCGTCCATCGCTGGTAGCCCTACCAGGCATCTCTAAGGCTCACAACCCAAAGCTCTTCATCATATCTGCGCTCATCGTTGGTTTTCTTGCAATCGCATTGGCAAACCTACTGATGACAGTGGCTACCTCCACCGGTGTTTACCAGGTTGCAAACCTCAAGGCAACCAAGCAGAAACTCGCATTGGACACTCAAATTTTGGGTCAGCAAGTAACCTCTCTGAGCAGCAACCAAAACTTGTCAAACGCCGCCTCAGTTTTGGGTATGGTTTCCAACTCCACTCCGGTGTTCTTGAACGTGACCCAGAAAAAGGTTTACGGAACTCCATCGGCCGCAGTCGCAAGCAACTACACCAGCTTTGGCAAGAACCTGGTTCCAAACGCAGCCATGATTGCCAAGACTCAGGCAGGAGCACTCAAGTCTGCAGTGGCTGCCCAAAACGCACTTGCCACTGCTCCCGTGAAGGCCACTTCGGTCCGTGCTCAGCCGGCAGGCGCCTCGGTGGTTGCGCCTGTGGCCAACCAAACCAAAGCTAACGCCAGCGCAAACCGTTCGGCTGCGCGAGTGCCTGCGCAAAAGTCGGCCGTTAGCCCAGTAGTTTTGTCGGGCGGCATCCCTGCTGCGCCAAGCCACTAAATAACTCTTCTCAGCATTCCGGCGGCACAATCAGTTAGGTAGGACGAATGAAAAATCAGCCTTCCTCGCTGCAGGAAATCAGGTTCCGTAGGCTACGCGGCGTGATGGTTTTGGTCCTGATCGCATTCGTCTGGCAGCTGGTTAATTTCCAGGTTGTGAACTCAGACGCCTTGAATAAAAAGTCCTTTAACCTTCGCGAGGTTGTCGACACCATCCCTGCGCTGCGCGGAAACATTGTGGATGCAGATGGCAATATTTTGGCCACCACCGTTATTGGTCACAACGTCACGGTAGATCAGACCCAGGTCTTGCCGTTCGATAGAAAAGTGAACGGGCAAACCCAGACCGTTTCGGTGCTTCAGGCGGTTCATCAAATCGCCGACACGCTCAAAATGCGCCCCAAGTTGGTCTATCAAGCGGTCAAGGGCACTTCGCGTTACTCCATTGTGGCCAAAGGCATCGATGGAAATACCTACCGAAACCTGATCAAACTAGACATTCCCTGGATCTATTACGAAAACGCGCCGAAGCGCATCTATCCAAATGGAGCTCTTGCCGGAAACCTCTTGGGCTTCATGGGTGGAGAGGGAACAGCCCTAGATGGTTTGGAATACGCCCAAAACGCCTGTCTAGCGGGCGTTGATGGCAAAGAAACCTACGAGAAGGGTGCCGATGGAATCAAGATTCCAAGCAGCACCCAAATCACAGTGCAACCGAAACCCGGCGGCACCCTGATTCTTAGCGTCAAATCAGACCTGCAGTACTTTGCGCAGCAGGTCATGTCTAACGCGGTGCAGTCCGAACGCGCCGACTGGGGAAGCGCTGTAGTAGTTGAGGCAAAGACCGGCAAGATTCTTGCCGCCGCCGAGTATCCTTCGGTAGATCCGAACAACCCTGGAGCCACCAAGGCGGCCGACCGCGGAAGCCGCGTTTTTCAGGCCGTTTTTGAGCCTGGTTCCACGCTGAAGACCATCACCGCCGCCACCGCCATTGACCTAGGCAAAGCCACTCCAGAAACTCACGTTCTTGCGCCGCAGACCCGATACGTTACCCGCCAGCACATTGCGATTAGCGATTCCCACATGCACCCAACTCAAAAGCTAACCCTTACCGGTGTTCTCAGGGACTCTTCAAATACGGGAATTTCTTATATCGGCGAGCGGGTGCCCTATTCGGTTCGAGCCAAGTACTGGCAGCTCTTTGGACTCGGCCAGCGCACCGCGGTTAACTTCGCTGGAGAAGGTAGTGGAATTATTCACGCTACGGCCCCCGATGACCTGACCGTTTACACCAGCATGTTTGGGCAGGGCATGAGCGTTACCCCGATGCAGACCGCGTTCCTGTATCAAACCATTGCCAACGGGGGAGTGCGACTTTCCCCACAACTCTTGATGGGCTGTAAACAAGCCGACGGCACGGTAACTGCCATTGAAAAGCCAATCGCGCCCGTTCGAGCAATCAAGGCCTCAACTGCTAGGTCAACGATCGACATGCTTGAAAAAGTGGTCGAGACCGGTGGTATCGGTCACACCGCGTCGATTCCCAATTATCGAATCGGTGGCAAGAGCGGAACCGCGCAGATTCAGCAGGGTCGCGGATACGGAGCGTTGCACGCAATTTCTTTCATCGGGATGGCTCCGGCGGATAACCCCAGGTTTGTAGTCGCTGTGACGATTTACAAGCCGCGCACAGTTAGCAACTCAATTGGCGCCACTCCGTCTTTCAAGGCGATCATGGGTCAACTGCTCCACATGTATGCCATCCCGCCTTCCACCACTAAATCGGCTAACATCGCTGGTGACTGGTAGGGAAATTATGAAAGAGTCCATTCCGCCGATTTTGCGTCCAGAGCGCGTAGAGCCTGTTGGCTTGGCTGACTTTGCTAGGCGTTTCGGCCTTGAACTGACCACTAGCGACCCAGTTTTTATCACGGGTATCAGCATGAACACAAACGATCTGCGAGCTGGGGATCTTTTTGTTGCAATGCCTGGAGTTAAGACACACGGTGCAGCTTTCATTCAGAAGGCTGTCGACGCCGGTGCGGTAGCGGTAGTCACCGACCTGGCCGGAAAAGCCGCGATCTATGAGCAGATTCCAAGTTTCAAGCTGCCGATTCTGGTTCTGGAAGCACCTCGAACGCACCTGGGAAACCTAGCGGCATTTGTCTACGGCAACGTGGCGGGTAACCTTCCAAAGCTTTTTGCAACCACCGGTACTAACGGCAAGACTTCTACCACCTATCTGCTGGAGGGTTTGCTTAGGCAAATCGGCGAGGTCACTGGACTGACCAGCACAGCCGAACGCCACCTCGCAGGCGAGATAATCGTGAGCCGTCTGACCACCCCCGAATCTACGGAGATGCAGGCGCTGATCGCCCGCATGCGGGAGCGCTTTGTAACCAGCGTGGCGATTGAGGTTTCTGCACAGGCGCTTAGCCAACTTCGTGTAGATGGCATCCATTTTGACGTTGTGGGTTTCACAAATCTCAGCCACGACCACTTTGACGACTACCCAGATTTTGAAACCTACCTAGCCGCCAAGGCCGCTCTATTCACGCCGGAAAGAGCATCCGTCGGCGTGGTATCGCTGGACTCTAGGTTTGGCAATGATTTCGTCGCTGCTAGCAAGATTCCAGTAGTTACCATAAGCAGTAATCCTGCGGTAAAAGCAGACTGGAACGTAAGCGTCACCGAACAAACCGCCAGCCACACCGCATTTACCTTGCAAGGACCAAATGGTGAGTTCGTTGCCAGCAGCGTGCCATTGATTGGTGTTCACATGGCAGCAAATGGCGGGCTAGCAATCGTCATGGCTATCTTGGCTGGCTTCGACTGGCGATTGATTGCGCAGAGAATCAGTGGCGGCATCGATGCCTATTTGCCTGGTCGCACCGAACTGGTAAGTGGAGCAACCGGACCTAGTGTCTACGTTGACTTTGGCCACAGCCCAGATGCCTTCCTGCACACACTTACCTCGTTGCGAGAAGTTACCAAAGGCAGACTTTTTATGGTCTTTGGAGCCGACGGCGACCGAGATGCCAGCAAGCGACCCGAGATGGCCAGGATTGCGGCCCAGAATTCGGACGTGCTGGTTATCACCGACCATCACCCAAGGTTTGAAAACCCGGTAACAATCAGACAGGTTTTGGTGGAATCCGCGTTATCCGCGGTGCCAGAGCTGGAACTTTACGAGGTCAGCCCACCCGAGCAAGCAATTATCAAGGCGGTCAGTTTGGCTAAGCCAGGCGATGCCATTCTTTGGGCCGGACCGGGTCACCAGGACTACCGAGACATTCAAGGCAAGCGAACCCCTTACTCGGCTCGCGACCTAGCGCGCCAGGCTTTGCGTGAAAGCGGCTGGAATTGATTTCACTCACCTTAGAGCAGATCGCCCATGCCATCGATGGACACCTGGCGGGCGGGCGCCACGGGGATATTGCGGTCACCGGCTCGGTAGAAACCGACTCCAGATTGGTAACCCAGGGTTCGTTATTTTTCGCCAAACCTGGCGAGGTTACCGATGGCCATAACTTTGTTGGCGCCGCTAAGGAGCTTGGCGCGGTTGCGGCGGTAGTTGAGCACGAAATTAGTTCTGTGGATCTTCCTCAAATCGTGGTTTCCGATGCGGTTTTGGCACTCGGCAAATTGGCTAAATACGTTCTTGCCGAGGTTCGTAAATCGAGCGGGCTCAAAGTGGTGGGAATCACCGGAAGCAACGGTAAAACTACAACCAAGAACATGTTGCGGGCGATTTTGAGCACGACTGGCAACACCGTTGCACCCATCGAAAGCTATAACAATGAGGTTGGTGCGCCCATCTCGGTTCTAAAAATCGACGGGTCAACCAAATACCTGGTAGCCGAACTTGGAGCGGGTGGCCCTGGCAGCATCGCCTACCTCACAGAGATTGTGCAACCCGACATCGCTGTTGAACTAAAGGTTGGCATGGCGCACGCGGGCGAATTCGGTGGCATCGATGTCACCGCCGCAATCAAGGCAGAGTTGCTTCAGGGCATTGGCGCAGATTCGGTTGCAATCTTGAATCTAGATGACCCACACGTGCGCCAGATGAGCGACCTGGCACAGGGTAAAAAGCTCTGGTTTGGAACCAATCCTGAGGCCGATTTCTGGGCGGATAACTACGTATTGAGTTTGGCCGGCACAAGTTTCGATTTGCATTGGCCGGATCAAGAGGTATCTGCAGTGACCTTGCAGATACTGGGTGAACACCATGTGATGAATGCCTTGGCTAGCGCGGCGGTCTCATTCGAACTGGGAATCCCCAAGGCAAAGATTGTGTCGGCTCTGGAGGCTTTGCCGCTAGCGGAGCGTTGGCGCATGCAACTTACGAACACCGATGACGGCATAGCGGTTATCAACGATGCCTACAACGCCAGCCCCGATAGCACCAAAGCTGCCTTGCAAACCTTGGCACAACTGGGGCGAATCACCGGCCGCAGAACAGTGGCAATCCTGGGTGAGATGGCTGAACTCGGTTCATTCGCAGTCGCCGAACACGACGCCATTGGGCGGCTAGCGGTTCGTCTGAATATCGACCTAACGATTGCGGTTGGAGCCAAAGCAAAGTTGATTTATATGGGTGCCACCCAAGAGGGCAGCTACGACGGCGAATCGCAATTCTTCGAGAGTCTTGACGGGGCTTTGCCCGGTATCCGTGGAATGCTTAGACGCGGGGACATAGTTTTGGTCAAGTCTTCCAAGAGTGCGAATCTGCGTTTCCTTGGTGACGAACTTTTGGAGGTAAACGCTTGAGAGCTTTGCTGGTAGCAGGTGGCGTTGCCCTCGCTTTCAATTTGCTTCTGACTCCGGTCTTCATCTACCTGTTTAAGCGCTGGCAGTGGGGTCAGTTCATTCGTGTAGACGGACCGCAGAGCCACCATGTAAAGCACGGAACCCCAACCATGGGTGGAATCGTGATCATCTTGGGCTCGGTTCTTGGCTACTTTGTAGGCAAGTTTGTGAATGGAGAACCTCCCACAATCAGCGCCGCTCTGGTGCTGTTCATGATGGTCGGTCTTGGCCTAGTTGGTTTCGCCGATGACTTCTTGAAGACACACAAAAAGCGCAACTTAGGCTTGGGTGGATGGTCCAAGATTGCTGGGCAATCCGCGGTAGCCATTGTGTTTGCAGTTCTGTCGCTGCAGTTCCCGAACGCTCAGGGTGAGACCCCTGCCTCAACGCATCTTTCTATCGTGCGTGATATCTACCGAACCAACTTTGTGCTCAGCAGTGTGCCTTGGATCTACTGGACCGGCATCGCAGTATTTATCCTTTGGATCGTATTTTTGGTCACCAGCACTTCTAACGGAGTGAACATCGCAGATGGCCTCGATGGTTTGGCCACGGGCGCCTCGATTATGGCAATCGGTGCTTACGCGGTGATTGCGTTTTGGAAATTCAACCAGGCCTGTGGTGGAATCAAGGCTCTGCACACCACCAACTGTTATTACACTCGCGACCCACTTGATCTTGCCGTGGTGGCAGCTGCGATCGTGGGTGCGCTCATTGGTTTCCTTTGGTACAACACTTCGCCGGCTCAGATTTTTATGGGGGACACTGGCTCCCTTGGGCTGGGTGGAGCGCTTTCGGCCCTTGCGATCCTAAGCCGTGCCGAACTTTTGCTACTTCTAATCGGTGGACTCTTTGTGATCGTTACTGGATCGGTGATTATCCAACGGGCATACTTCAAAGCCACAAAGGGTAAGCGCATATTCCTAATGAGCCCGCTTCATCATCACTACGAGCTAAAGGGTTGGGCCGAGATCACCATCGTGGTTAGATTCTGGATCATTCAGGGTCTTTGCATCATGGGCGGAATCGGCGTTTTCTACCTGGAATTCTTGAACCGCTAGGCAAATGAAGGACCTGTCAAGCTTCAACTCCTGGCACTCCGACTGGCGCAATCTGCGAGTCGGAGTGATTGGTCTTGGCGTGTCAGGTTTCTCGGTGGCAGACACCCTAGCCGAGTTGGGCGCAACTCAACTTGTGGTTGCTCAAAGCGCGCTCCCCGAACAACTAGACATCCTTGATGTGCTGGGCGTTCCCTACCTGATTGGGTCAGAGGCTGCTCCCGCCGACCTGGCTAACATTCCCCAGGAACTTATAGATCTGGCTCCCGACGTGCTGGTCACCTCTCCAGGTGTAAGGCCCGACTCGCCGCTGATTCAGTGGGCTCAGCAACAGGGCATAGCGGTTTGGGTGGACATTGATTTGGCCTGGCGTCTGCGCGATAAAACCGATTCGGTTGCAGATTGGATTTGCATCACGGGAACCAATGGGAAAACCACCACAACCCAGTTGGTTGAGTCGATGCTGCATCACGGTGGATTGCGCGCCATGGCTTGCGGCAATATCGGCACCCCAATCCTCGACGCCATTCGCGAGCCAGCGGGATTGGATGCCCTGGTGGTGGAACTTAGCAGCTTCCAACTGCACTATTTAGGGCAGATAGCGCCGCATTCAGCAGCGGTTTTGAACGTGGCCGACGATCACCTGGATTGGCACGGTGGTTTTGAAAACTATTCGGCCACCAAGGGCAAGGTTTACCAAAACGTGCAACACGCCTGCGTCTACAACGTTTCCGATGCCCGCACAGAGGCGTTGGTCGAGGCTGCAGATGTGCAAGAGGGTGCTCGCGCGATTGGTTTTACGCTAGGTGCGCCCGGCCGAAGCATGGTGGGTTACGTTGAGGACATCTTGGTGGACCGCGCGTTTCTGGAAGACAGATCCATGGCAATTCCGATTGCCGAGTTATCTGACATTTCCCAAATTGGTGTGATCACACCGCATCTGCTGGCCAATGTGGCTGCGGCAACTGCGCTGGCAAGGGCCATGGATGTGAGTCCGTTGGCGATCAAGGCAGCAATTTTGGATTTCAAGTTGGACAACCACCGCATTCAATTGGTGGCGGAGGCAGACCAGGTGAGCTGGTACGACGATTCAAAGGCCACCAACCCGCACGCGGCAGCCGCATCGCTGGCTTCATTCGACTCTGTGGTTTGGATTTTAGGTGGGCTGCTAAAGGGAGTCGACGTTACACCTCTAATCGAGCGAAATGCCAAGAAACTGCGAGCTGTGGTGGTGATTGGGGCAGAGCGTCAGCCGATCCTTGATGCCATGGCTAGGGTTGCGCCAGAAATTCCAACTCATTCGGTTGAGCAAACCCAAAACGCCTTGGTCATGCGAGATGCAGTGGCTATAGCCGCCAGGGCCACTCAAGCCGGTGACACCGTTTTGCTTGCTCCAGCTGCGGCGAGCATGGACCAGTTCAAGGATTACGCGGATCGCGGTAACCAATTTGCTGCGGAAGTCAGAGCTTGGTTGGAAAGCCAAAAGACGTTGGGGGAAAACTAATGGCTAGAACTAACACTCCAAGCCGACCACCACAGAATGGCCGAAACTCTAGAGTTGCCCCGAAAGCAAAAAACGCCAAAAAGCCCGCGCAGGTGCTGAATGTTGCCGCCGGTGTGCAAGGAATACGCGGGTTCTTCTCCAGGGCTTTCCGTTTTCAGTCGCTCCAGTTCAATCTGACTCTGGGCGTCACTTTATTCATCTTGGTAATCGGTTTGGTTATGGTGCTGTCATCCAGCACCATCATTGCCATCAAATCAGATGACAATGCCTACGCGATTTTTTGGAGACAGTTTGGTTTTGCCGCAATCGGTTTGGCCTTGCTGGTCGGTGCGTCAGTTGTACCGGTGCAGGTTTATTGGCGTTGGAGCCGTACCGCTTGGATTGGCGCTTCGGTTATTCAGGCGCTGACACTCACCCCGCTTGGCATCAACGTGAATGGAAACCATTCTTGGCTAAAGATTGGCGCGCTTACTTTTCAGCCTTCGGAGTTCAGCAAGTTGGCTATGATTCTCGAGCTCAGTCGCGTAATCGTGGTAAACAAGGATCGAATTTACGAGGGCTGGCCATACCTTCGCACCGTGGGAATAGTTCCGCTGGTACCAATCGCATTTGTGGTGTTTGGCCAGGACTTGGGTACCGCCCTGATTATGGCCGCGGTGGCATTCCTCTTGATTTGGTTGGGTGGCATTCCTGAGCGCCACCTTGCTCTGCCTTTGGGCGTAACAGCCCTCGGCGTGATTGCGCTAATCCAGCTTCGAGGTAACCGCACCGGTCGATTCACCGCTTGGCTTAACCCGGATTCAGACCCACTAAACCTTTATACCTGGCAGTCGCAACACGGAATCTGGGCATTGGCCGCCGGTCACCTAACCGGGGTCGGGCTAGGGCTATCCAAACTCAAGTGGGGTTGGATTCCCGAAGTGCAAAATGACTACATCTTCGCCATCATCGGTGAGGAAACCGGTCTGCTTGGGGCCAGCATGGTGATCGGACTGTTTGTGGTGTTGGGTTATTCCCTGATCCGCATTTATCGTCGAAGCCAGGATGATTTTTCCAGAAGCGTAATCATGGGTATCACCATCTGGATTATTTTCCAGGCCTTTGTAAACATCTCCGTGGTGTTGACCATTCTGCCCGTGCTAGGTGTTCCGCTCCCGTTGATTACTGCAGGTGGATCATCGCTGATTTCGGGTCTTTTGGCTATTGGGGTTTGCCTGTCTTTTGAGAGGGAAAATCACCTACAGCTTGGCGTGGCACCCACCAGGCGAGTCGCGGTGGCGCGGAGATGACAAATTATTTGCTTGCCGGTGGCGGGACCGCGGGGCACGTAAACCCATTGCTGGCCCTAGCCGACAAAATTTCTGAGCTAGAACCAGACTCCAAAATCTTTGCGCTGGGAACAGTGGAAGGGCTTGAGAGTCGTTTGGTTCCCGAGCGCGGTTATCAGCTTTTGACCGTAGACCGGTTGCCGTTCCCACGTCACCTAAATGCAGCTACTTTCAGGTTTCCGCTGCGCTACCGTGCCATGGTTGCCAAAGTATCCGGCTACCTAAAGGAAAACCGCATCGATGTAGTGGTTGGCTTTGGCGGCTACGCCAGCGCCCCCGCATATTCGGCCGCAAAGGCATTGAGTATTCCGGTGATTATTCACGAGGCCAACGCTTTGCCGGGCCTTGCCAATCGTTGGGCTGCTCGAACCGCATCGGGGGTTGGTGTGGCGTTCAAAAACACTAAGCTGCCTCGCGCCACATTTGTTGGAATGCCACTGCGCCCCGAGGTTGCCAAACTTGCCGAAGGTATCTCGATGGCAGATAGGGTGGCCGCCAGAGCTCACTTTGGACTAGACGAGAGCACCACAACGCTTTTGGTTACCGGCGGTTCCCTAGGGGCAAAAAGGCTCAATGAAACCATCGATGCCGCCCGAGTCGTGCTGAAAAACGCAGGGATTCAGGTACTTCACATCACAGGTGAACGGAGCGAACTAGACCCGGTTGAAACCCAAGACTACGTTCGGGTTAAATACTGCGACCGCATGGACCTAGCCATCACTGCCGCGGACTTTGCGGTTTGCCGGGCAGGGTCAGCTACGGTTAGCGAGTTTGCCGCAGTTGGTTTGCCGGCAGTCTACGTTCCCTATCCGGTGGGAAACGGGGAGCAGCGCTTCAACGTGGCAGACCTATTGGCTGCTTCGGGCGGCCTCATGTGCCTTGATGCCGATTTCACCTTGGAATATGTGCAGGACAACTTGATTCCGCTGGTCTCCAATTCGCGCAAGCGAAACCAAATGGCAACCGCCGCCAAAACTGTTGGCGTGAAAGACGGCGCACAACGCCTACTGAACCTCGTGCACAGCGTGTTGGGTCCAAGCAAGAACAACATCTAGTTCTAGTCTTTTCTTAGCAACCTCGCGCATCAAGGAATCCAATGATCAAACCTGATTTTTCACAGCCGGTACCAGACGATCTGGGAACCGTGCACTTCATTGGCATCGGTGGTTCCGGAATGAGCGGAATCGCAAGAATATTGCTTGGAATGGGTCACAAGGTAACCGGCTCCGACTTGCGTGACACCTCAAACGTGGCTGCGCTAAGGGACCTCGGCGCCATCATTCACATCGGCCACGACGCGGCCCACCTTGGTAACCCAGACACAGTTGTGGTTACCAGTGCACTTTGGCCCACCAACCCCGAATACCTGTTGGCTAAAGAACGCGAAATCCCTGTGATTCATCGCTCCCAGGCCTTGGCATACCTGACCACCAAGAAGAAACTCATTGCGGTTGCTGGCGCTCACGGCAAGACCACCAGCACTGGAATGGTCATCACCGCGCTTTTGGCTTTGGGCGAGGACCCAAGTTTTGTGAACGGTGGAGTGATTGCCGCACTGGGAGCCAGCTCGGCTGCCGGAAGTTCCAACCTTTTTGTGATTGAGGCAGACGAATCCGACGGCTCTTTCTTGCACTATGACACTGCCGTTGCGCTTATCACCAACGTAGATCCGGATCACCTGGACCACTATGGATCACTTGAGGCATTTGAAGCTGAATTCGCCAAGTTCGCTCAAGGGGCCAAAGATTTTGTTGCGATCAGCACCGATGACCCTGGTGCGGTTCGAGTGACCAAGCTGCTAACGAATAAGCGCATTATTGGTTTCGGTAAGGCCGATGGCTCAGAGGTTCAACTAACCCGTATCGACGCCTCGGGTGCCAAGGTGAACTTCGACGTCTTAGTTGCCGGTAATACTCTTAGCGCCAGCCTTCAGGTTCCGGGCGAGCACAATGCCATCAATGCTGCCGGAGCCCTGGCCGTGCTAGTTGGCCTTGGGTTTGATGCCCAGGCCGCCCTCGCAGGTATCGAGAACTTTGGTGGCACCGAGCGCCGGTTCGAGCTTCACGGTGAGGTGCGCGAGGTCAAGGTTTACGACGACTTTGCCCATCACCCCACCGAGGTAGCGGCAGCCTTGAAGGCGGCCCGTGCAGTGGTTGGCTCTGGCAAGTTGATTACGGTTTTCCAGCCACACCTTTTCAGCAGGACCCGACTCATGAAGCGCGAGTTCGCCCAGGCGCTGGCCGCAAGCGATCAGGTAGTGGTGTTAGACATCTATGCCGCTCGTGAGGATCCAGAACCGGGAGTCACCGGAGCTTTGGTTTCCGATTCCTTCGATGACAAGTCAAAGGTTCATTACGTACCGCTTTGGGCAGATGCCCCTGCCGTTGCCGCTGCGTTGGCCCAGCCAGGAGACTTCATCATCACTATGGGTTGCGGAGATGTCTACCGCATGGTTCCCGAGCTGCTTGCCGCACTAAAGGCTTGAGTCTGTGAAAAGACCTCATATTCCCGGTGGCCAAAAAGCTGCCAAACCGGCGGCTCAGGGCAAACCATCGGCTAGGCCAGCGGCAAAGGGCTCGGCAAAAAGTTCGGCCAAGGTTCCGGTAAAAGCCGCAGTAAGAAGTTCGGCGAGCCCAACCAAACTCAAACAGGAGAGCGCAAGGCTGGGTCGCCTCGCGGCATTCGATGCCAAACAAAGGCGAGAAGCAACTCGTGCCCAACGCCGAGAAGTTCGCAGGTTTACTGGCGGAAACCGAACCCGCGTGATTTTGGTGTCTTCCGGTGCCGTATCGCTTTTAGCGTTGGTTGGTTTGGTGCTTGCCACCATGTTTACTCCAATGCTGGCGATCCAGAGCATCGATGTGGTGGGTGCCCACCGAGTAAAGGCCGAAACGGTTAAAAATGCAGTCAAGTCTCTGATCGGCACTCCGTTGACCATGGTCAGCGATACCCAGATTCAGCAACGTTTGGCTTCGTTCCCGCTGATCGAGAGTTTCACCACGGTGAGCCTTCCACCGCACACCTTGCAGATTGTGCTCATGGAACGCCAGCCGATCGGCATCGTGAACCTGGGCGGAACCGACTACCTTTACGACCCCGCCGGTGTGCAAATCGAGCCGACCAAGGCACTAGGGCGATACCCGCGAGTGTTGGTAAACGGAGACCCGCACGATAACGCTAACTATCGGGCTGCCATCGATGTTCTTCTTGCCATGCCGGTAGATGTTTTTCCAAAGATTTACAGCATCCAGGCAACGTCCAAAGACGATGTTCGAATTCGCCTTCGGGGGATAGCAAATCGGCAGATTCTCTGGGGAGATTCTTCGAATTCCATTCTCAAGAGCAAGGTGCTGGCCGCGTTGATGGCCAACACCAAGTCGAAGAACTCACTCGTTTTCGACGTGTCCTCGCCGAAGACCCCTACGGTTCGGTACGGAAATTTTTAGACACGCCTAAGCGCTTGCGCTATTTGCAGGTGTAAGCCATTTACCTTTCTGGCGCAGGTACAAAAACGGGTTAAACCCTAAGTTTCAGGCTTAACTTGAGGCTTTTGGAGATTAGTTACCTGTATCACTGCACTAGTTGGAGGAAATAAATGAGTGGCTTGACTAGCAACTACCTAGCCGTAATCAAGGTTGTGGGAGTAGGCGGCGGCGGCGTAAACGCGCTGAACCGCATGATCGATGCCGACTTGCGCGGCGTTGAGTTCATTGCCATCAACACCGATGCCCAGCAGTTGCTCATGAGCGAGGCGCACGTCAAACTCGACATCGGACGCGACCTAACTCGCGGTCTCGGCGCCGGAGCCGACCCGGAAATCGGTCGTCGTGCTGCCGAAGAACACGAGGACGAAATCGAGGCTGCCATCAAGGGTGCCGACATGGTCTTTGTTTCTGCCGGCGAGGGTGGCGGAACCGGAACCGGAGCTGCTCCGGTAGTTGCTCGCATCGCCAAGAAGCTTGGCGCACTAACCGTGGGTGTCGTTACCCGCCCATTCAACTTTGAAGGCAAGCGTCGTGCCGAGCAGGCCGAGAACGGCATCGAAAGCCTTCGCGCCGAAGTAGACACCCTGATTGTTGTTCCTAACCAGCGACTCCTAGAGATGAACAACAAGACCGTCTCTGCCATCGAGGCCTTCAAGATCGCCGACGACGTGCTTCGTGCCGGCGTCCAGGGCATCACCGACCTAATCACCACTCCTGGTCTGATCAACGTGGACTTCAACGACGTCAAATCCGTTATGCAGGGTGCGGGAAGCGCCCTCATGGGTATCGGTACTGCCAAGGGTGAACACCGTGCGATTCGTGCGGCCGAAATTGCGGTGTCAAACCCGCTTCTCGAAGCCAGCATCGAAGGCGCCCACGGCGTTCTGCTGCAGATTGCAGGTGCTTCTGACCTAGGCCTACACGAAATCGATGAGGCCGCTCGTCTGGTCTCCGAGGTTGTAAGCAAGGAAGCAAACATCATCTTCGGTTCCACCATCGATGACACTCTGGGCGACGAAGTTCGCATCACCGTTATCGCGGCCGGTTTCGACAGCGGAAGCCCAAGCTACCGCAAGGCCGAACGCGGAGTATTTGCCGCCCCTACCGCTCCTGCAACCCCGGCTCCGGCAGTTGCAGAGACCCCGGTTGCATCCGGTTTGGGTTCCTTCTTGGTTACCTCTGAGGACGAAGCAGATCCAATCACCTCTGCCATTCCAGTGGTCGACGAAGAGCCAGCTAAGAAGCCGGGTTCGCTCTGGGGCGACGACCTCGACTTGCCAAACTTCCTGCGCTAAGCCTGAAAATTGGTTGATCAGCAACTTGCCGAACGCTACCACGCTGTAAAAAGCCAAGTAGCGCAGGCGATTGCAGCGGCTAATCGCAAGGAAGCCGACGTCACGACAATTGTGGTGACCAAGTTTCACTCGGCCAAGTTGGTTTTAGACCTGCTGGATTTAGGTGCCAGAGACTTTGGCGAAAACAAAGACCAAGAAGCCGGTCCCAAAGCCGCCCAGGTTTTGGAACACGTCGTACCTGAACATCGCTGGCATTTTGTTGGTCAGTTGCAATCCAACAAGGTCAAGAGTGTGCTTTCGTACGCATCGGCAATCCACTCACTAGACCGCCAGTCCCTCCTTGGCGCACTGGTGAAGGAGACCGCCAAAAAGCGTGCGGTTGAAGATTTCAAAGACATCGATGTTTTTATCGAGCTCAACCTCACCGACGACCCGGAACGCGGCGGAATCCAGCCAGCGGCACTGAGCCAATTCGCCACCGAAGTATTAGAAGCGCCCGGAGTTAATCTGGTGGGCGTTATGGGTGTGGCATCGCTCGATAACGAGGCGGAGGCCGATTTTGAGCGCATCCGAATGGCGTCCGAGACGCTAAAAACACTAAAACCGCAGGCGAACCTGATTTCGGCCGGGATGTCCGGAGATTTCGGGATAGCGATACAGTACGGTGCGACACACCTACGCATCGGAACGGCAATCACGGGTCCACGGCAATACAACTAATAACCTGAATTGAGTTCTGTTTTTGAACCACAAGTTTTAGGAGTCTTTATGTCGGACAACATCGCATCGCGCGCCATGGGCTGGTTTGGTTTCGGCCAAGACAGCAACCAGGCATACCCAACTCAGGCAGCCGCACCGGCAGCAAGTCGCGCCAATGTGACCCGACTTCCAGCTCGATCCGTTCGCCGTGCAGCTGGCGACATCAGTGAAATCGTCACCTTCCAGCCAAAGTCTTACAAAGAGGCTGCCTCCATTGCTGCAGTTTTCCGTGAGGGCATTCCTGTAATCATCAACATGTCAGACCTGAACGACGTGGACGCAAGTCACATGGTTCACTTCATCGCTGGTCTTAAAGAAGGCTTGGATGGCAACATCAAGCGCGTTACCGCAAAGGTTTTCGTGCTGGGCCCTACCCACGTCTCGGTCAGCGACGAAGACGAAGAGCTGGGCGATTCTGCCAGCGACGACCTAATCATTCGTCCGTAATCCAGCTTCACCATGCACATTATTTTTGCTGTGCTTGGCTTTCTGCTATCGCTGTATTTTTACGCCTTGCTGGCAAGATTCGGGCTCGACCTGATTTTGTCTTTGAATCGGCAATTTAGGCCGCGCGGACTCCTGCTGGTGCTGGCTGAAATCGTGATGACAATTACAGATTCCACTCTCAAGTTGCTTCGCAAAGTTCTTCCACCCATTCGCATCGGCGGCCTTGGGCTTGACTTCAGTATCACCATCGCGATGATTTTGGTGAGTATCCTAAGCGGCTTGGTGTCCTCGCTCGGTTAGGCATTTGCTGGGCGCTTGGGGTAACCTTGCACCGATAACTTTCCCATGAAAATGAGGTTTTAGGCATGCCATTGACGCCAGAAGACGTTGTAAATAAAAGGTTCCAGCCGACTAAATTCCGCGAAGGTTACGACCAGGACGAGGTCGATGACTTCCTGGATGAGATCGTGGTCGAACTTCGACGCCTGACTCACGAAAACGAAGACTTGCGTCAGCGCCTACTTGCCTCCGAGGGGCGAATCACCGAGCTGCAGCGCAGCGGTGCCGGTCTGGTCGCGCAGATTCAGACTCCTTCCACCCCAGAAGTTACCGTGGTTCCAAGCTCGTTCCCAGAGGCCGTTTCGGACCCGAGCACTCTCGATTCCAGCAACACTAACAACCTGCTTCAGCTTGCCCGCAAGCTACACGATGAGCACGTGGCCGAGGGTATGGCCAAGCGCGATGCACTCATCGCCGAAGGTCACGCCACCGCAGCCCGCTTGGTTCGCGAAGCCGAAGCCGCTCAGCGGGCAGAGTTCAGCCGCTTTGAGCGTGAAAAGGCGTTGGTGGAGCACAGCATCCACGAGCTACGCAGTTACGAGCGCGAGTACCGCCTAAAGCTAAAGGCATTCATTGAGTCGCAGCTAGCCGACCTGGATGCCCCGAGCTTTGAGCGCCCTAACCCTGCCAGTGGCGGCAACCGAGTTCTTGGTGGTTCGTTCACTGGAGCGGTGCCAACCCCGGGCTTCTAGCCCTAGTTGCCTCCCTGTGAAGCGGTTTCTCAATAAGAACTATCTGACGTTCATTGCGGCAGCAGTAATAGTGCTGACCGCGGATCAGGCCATCAAAGACTGGATGATTGCCACCCAGCCGCCTCACGTTTCTGTTCCCGTGATAGATCCACTTTTGCACTGGTACCTCACCTACAACGACTCCGCTGCATTCAGTATCGGTTTTGGAGCCACCTGGGTTTTCGCCATTATCAGTGCGGCGGCCGCGCTGGTCTTGCTCTGGTTTGGTAGCAGAATGCGCACCAGAGGTTGGTGCTTGCTGGCCGGAGTTTTACTTGGTGGGGTAGTGGGCAATCTAATTGACAGACTGATTCGCTCCCCCGGTTTTGGCTCAGGGCAAGTTGTGGACTACATTCAGGTGCCATTCAATTTTCCGATTTTCAACCTGGCTGATTCGGCCATCTGTATTGTCGCTGGGATCGTGGTGATTCTCACCAGTCGCGGCAAAAAGATTGGTGGACAGTAGTGAGTCAGTTCAAGCAGCTTCCAGTTCCCGGCGGGCTCGCGGGTGAGCGAGCAGATGCTGGCATTGCCAAGCTCTTGGGAATTTCGCGCAGCGTGGCCGCCGACCTGCTAAGCGCTGGCCACGTTCAGCAAAATGGCGGCACCATTCAAAAGTCGGATCGTCTTATAGAAGACGCTTTCCTAGAAATCACTCTGCCGGAAACTAAAAATCAACTAGAGATTGTGCCGGTTCAGGTTGCCGGTTTTAGCGTTATTTATCAGGACGACGACATCGTGGTGGTAGACAAACCGGCCGGCGTGGCTTCGCATCCATCGGTGGGCTGGGATGGACCTACCGTAGGTGGCGCACTACTAGCCCAGGGAATCAGCATTAGCACCAGCGGTGCCCAGGAGCGCCAGGGCATTGTGCAGCGCCTCGATGTTGGTACCAGCGGGCTAATGGTTTTAGCCAAGAGCGAGTATGCCTACAGCGTTTTGAAACAAGCTTTCCGAGACCGCGAAGTTCACAAGGTTTACCATGCGGTGATTCAGGGGCTAGCAGACCCCTTGGCAGGCACCTTCGATGCCCCTATCGGCAGGCACCCTAGGCATGAGTTCAAGTTCGCGGTGATGCAGGGCGGCAAGCCATCGGTCACTCACTATGAAACCGTAGAGGCGTTCAGGGCAGCATCGCTGGTTGAGATTGTTTTGGAGACCGGTCGCACCCACCAGATTAGGGTTCACTTCAGCGCCTTCAAGCACTCCTTGGTAGGCGACACCATGTATGGCGCGGATCCGATTTTGGCCGCCAAAGTAGGCCTGGACAGACAGTGGCTGCATGCGGTGCGGTTGAGCTTTATGCACCCGACGCAGGGGCGACAGGTTGAGTTTGAGAGCAGCTATCCTGCGGATCTCGAACACGCGCTGAGCGTTCTCCGAGGCTATTAAATAGTGTCTTCGATAGCCGTTAGGCTATCTTTCTAAACGATTTTTTACACAGGAGTAGGTGAACGATGGCGGAGCAAGATTCGTTCGTTCACCTGCACGTTCATACCGAGTATTCGATGCTCGACGGAGCGGCAAAAATCAAGCCTTTAGTGGCAGAAGCAGCCCGGCTAGAAATGCCGGCCATTGCAATCACGGACCACGGCAATAACTTTGGGTCCTACGAGTTTCACAAGGCAGCCACCGACGCGGGCATAAAGCCAATCATCGGTATCGAGGCCTACATTAGCCCGGGCAATCATCGCAGCGACCGCACCAGGGTTCGCTGGGGCGATGGCGGAGAAGACGATGTTTCGGGCGGTGGCGCCTACACGCACATGACCATGTTCGCTCAGAACAATGAGGGCATGCACAACCTCTTTCGACTTTCATCGCTGGCCTCTATCGAGGGCTTCTTTTACAAGCCACGAATGGACCGCGAACTTCTGAACAAGTACTCCAAAGGCATTATTGCCACCACCGGTTGTGTGGGTGGAGAGGTACAGACCCGCCTGCGCTTGGGTCAATACAAAGAAGCGGTAGCGGCGGCGGCCGAATTCCGCGACATCTTTGGCACCGAGAACTTCTTTGTAGAGATCATGGATCACGGTATTCAAGTTGAGCGCAAGGTAATGGGCGATGTCCTGCGCTTGGCCAAAGAGTTGAATCTGCCGCTTCTGGCCACCAACGACTTGCACTACACGCACTCGCACGATTCGGTTGCTCATGAGGCATTGCTTTGTGTGCAAAGTGCCAGCACGCTGCTAGACCCAAATCGATTCAAGTTCGATGGCACCGAGTTCTATCTCAAGAGCGCCGCCGAGATGCGCCGGGTTTTCAAAGATAACCCTGAGGCCTGCGACAACACTTTGCTAGTTGCTGAGCGTTGCGAGGTAAGTTTTGCCAAACGCGACCTAATGCCTCGTTTCCCGGTTCCAGAGGGCCACACCGAAGACACCTGGTTAGAGGCCGAGGTTCAGGCGGGAATGCTAAGGCGTTTCAATGGCAACGTTCCAGAGCGTCAAGCCAAGCAAGCTGCTTACGAAGTAGATGTGATTCAAAAGATGGGGTTCCCCGGCTACTTCCTGGTAGTTGCCGACTTCATCGCTTGGGCACGTGCTCAGGGCATTCGCGTTGGGCCGGGTCGTGGTTCGGCCGCCGGTTCCATGGTGGCCTACGCCATGGGCATCACCGAGCTGGATCCAATTCATCACGGACTCATCTTTGAGCGTTTCCTAAACCCCGAGCGCGTGAGCATGCCCGATATCGATGTCGACTTCGACGATCGTCGTCGCGGCGAGGTTATCCGCTACGTGACTCAGAAATATGGCGAAGACCGCGTGGCCCAGATTGTGACCTACGGCACCATCAAGGCCAAGCAGTCGCTCAAAGACGCCGGCCGAGTTTTGGGTATGCCTTACTCGGTTGGCGAGAAGCTGACCAAGGCCATGCCACCGATGGTACTAGGACGAGACGTGTCGCTGGGCGAGCTTGTTACCAAGCCAGCCAACAAAGAAGAAGAATCCAAGAGTCGGTACAAAGAAGGCCAAGAATTCCGAGACCTAATTGCCGCCGATGAAGACTCAGCCAAGACCTTCGAACTAGCCAGAGGGCTCGAAGGCCTAAAGCGTCAGTGGGGCGTTCACGCCGCCGGTGTCATCATGTCGGCAGAGCCACTGCTAGATGTGATTCCAATCATGAAGCGCGAAGACGACGGCGCAATCATCACCCAGTTCGACCAACCACCTTGCGACGATCTCGGTCTTCTAAAGATGGACTTCCTGGGCCTTCGCAACCTAACGGTGCTAGACGATGCCCTGGCTGAAATCAAGAAGAACCGCGGGCAAACCGTGGTTTTGGAAGACCTAGATCTGGATTCCGATCCGGCAACCTACGAACTGCTCTCCAGGGGCGACACCCTTGGCGTGTTCCAGCTCGATGGCGAAGCCATGCGCGCCTTGCTGCGCATGTTGAAGCCCACCGAATTCGAGCACATTTCGGCTGTTATCGCGCTTTATCGTCCCGGTCCTATGGGCATGAACTCGCACACCAACTATGCGCAGCGCAAAAACGGACTCCAGGTTCAAGAGGCCATTCATCCGGAACTTGAAAAGGCGCTCGCCGAGGTTCTGGACCCTACCTATGGACTGATTGTGTATCAGGAGCAGGTAATGGCTGCCGCGCAAAAAGTTGCGGGATTCACCCTTGGCCAAGCCGACTTGCTTCGCCGTGCCATGGGTAAAAAGAAGAAGTCCGAACTGGACAAACAGTACGAGGGGTTCTCGGCTGGTATGGAGGCCAACGGCTATAGCGCTGCCGCTATCGAAACCCTGTGGAACACTTTGTTGCCGTTTGCCGACTACGCATTCAATAAGGCCCACAGCGCCGGCTATGGAGTGCTAAGTTACTGGACCGCATTCCTGAAGGCTAACTTCCCTGCGGAGTACATGGCCGCACTGCTGACCTCGGTAGGCGATAGCAAGGACAAGCTCGGCTCTTACCTGAACGAGTGCCGCCGCATGGGCATCCAGGTGCTGGCTCCAGACGTGAACGCATCTTTCGCCGCGTTTACCGCTGTTGGTTCTGATATCCGATTCGGACTCGGGGCGGTGCGCAACGTTGGACTAAACGTGGTTGAGGGAATTGTTCAAGCCAGAACCCAGCAGGGAGCATTTACCTCCTTTGGCGACTTCCTCAAAAAGGTTCCCGCCGTGGTTTGCAATAAGAGAACTGTGGAATCGCTGATCAAGGCAGGTGCCTTTGACTCTCTGGGTCACACCAGGCGTTCATTGCACGAGATCTTCGAGGAAGCCGTTGACACCGAGATCGGCGTAAAACGCAACGAAGCCATGGGCCAGGTAGATCTCTTTGGCTCAATGTTCGACGACGTAGACGCCGGAATCAGCATCCCGGATGTGGCCGAATGGCCAAAGCGCGAAAAGTTGGCCCTTGAACGCGAAATGCTTGGGCTGTATGTTTCGGATCACCCGCTAGCAGGTCGCGAACAGCAGTTGGCTCGTCACGCGGATATGACGATTGGCGACATCAAACCTCCGGCCGAAGAAGAAGAACCGCAGCCCGGCGCTAGAGTGCTGCGCGACGGCGAAACCATCTCGATTGCCGGCCTCATTACCGCCGTGGCTCACAAGGTGGCACGCGCCAGCGGCAATCCTTACGGCATGGTCACGGTAGAGGACTTCACTGGTGAAATCCAAGTGATGTTCATGGGAAAGACTTACGCCGAATTTGGCAAGGGTTTGGTGGCAGATCAGGTAGTTGCCATTCGCGGCAGGCTTTCGCAACGCGACGACTCATTCAATCTGAGTGCCTACGGCGTTGAAGTTTTGGAGGCAGGTGCTGAAGCTGCGGCCGCGCCGCTGGATATTCGTATCCCAGAAACCGAGGCCACCAGAGAAATCTTGTTAGAGCTAGATCGAATCCTAAAAGAGTACAAAGGCCCTACCGAGGTCTACGTCACGCTCACCGGAACCGAAGACAAACTATTTGCGCTTCCCACAAAGGTTCGAGTTAGCGGAGAGCTTTACGGCGAGCTAAAGGCTCTTCTGGGCAGAGCAGCAATCGGCCCAATCGCGTCTGGCGCGGCTGAGGGTGAGCCCCCTACCGATGAGCCGCCAATCGAAGACCCTGGATCGGGCCACATCTTCGGTTAGTGCAGGTTTCGAAATGGCTAGTTAGTCTTTGGCTCGGTCAGCTTGGCCCCCGGAATGGCGTAACCCCGTTGGTGGTAAAGCAGACCGGCATCTTCTTGCCCGAGGGCACCATCGATGACCTCGGCGATCACAACCGCGTTGGCCTCCACGTTTAGAACATCGCGGATTTTGGCAATCATCACTGCGGTTGCTCGCGGGAACACCGGCAGATTCTGCGGCCCGCGCTCCCAATCATCGGGGGTAAAGCGTTGGGTGTGATCGGCTGCCATGCGCTGAGCCAAATCAAGGTTGCGCTCGCCCAAAGTGTGAACAGCGATGAACTCGGCCGATTCAATGCTTGCCCAGCTACTGGATCCGCGAGCCACGCTGAACATGATTAGCGGGGGAGTGGCCCCCAGCGAGGTCATCGATGTGGCTGTGAAGCCAACCGGATGGCCCGCTGCATCATTGGTGGTGATTACCGCCACGCCGGAAGCATGGCGGCGGAAAGCGCCAATCAGTGCCTGAGTGGGGTTCTTTTCGCAGTTGTATTCGAGCATCATTCTCCTGTTCTCAAGGTTAACCGCTCGCTAGGCGTCACTAATCCCCGATAAGTAACTTTGCCTCGCCAGGGTCGCCTTTAGAATTGCCTAGAACTTAGAAAGGCGCTCTCAGTGACCTCTGCACCAATCCGTCTTGTCGACCTTCGCAGGGAAACACTGCTTTCATCGGGGACCGACACCTTTACCGCGGGCCAGACCAACCGACTGGTTCCCCGTGCGAGTGTGGATGTGGCCGTGGCGCTACAGAGTGTTTTGCCTCTCATCGATGATGTTGCCAACCGGGGTTTGCCCGCCGTGGTGGAAGTAACTATTGCCCGCGATGGAGTGGACCCGAACCCGGTACGTGTGGGTCAAGCCGAGATTGATAAGGCTGTAGCCGACCTCGAGCCCAAGCTCAAGCAGGCGATTCTGGAATCGATTGATCGAGTCCGCAAAGTTTCACAGGCAAACCTGCCAAAACCCACCTCCGTGAAGTTGGCTGATGGTGCCACGGTTCACCAACGCTGGCAGCCGGTCGATTCGGTGGGGCTTTATGTGCCAGGTGGCAAGGCGGTTTATCCCTCAAGCGTGATTATGAACGTGGTGCCGGCACAGGTTGCAAAGGTGCCAAGGTTAGCGATCGCTTCCCCTGCGCAAAAGGACTTTGGTGGCCGCCCGCACCCAACGGTTTTGGCTAC
Organism: Microbacteriaceae bacterium; assembly: GCA_947373155.1. Taxonomy (GTDB): domain Bacteria; phylum Actinomycetota; class Actinomycetes; order Actinomycetales; family Microbacteriaceae; genus Rhodoluna. Next base: position 50,994 of record CANBWO010000001.1, on the reverse strand, counting down.
GGCAGGGCTTCTTGGCGTTACCGAGGTTTACTCCATGGGCGGGCCGGCTGCCATCGCGGCCTTCGCCCACGGCCTGCCTCAGATAGACATGGCTCCGGTGGCACTGGTTACAGGCCCTGGCAACATTTACGTGACCGCTGCCAAGCGAGCGCTCCGAGGAATCATCGGAATCGATTCGGAAGCCGGCACAACTGAGATTCTGGTGTTGGCAGACGCCACCGCAGACCCAAGACTGATTGCCTTCGACCTGGTTAGCCAGGCCGAGCACGACGAGGCCGCAGCGAGCGTACTAGTTACCAATAGCTTGGGTCTTGCCAAGCGGGTCATCGATGCCCTTCCCGAGGTGATTGCCTCCACCCACCACCGCGACCGGGTGGCGACCGCATTATCGGGCCAGCAGAGTGCTGTTGTGGTTACCGACACCTGGGATGAGGCGATTGCCTTTAGCAACGAGTACGCCACCGAGCACCTCGAGATTCACAGCCGCGACAACCAGGCCGCTCTGGAACAGATAACTAACGCCGGCGCAATCTTCTTGGGAGAGTATTCGCCGGTCAGCTTGGGAGATTACATGGCTGGTTCTAGCCACGTGCTACCAACCGGTCACCAGGCCAAATTTGGCTCCGGCCTGGGCGTGCACAGCTTTGTTCGGGCTCAACAGGTCATCGACTATTCGCGTGCAGGGCTTGCTCCAATTGCGGATCTAGTGCAGGAGTTCGCTCAGGCCGAGGGTCTGCCGGCTCACGGCGAGGCAATCGCGGCTCGTTTCAAGGCCTAAAAGACTTTCCAGCACCCAACAGCGACTTTCCAGCACCCAAACAAGCCTCTCCGGCCCTCAAATATGCCTTTTTGGTGCCAGTTCGCCCAAAATTGACACCACATCTTGTGCTCGGCGAAGCGTCAAACCCCCACAATTAGTTGTTTACCTGGTGACTAAAAGGTTTCTTTTCGATAAATAATTCAAATATTTCGGGTTTTTTGTAGGTAAATTCCTTGATTTCTCGGCAATTTCGCGCGACACGCCGAACTTTAAGTAAGTTGCATTGAGATTGCTTTCACCACAAGATATAGGGGCACCCAATAGAAAACAAACTATATCTAGTGGGTAAATTGTTAGAAACCAAGAGGGGAGTCCAGGATGCACTGTCCATTTTGCCGCTACCCAGACTCCCGAGTCATGGATTCTCGCACCGCAGAAGATGGCTCGTCGATTCGTCGTCGTCGTCAATGTCCTGAATGCGGTTCCCGATTTAGCACCACCGAAACCTCGAGCCTCATGGTTTTGAAGCGAAACGGTGTAACCGAATCCTTCAGCCGCGACAAGATCGTCAATGGTGTTCGAAAGGCGTGCCAGGGTCGCCCGGTCACCGACAGCGATCTAACCCTTTTGGCCCAGGCGGTCGAAGAATCGATTCGCTCCACCGGGGTGGCGCAAATCGAGGCTCACGATGTGGGCTTGGCCATTTTAGAGCCACTGCGAAAGCTGGACGAAGTGGCCTTCATGCGCTTCGCTAGCGTCTACCAGGGCTGGGAAAGCCTCGATGATTTCGAGGCGGCCATCAAACTGCTGAGGTTGGAACACTCCAGCGATGTACCAGAGCACATAGCAACGTAGCTCGACACAAAAACTTCAAAGACCTGCACCACCAAAATTTGCAACAAAAAAATTAGATAACAAGAAAAACTAGGGAAAAGGAGAGAGCAGTGACTGATACCACAGCTTTCACCGGCGCGAATAACGCTGGAACCGGCAAGGGCATGACCATTGACCGTATTTACACCACCGAGGGTGTTCACCCATACGACCAGGTCACCTGGGAATACCGCGACGTGGTCCAGACCAACTGGAAAAACGGCGAGGTCATCTTTGAGCAGCGCGGCGCAGAGTTCCCTGAGTTCTGGAGCATCAACGCCAGCACCATCGTCACCACCAAGTACTTCCGTGGCGCCGTTGGCACCCCGGAGCGCGAGTACAGCCTTCGTCAGCTAATCAACCGCGTGGTTCTTACCTACACTCAGGCTGGTCGCGACCACGGTTACTTCGCAACCGAGGAAGACGCCACCATCTTTGAGCACGAACTCACCTACATGCTGTTGAACCAGGTCTTCTCGTTCAACTCGCCAGTATGGTTCAACGTTGGAACCAAGAGCCCACAGCAGGTTTCGGCTTGCTTCATCCTTTCGGTAGACGACTCGATGGACAGCATCTTGAACTGGTACCGCGAAGAAGGAATGATCTTCAAGGGTGGTTCGGGTGCAGGTCTAAACCTTTCGCGCATCCGTTCCAGCAAGGAGCTTCTAAAGTCTTCCGGTGGCTCGGCTTCTGGCCCAGTTTCATTCATGCGCGGTGCTGACGCATCGGCAGGAACCATCAAGTCTGGTGGAGCAACTCGTCGTGCAGCCAAGATGGTTGTTCTAGATGTTGACCACCCAGACATCGAAGAGTTCATCGACACCAAGGCACGCGAAGAAGAGAAGATTCGCGTACTCCGTGACAACGGCTACGACATGGAGCTTGGCGGCAAGGACATCAACTCGGTTCAGTACCAGAACGCTAACAACTCGGTTCGCGTAAACGCAGAGTTCATGACCGCTGTAGAAAACGGCACCAAGTTCGGGCTACGCGCTCGCACCACCGGTGAAGTTATCGAAGAAGTCGACGCCCGCGAACTATTCGACAAGATCGCTCTTGCCGCATGGGAGTGTGCCGACCCTGGCATCCAATACGACGACATCATCAACGACTGGCACACCACTCCTGAGTCGGGTCGCATCAGCGCCAGCAACCCTTGCTCGGAGTACATGCACCTAGACAACTCTTCTTGCAACCTTGCCAGCTTGAACCTTCTAAAGTTCTTGCAGCCAGATGGCAGCTTTGACACCGCAACCTTCACCAAGGCGGCAGAGCTAATCATCACCGCTATGGACATCTCGATCTGCTTCGCAGACTTCCCAACCACCGCTATAGGCGAGACCACCCGTGCTTACCGTCAGTTGGGAATCGGCTACGCAAACCTTGGCGCTTTGCTTATGGCTATCGGTGTTCCTTACGACAGCAAGGAAGGCTTTGCGCTTGCAGCAGCCATCACCTCGCTGATGAGCGCCGCAACCTACCGTCGTTCGGCAGAGCTATCGGCTGTTGTGGGTAACTACGACGGCTACGCCAAGAACAAGACCGGTCACGACCGCGTCATGGCAAAGCACGAGGCCGCTAACGCTCAGTTGGTTCCGGTAAACAGCATCGATGCAACCGTTATCGCGGCTGCAACCGAGCAGTGGGCACTGAACACCGCTATCGGTGCTCAGAACGGCTGGAGAAACTCGCAGATCTCGCTTTTGGCTCCAACCGGAACCATCGGCTTCATGATGGACTGTGACACCACTGGTATTGAGCCTGACTTCTCGTTGGTGAAGTACAAGAAGCTTTCCACCGGTGGTTCGATGCAGATCGTGAACCAGACCATTCCGTTTGCTCTACACCGTCTTGGCTACTCGCAGGAGACCGTAGAGGCAATCATCGACCACATTAGCCAGCACGGCCACGTGGTAGATGCTCCTGGCCTAAAGACCGAGCACTACGCAATCTTCGACACCGCAGTGGGTATCCGCGCGATCGAGCCAATGGGTCACGTTCGAATGATGGCCGCAGTTCAGCCATTCCTATCGGGCGCTATTAGCAAGACCGTTAACATGCCTGAGACCGCAACCAAGGAAGAGATCGCAGATGTCTACTTCCAGGGTTGGAAGATGGGTCTAAAGGCTCTTGCTATCTACCGCGACAACTGCAAGGTTGGCCAGCCACTGAGCGACGCCAAGGCAAAGGTTGAGGACAAGAAGGCGCCTGAGGCAGCTTCGAGCACCATCGATGCCACCCCACTGAGCCGCCCGGTTCGCAAGCGTCTACCAAAGTCGCGTCCAAGCACCACCACCTCGTTCACCGTTGGAGGAGCCGAGGGTTACCTAACCGCTGGCAACTACCCAGACGGTGGCTTGGGCGAGCTATTCATCAAGCTGGGCAAGCAGGGTTCCACCCTGGCCGGCGTGATGGACGCCTTCTCGATCGCAGTTTCGATTGGCCTTCAGTACGGAGTTCCACTAGAGACCTTCGTTCAGAAGTTCACCAACCTATCGTTCGAGCCAGCAGGCATGACCGACGACCGCGACGTTCGCATGGCCAAGAGCATCATGGACTACATCTTCCGTCGTGTAGCCCTAGACAACCTGCCATTCGAAACCCGTTCGGCGCTGGGAATCCTAACCACCGATGAGCGCAGCTCTGCACTCGACAACGGTGGCTACCCAGCAGTTGCTGAGGCGCCTTCGATTGCCGCTGTAACCACCGCGACTCCAGCTACCGCACCGGTTGCTGTTGTTGCAGAAGCTCCAGCCGCACCGGTTGCAGAGGCCGCTCCAGTGGCCCCTCGGTCAGTGGAAATCACTCGTAAAGAGGTTCACTCGAGCGCCGAGCTATTCGAGCTGCTACAGGGCAAGGAGAGCGATGCTCCACTTTGCTTCAACTGTGGCATCAAGATGCGCCCATCGGGTTCATGCCACGTCTGCGAAGGCTGTGGATCGACCTCGGGTTGCAGCTAAACCCAAACGCTAAAACGCCGGCTCTCTTTCGAGGGCCGGCGTTTTGCCTTAACGGGTAGGTTAGACCCATGAACGCAAAGCCAGCCGCCCTTATTGTGATCGATGTCCAGCAGGCATTCGACAACCCTGCCTGGGGTAGGAATAATCCTAAACTCGAGGCAAACCTTCAAGTATTACTTGATACTTGGCGCAGCAATGATTGGCCCGTGGTTCTAGTTCGTCACGACTCGGTCATGGATGGCTCTCCGCTGGCCCCCGGACAGCCCGGCAACGCTTTCAAAGCGGGCATCGATGGCAAACATAACCTTTTGGTGACCAAGAGCGTGAACAGCGCTTTCTACGGCACTCCAGACTTGGAAGCCTGGCTGCGTGCCAACCAAATCAGCTCGGTGGTAATCACAGGAATCCAAACCAACTACTGCTGCGAAACCACAGCCCGCATGGCAGGGAACCTAGGCTTTGAGACCATCTTTGCCATTGATGCCACGGCTACTTTCCCCAAGGAAACTGAGTTTGGTCTGGCCAGTGCCGATGAACTGTACCGAGCCACGGCGATCAATTTAGACGGCGAATTCGCCACGGTTTTGACCACCCAACAGGTGCTGGATCGCCTGTAAGAGTCAATCGCCAAGGCTTCTTGCGCCAACTAAACTGGTGGCATGGCAAAGCAGAGTTTCAACCCGCGCAGAGTGTTGCTGGTGCACGCGCACCCAGACGACGAGAGCCTTTTTACCGGCCACGTAATTGCCGACCGCATCGCTAGCGGAGCAGAAGTCTTTTTGCTAACTCTTACCCGCGGCGAACGCGGCAAGGTCAAACTTGCCGATCTAAAGCCGCTGGAGGGCCGCGGCCAGCAAATGGGTGCATTCCGCACTGCCGAACTCATGAATGCTATTTCCGAGTACACGGTCGGCGAGAACAAGTTGCAACACGCCTTTGCCGGAACTCGCGCCTACCTGGACAGCGGCATCCGACTCAACACTTTCGGCCGGGCCACCCGCAAGCGCGTGCTAGACGAGATGAGCTTGGCAGCCGCCGCCACCGCAGTAATCGCCGACGACATTCTGGCGGTCATGAAGCAGTTGCGCCCGGATGCCGTGGTCACTTACAACAGCCGCGGTGGATTTGGACACCCAGATCACAAAAAGGCTTACGAGGCATCGGCCTTGGCAATTCGCAAGTACGCCAAGGAACACCGCCCACCACAGTTTTGGACCATCGCTGAGCCGGGTGAGCGATTCGACATCGAGGTTGGAAACCAAGCTACCGCTCAGGTCAAGAAAGCTGCTTTGGCAGCCCATGCCAGCCAGGTTTTGGTTCGCGACGAAACCTATTCATTGGTCACCGGCAAAGAAACCCGATACGACGAACCAGAACGTCTGCGCCGGGCTAATACCTCTTACTGGAGTAGCGTGAAACCATGGATGCGCTCCCTCTGGGCTCTTCCGCTGGGTTGGCTGCTAGGGATCGCCGGAACGCTGCTTCACCTCACCAAGACCGAGGCAGGATTGCCAATCGGGCTGATTATTGCCCTACTGATGGTGGGTTCGCTGAGTTTGGCTCTGCGCATTTTGCGTCGAAGCCGCGGTGCGCTCTACCTAATGGCCTTGGCTTTCATCATCACTGTTCTGCAACTTGCCCAAAGTAGTGGCGGTGGGTCTCAGTTTGTCACCAATTCCACACTCAGCACCTACTGGGTTTACGGTTCGATCGCGCTAATTTTCTTGATTGTCATATTCCCTCGCCTGCAAAAGGCGGTTTGGAGTCAGAACGCGTCTGGTCACCGTTAAAATAGACCTAGTTTTCGAAGGGAACCCACAGTGACTTATGTAATCGCACTGCCATGTGTCGATGTAATGGACAAGGCCTGCATTGAAGAATGCCCGGTCGACTGCATTTACGAAGGCGACCGCATGCTTTACATCCACCCGGATGAGTGTGTGGACTGTGGCGCTTGCGAGCCGGTCTGCCCTGTAGAAGCCATTTACTACGAAGACGACCTGCCTAAGCAGTGGAGCGAGTACTACAAGGCCAACGTTGAGTTCTTTGAGACCATCGGTTCGCCTGGCGGTGCCGCCAAGGTCGGTCACATTAACAGCGACCACGCGGTTATTCTGGCCCTTCCAAACCAGGCGGAGTAACTCTTGTTCGACCGCCTGCCCGAATACCCTTGGCAGCAGCTAAAGCCGTATTCGGCCCTGGCGGCCAAGCACCCCGGTGGCGCTGTCGATCTCAGCATCGGGTCTCCTATCGACCCAACCCCAGAAGTGGTGCAAAAGGCGCTAATCGCTGGATCCAACGCACCTGGTTACCCTTCTACCGCCGGGTCTCTGGCTTTTAGAAATGCCGTAGTCGAGTGGTTTGAGCGCAGACGCGGGGTAACCGGTCTCACCGAGGCCAACATCATGCCAACCATTGGCTCAAAAGAACTAATCAGTTTTCTGCCGTTGTTTCTGGGCTTGGGCGCAGGCGATGCAGTGGTCCAGCCCAAAACCGCCTACACCGCCTACGCCGTGGGCGCAGCGCTAGCCGGGGCCGAAATCGTCTCGGAAGACGACCCGGATCTTTGGCCGGCCAACGCAAAACTTATCTGGATCAACTCGCCGGGTAACCCCGACGGCAAGGTGCTCGACGTTGAGTTTTTGCGCAAAGCGGCAGCCCGCGCTCGCGCCATCGGTGCTTTATTGGCCAGCGATGAGTGTTACGCAGAGCTTGGCTGGGACGGCAAATGGGCCACCGAGGTAATCCCTAGCATCTTGGATCCCCGCGTGACCGATGGCGATATCAGCGGACTACTTTGTGTTTATTCGTTGAGCAAGCAAAGCAACCTCGCAGGTTACCGTGCGGCTTTTGCGGCGGGTCCTGCAGAGCTTGTGAAAGCCATTGTGAACCTTCGTATGCACTCGGGCATGATCACTCCTCTTCCGGTGCAAAACGCCGTTATTGCGGCTTTGGGAGACGAAGCCCACGTGCTGGCCGAGAAAGAGCTTTATCGCGCTCGCAGAACAGTTTTGCTAGAGGCGGTTCGAGACTACGGATTCGAAGTCAATAACAGCGAAGCCGGGCTCTATCTTTGGGCCACCCTGGGCGAGGACTGCTGGTCCACGGTACAGCGCATGGCCGAGCTGGGCATCGTTGTAGTTCCGGGCAGTTTCTACGGTTATTTCCACCCCAACCACGTACGTTTTTCCATCACTGCCACCGATGCAAATATCGCCGAGGCGGCTAAGCGCCTGCGCGATGCCGTTAGTCTTAGATAAGACCAAGCCCCACAAGGAGTACCGTTGACTGCCAGCGAAAAAGTTGCGCTCACTTATGGTGAAACCACCATCGAGCTACCGGTTCTGCACAGCGTAGACGGCCCAGATGCCATCGATGTTTCAAAGCTAATTGCAGGTACCGGCCTAACCGCCTACGACCAGGGCTTTGTGAACACCGCTAGCACCAAGAGCGCCATTACTTACATCGATGGCGAAGCCGGTATTTTGCGTTATCGCGGTTACCCAATTGAGGAACTAGCGGGCAAAAAGAGCTTCCTTGAGGTGTCTTACCTTTTGGTCTACGGAGAGCTTCCAACTCCTGATCAGCTTGCTACTTTCGACAACCGAATTCGCCGCCACACCCTGCTACACGAAGACCTCAAGCAGTTTTTCCACTCGTTCCCCCAAAGCGCACACCCGATGTCGGTTCTTACCGCCGGAGTATCGCTACTGAGCACTTTTTACCAGGACTCCCTGAACCCACACGACCCAGAGCAGGTAGAACTAAGCACCTACCGACTGTTGGCAAAGCTGCCGGTGCTAACCGCCTATACCTACAAGAACTCGGTTGGCCAGGCGCTCATGTACCCAGACAACAGCCTCGGTTTGGTAGAGAACTTCCTGCGTTTGAACTTTGGCAATATGGCCGAGAAGTACATCCAGAACCCAATCATCACTCGCGCGCTAGACACACTGTTGGTGTTGCACGCAGACCACGAGCAGAACTGCTCAACCTCTACCGTGCGTCTGGTTGGCTCCTCAAACGCCAACCTATTCGCCTCGGTTTCGGCCGGTATTAACGCACTCAGCGGCCCTCTTCACGGTGGAGCCAACGAAGCGGTTCTAGAGATGCTCAACTACATTCACGCCAGCGGCGAGAGCGTTCAGCGTTACATCGAACGTGTGAAGAACAAAGAAGACGGCATCCGCCTGATGGGCTTTGGCCACCGCGTTTACAAGAGCTTCGACCCACGTGCCCGCATCGTCAAGCAGATCGCAGACGAAGTTTTGGCCGAGCTGGGTGTAAACGACCCGCTATTGGCCATTGCCAAGGAGCTTGAGGCCGCCGCGCTAGCCGACGAGTACTTTGTGGCTCGCAAACTTTACCCAAACGTAGACTTCTACACCGGCGTTATCTACAAGGCCATGGGCTTCCCGCCACACATGTACACCGCACTGTTTGCAATGGGTCGTCTACCTGGATGGATCGCTCACTGGCGCGAAATGATCGTGGACCCAGCCACCAAGATTGGCCGCCCACAGCAGGTTTACATTGGCCAACCGGAGCGCCACCTCTAAAGTTTCAACAAAAAACCCGCCAACTCGGAATCGAGTCGGCGGGTTTTTTAGTTTTTGTCAGGCATCTGTGGGAGCGCCTGGCAGGTTACTTGAGCAGTAGCCAAAACACCGAGGTGTCTCCATAGTCTTTGCGCTGGTCAAGCTCGTACTCGGCCGGCACGGCAAAGGCATCGGTGCGGCTTGAACGCTCCACAATAACGGTTGCCTGCACGTTTAGGTATGGCAACAATGCTTCTAGGTCACCTTCAACTTCGGCGTTGGTCACCTCGTAAGGAGGGTCGATAAACACCAGGTCGAACCCGGTTCCGGCTGCTGCGCTGTAGGTCTCGGTCATGCTGGCAAGGAACTGCTTGGCACTGAGGCGTGAGACCTCCCATTCACCTTCGCCGCCAGCCTTGTCGATTGCCTTGGCTACGCTCCACGCGTTGTTTTCGCAAACCGCGGCAGCCTGCTTGTTGCTGTCCACCATAATGGCCGCAAAAGCGCCACGGCTAAGTGCCTCCAGCGCAAGGGCTCCGGTGCCGGCATAGATGTCCAGCACTCGAGCCTTAGCAATGATGTCCTGAGACTCCAATCGGCCAAAGATGCTCTCGCGGATTCGGTCGCTGGTTGGTCTGGTGGCCTTGGCTGGCGAGGCAAGTTTTAGGGATCCGGCAATACCGGCAATGATTCTGGTCACTGCTCAAGGATACCTTGTGAGGTATGAGGCAAGATTGAACCATGTTGTTGCCTTTGACCCCGTTAGATCGCGTTCTTGGCGATCGCACGGCCAAGGCATTCGCAAAACACCTGGGTTTGCGAACCGTGGCAGACCTGCTAATTCACTATCCGCGTAGGTATTACACCCGTGGCGAACTCACCCCAATCATGCAGATCCCCATCGGTGAAGCGGTCACCATTGTTGCCGATGTGGTGGACGCCAAAGAGCGGCGCATGAAGGGTAAGAACGGTTCGATTCTTGAGATTCGAATCACTGATGGCGAAGGCCAGGTGACTCTAACTTTCTTCAACCAAGCCTGGCGACTCAAGGATTTGCGCCCTGGTGCTCGCGGACTCTTCGCGGGAAAAATCAGCGAATACGGCGGGCGGCTTCAGCTTTCGCACCCCGAATACGAGCTTTTCAACGAGGAAATGGACGAATCCAAGGCCAAAGCCTGGGCCGAGGTTCCGATTCCCATTTACCCAGCTGCCAGCAGCGTCACTACTTGGGCTTTGCAGCGCGCCTTGGGCGTAGTTTTAGACACTCTGACACCACTGGACGACGAGCTAACCACCGATGTGGTAACCGCAGAGGGGCTGTTGAGCCTGGACGACGCGATTCGCAAGATCCACCAACCCCAAACCCACGACGACCACTGGCACGCGCAAAAGACTCTGCGCGCCCACGAGGCATTTGTGCTGCAAGCTACATTGCTAAAGCGCAGGGCAGAAAACGCTCATCTGCAATCCACGGTTCGCGTTGCTGCGGCTGGGGGAGCCCTAGCCACCTTTGATGCCTCGCTTCCTTTCACGCTCACAGCCGGGCAGGTTTCGGTTGGTCAAGAAATAACCGATGACCTAGCCAAGGCCCACCCAATGAATCGTTTGCTGCAGGGTGAGGTGGGTAGCGGTAAGACCCTGGTGGCGCTCAGGGCCATGCTCACGGTTGCCGATAGCGGGGGACAAGCCGCGCTACTAGCGCCAACAGAGGTTCTGGCAAGTCAGCACTACAACAGCATGTTGGCCTCGCTCGGCGAAGACCTAGCCCGCCAGGTTGGGCTAACCTTGCTCACTGGTCAAATGGCAACCGCAGAGCGCAAACGAGCCATGTTGCAGTTGGTAAGTGGCAAAGCCCAGATAGTGGTGGGTACCCACGCGTTGATAGCAAACAAGGTCGAATTCTTTGACTTAGGCCTAGTGGTGGTAGACGAACAACACCGCTTTGGCGTGGAACAGCGCGAGGCACTGCGTTTAAAAGGCAAAACCTCGCCGCATATGCTCACCATGACTGCCACTCCTATCCCGCGCACCCTAGCCGTGACGGTATTCGGCGACCTAGATGTGAGCACCCTCACTGAGCTACCCGGTGGCCGACAAGGCATCGCTAGCCACGTGGTGCAATTCAGCAAGCCGAATCTGGTTGCACGCACCTGGACTCGCATCGCAGAAGAAGTGGCCGCGGGCAGGCAAGCATTTGTGGTTTGTCCGCGCATCGATGAAGACGACCCGGCAGAGGATTTGCTGGCTGCCGGCGGAAGCCTGGAGCTGGAATCAGACCTTGGCTTGGCCGGCGATGTGGGAGACGGCCCAACGCATGCCCCCAAGCCCAAGACCCCAATCGCTTCTGCTTTAGGTATGACCGAGGCGCTTCGCAAACTGCCGGCGCTCGCCGGATTGCGCATCGAGGCACTACACGGCCGCATGCCGAGCGAAGAAAAGAACGCCACCATGGCCGCTTTTGCGGCAGGCCAGGTTGATGTCCTGGTTAGCACCACCGTGATTGAGGTTGGCGTGAACGTGCCAAATGCCACCGTGATGGTGGTGCTGGATGCCGACCGCTTTGGTGTTGCCCAGTTGCACCAGTTGCGCGGGCGCGTTGGCCGTGGCGCCCATGCCGGACTCTGCCTATTGCTGACCACCGCCGAAGAAGGCACCCCGGCGCTTGAGCGAGTAATGGCCGTTGCCGCCACAACTGATGGCTTTGAACTCAGCCAGATCGACCTTGAATTGCGTCGGGAAGGCGATGTCTTAGGAGCGAGTCAAAGCGGCGGCAGGTCGTCGCTGCGCCTTCTTAGGGTGGTGAAGGATTCAGATCTGATTCAGCGAATGCGCGCGGCCGTGGAGGGTATCTTTACTTCGGACCCAACCTTGGAGCGGCATCCGTTCCTAGCGGAATCATTAGCCCGCATCGATGAGGCCGCCCAGGCGAATCTGGCTAAGGGTTAGCTAGTCGGCTAACCTAGAACCATGTCCACCATTGCCGTTTACCCTGGTTCATTCGACCCGGTTACCCGCGGCCACCTAGATATTGCTCTTAGGGCTGCATCGCTGTTCAGCGAACTGCATTTTGTAGTGGTGCACAACCCGGCCAAATCACCACGCTTTAGCAGCGAGCAACGGGTTGAACTTATTCGCGCCAGCCTGGCTGACCTAGACCTACCAAAGCACACCAAAATCGTGGTGGATACCCTGGACGGTGGCTTGCTGGTGGATTACTGCCGCATGGTAGGGGCAAAAGCGTTGGTCAAAGGCGTTCGCACCAACGTTGACCTAGACTATGAACTTCCGATGGCGCAGGTGAACCGCGACTTGGCGGGTGTTGAGACCATTTTCATTCCGGCCGACCCGGTTCTCGGACACATTAGCTCCAGCCTGGTCAAGCAGGTCTCCGACCTCAACGGAAAAGTCGACAAATATGTTTCCGAGCCAGTGGCTCGCGCTTTGGCGAGCGAAAGAGCCAACCGAAAGATGAGCGAATAAATGAGCACCGCATCGCAGTTTTTGATTCCAGTACACGAGATCATGCGCCGTCCAGGCCAGATGCGTGAACTGGAACTTGACTTAACCGTAGATGAACCACTCGGTGAAGGCGCAGTGAGCATCGGTAAAGGTTCGGTTATCGAGGTCGACATCCGTCTTGAGTCGGTTCACGAGGGCATTTTGGCTACCGCAGAGGTGTTTGGCAGGGCCACGGGTGAGTGCAGTCGTTGCCTCGAACCACTGAATTTGCCCGTTGAAGTAGATTTTCAAGAACTTTTCGCTTATTCTGTTATGGAAGAAGACGACTTCACGGTTACTGACGATTCAATCGACATCGAACCTGTCGTCCGAGACGCGGTAGTTCTAAGCCTCCCCTTCCAACCTGTGTGTAGCCAAGATTGCCTTGGCCTGTGCCCGGAGTGTGGATTCAGGTTGGCAGAAGACCCAAATCACTCTCACGAACAGCTGATTGATTCACGCTGGACTGAGTTGCAAAAGTTTAAGGAAGAGTAAAAATGCCAGTACCTAAGAGACGCCTCTCGCGTAGCAACACCCGCCACCGCCGCTCGGCATGGAAGGCCGCTCCTCTAACCCTGGTCAAGACCATCGAGAACGGTAAGACCGTTTACAGCCTTCCTCACCGCGCCAAGCTGGTAGAGGACTCGGCCGGAAACGCCTTGTTCATGGAATACAAGGGCCGTAAGGTCGCAGACGCCTAAATAGGCAACTCCGCATGGATCTCAACGCACTCTGCAACACGCTGGGCGTTCAGGTTGAATCGGAACTTCTGCAACAAGCACTTACCCACCGCTCGTATGCATACGAGCACGGGGGCATACCCAACAACGAACGTCTAGAGTTTTTAGGCGACTCGGTGTTGGGTTTTGTCGTTACCGAGCATCTTTATGTCTCCCTCACAGATCTATCCGAGGGCGAGCTAACCAAGCTCAAGAACTCGGTAGTCAGCGAAAAAGCGCTTTCGGTAGTAGCCGTCAAACTTGGCCTTGGCGAATTCCTTCTTCTCGGCCGCGGTGAAGAACAAACCGGTGGTCGTAAAAAACCGAGCCTGCTTGCCGACGCCTTTGAGGCTGTTCTCGGAGCGGTTTTGGTTTCTGTGGGCTTCGAGGCGGCTCGTTCCATGGTGGAGCGGTTCATCTTCCCTTTGCTAGCCGACCCAGATGCTTTGCGCCAGCAGAGCGATCCAAAAACTCGACTTCTTGAAGTTGCCCTGGCCAAGGGTCTTGGCGTGGTTAGCTATCAAATCGCTCATGAGGGACCGGATCACGACCGCGTGTTTTTTGCCACTCTTTTCATCGATGAAAAGGAAGTTGCTAAGGCGCCGGGTAAGACCAAGAAGGCGGCTGAAACCGAGGCCGCAACTCTGGCTTTGGCGGCAATGAATGCCTGAGTTACCAGAGGTTGAGACGGTTCGCTCCGGGCTCGCCCCCTCGCTTACCGGTGCTGTAGTGGATTCCATAGAAATCCTCGATGTGCGCAGCCTAAAACGCCATGCTGGTGGTCCGGCCGATTTTGAGGCTACCCTCACCGGCCGACGCATTCTGGGCGTGGTTCGTCGTGGCAAGTTTTTGTGGCTGCCTCTGGAAGCCCGAGATGGAGACCCGGAGGGCAAGCCGATCGCACTGGTTGGGCATCTGGGCATGAGCGGGCAAATGCTGCTGCGCAACCCCGGCCACTCCGAGGACAAACTCACCCGCGTGATTGTGCATGCCACCGAAGCCGATGGCACCAAAACCGAGTTCCGTTTTGTGGATCAGCGCATTTTTGGTTCGTTGGCCATCGATGTTTTGATTCCAACCACCGATGGCGCCCCCGGTGGATTCAGCGCTGGCGTTGCGGTTGGTGAGAGTTGGGAAAACCTGATTCCGCATTCGGCGGCTCACATTGCTAGGGATCCGCTGGATCCGAGTTTTGATTCGGCAAAGTTCTTGGCCAAACTCCGCACTAAAAACACCGGTATCAAGCGTGCCATTTTGGATCAAAACCTGATCAGCGGAGTGGGAAATATCTACGCCGACGAATCGCTTTGGCAGTCTAAGTTGCATTACGACCAGCAGGCAAAAACGCTCAGCGCGGCCAAGGCCAAAGAACTGCTGACCGCCATCGGTGATATTTTGACCGCCGCGGTAAAAGTGGGTGGCACCAGCTTTGATGAGCAGTACAAAAACGTGAACGGCGAAAGCGGATACTTTGAGATTTCGTTGAACGCTTACGGCCGAACCGGAACCGAATGTAACCGTTGCGGCACGCCGATACAGCGCGACAGTTGGGCCAATCGCGGCTCGCACTTTTGCCCGCGTTGTCAGCGCCTGCGGTAGGGTATTGACAGGCGAATTCACGCCAAATTTGTAGGCATTTAATCCAATGGAGGCGGGACTTTGTATCTAAAGAGTCTGACCCTCAAGGGATTTAAGAGCTTTGCCCAACCAACCACTTTTGCCTTCGAACCGGGCGTAACCTGCGTGGTCGGTCCGAACGGTTCCGGCAAGTCCAACGTGGTAGATGCCCTGGCCTGGGTAATGGGTGAGCAGGGTGCCAAAACCCTCCGCGGCGGCAAGATGGAAGACGTCATCTTTGCCGGTACCAGCACCAAAGGTCCGCTCGGCCGTGCCGAGGTTCAGCTGACAATTGACAACAGCGATGGCGCTTTGCCGATTGACTACACCGAAGTAACCATTAGCCGAACCCTTTTCCGCAACGGTGGCAGCGAATACGCCATCAATGGTGAGGGTTGTCGCTTGCTAGATGTTCAAGAGCTTTTGAGCGACTCAGGACTGGGCCGTGAAATGCACGTGATCGTGGGTCAGGGACAGCTGGACAGCGTCCTGAAGGCAACGCCGGAGGAGCGTCGCGGATTCATTGAGGAAGCGGCTGGAATCCTCAAGCACCGCCGCCGTAAAGAGAAAACTCAGCGCAAGCTCGAGGCCATGCAGGTTAACCTGACCCGCCTAAACGACTTAGCCGGAGAAGTTCGCCGGCAACTCAAGCCACTCAGTCAGCAGGCTGAGACCGCGCGCCAAGCGCAGGGCATTGCATCGGTGCTTCGCGATGCCAAGAGCCGCATTTTCGCCGCCGAGATTGTGGAACTGCAGGCCGCGGTAGAAGAAACCTCACAGACCGAAAACAATCGCAAGGGCGAGCGCAACATTCTGCAGAGCGTCTTGGCCGAGAACCAGGTTCGTCTGCAGCAGTTGGAGGCCGCCCAGGTTTCCACTCAGGTGGACCAGGCTCGAAACCTGGCCTACCGTTTCGACTCCCAGGCCGAGCGCCTTCGTTCGCTTTTGAACATGGCTAGCCAGCGCGTCACACTTCTTAGCGGTCAGAACCAAATTGGCGGCAACCTGCAAGACCCAGCCTTGTTCGAGGCTCAGGCCGCAGAAGCAGCTTCGGCGGTGGCCGAGTTGGAAGGCAATGTTGCAGAGTTGCGTGAGCGCCTAAAGCAGGCGGAAACCTCGCGAAACGAATGCCGCGATGCACTTGAGGCATTCGACAACGAGGTTGCCGAGCAGTCTGCTCTGATCACAAAGTTCGACTTAGAACTTGGGCGTTTGAACAACGAAGCAGCGGTGGCCGAGTCGCGTTTGGGCTCGTTGCGCAACGAAGTGTTGCGTCACGAACAGGCGTTGGCTCAAGCCGGGGAGCGAAACCAAGCTAGCGTTGCCGAGTATGAGGCACTGGAGGCCAGCCTGCAGGGCAGCCACCAAGCCGATGCCACCGAGTTCGAGACTCGCTACGAGGCGGCTCAGCAGGCCGTTTCGGGCTCTCAAAGCAAGATCGACTCGCTGCGCGAAGAACTTCATCAGCAGGAACGTGAGCGCGACTCACTATCCGCCAAGCGCAGTGCCCTGAACCTGACTCTGGATCAAAAAGACGGTGCGAACCAACTGGCAGCAGCCGGCCTCCGCGGTATCCGCGGCCTAATCGCCAGTCACATGAAGATCGAACAGGGCTTTGAGGTGGCTATTGCTGCGGCGCTCGGCCCATTGGCAGACGCCTTGGTTGCCGACTCACGTGAAGCCGGTCTAGACGCCATCAAGCACCTAAAAAACATCGATGGTGGACGAGTAGAACTGGTTATTGCCGATGTAGAAGCTCGCGGCACGTTGAGTGCGCTGTCTGAGGTGGCTGGCGCGCGTTCGGCCATCGATGTTGTCAAGGCCCCGACCGGAGTGCTAGCCCTGTTGCAAAACGTGGTGGTGGTCGACGACCTAGATGCCGCAAAAGAACTTTATAAAGCTCACCAAGAGGTTGCAGCATTCACCCTGATTACTCGCGACGGCGATGTGCTGACTCAGAGCGTGCTGCGCGGTGGATCCGGTCGCAAAACTAGCAAGGTTGAGTTGGTTGCCGAACGAGACGGCGCCGAGTCTCAGCTTGCCAAGGTGAACCAGCGGATTGAGCAGCTCAAAGCCGAATTGGCAGAGGCCCGAGCCACCAGCGAGGCCGCCCAAGCAACCGCTGGTAAAGCGCTGGCGGAGCTAAAGCAGCACGATGCCACGCTGGCGACCAACGCCGAGAAACTTGGCAGGTTGCGCGTGCAAGCCGAGGCATCGAAGGCCGAACTAGACCGACTAGCGCAGGTGGCCGCAACTGCAGCCGCAGGTATTACTGCAGCCGAGCAAGCGTTGGCTCAGGCCGTTGCCGCGCACGACACTTTCGCTTCGCAGGATCGTCCAGCCGTGGATTTGTCCGACCGCGCCACACTCGTGAGCAACCTGGAGCAGGAGCGCCAGCGCGAACTCGACATCAGAATCGAGCTGGGCGCGGCAGCCGAACGCCTTCGCGTTGAAAAAGAACGCGTAATCCTGTTAGGTCGCCAGGTGACCGAGGCAACCGCCGCCATGGAGCGCGCCAAGGCTGCCATCGCTGCTCAGCAAGCCAAACTGGCTGCGGCTAACCGAGTGCTAGAGGTTGTTCCGCTGGTACTGGAAAAACTGGCTCAGAGTGCAAGCGTGGCCAAGGCTAACCTGCTCGAGCTAGAGAGCGCCCGCGCCAACCAAAACACCGAATTGGTGAACCTTAGGGGTGAGACTGCCGAGATTCAGATGAAGCTGGCCACCCTCACTCAGAGCGTTCACGACATCGAGTTGGCGATTCACGAAAAGCGCCTGAACCTGGCCAACCTCAGCAGCAAGGCCTACGACGAACTGGGAATGGAAGTTGCAGTTTTGGTGGCCGAATACGGGCCAGACCAAATGATTCCAGACGACCAAGACGCCGAACTCAAGAAGCCTTTCAACCTAGAAGAACAGCGAGCGCGCTTGGCAAACGCCGAACGTCTGTTGGAGCGTCTGGGTCGGGTTAACCCATTGGCCCTGGAGGAGTTTGCGGCCCTGGAGCAGCGCCACAAGTTCCTAACCGAGCAGCTGGCAGACCTAACTCAGACCCGCAAGGACCTGATTCAGATCATTGAGGAACTCGACCAAAAGATGCAGGTCATCTTTGCCGAGGCCTTCGATGACACCCGCGCCGCATTCGAAAAGGTCTTCCCAATTTTGTTCCCAGGTGGAACCGGAAACATTTTCCTAACCGACCCTGAGAATCTGCTCACCACGGGCATCGAGGTAAACGTAAAGCCCGCCGGCAAGCGCATCGAGCGCCTGAGCCTGCTCTCCGGTGGTGAGCGTTCGCTGGCAGCCGTGGCTCTGTTGATTGCCATCTTTAAGGCGCGCCCATCGCCGTTCTATGTCATGGATGAGGTTGAGGCGGCGCTGGACGATGCCAACCTTGGCCGACTCCTACAGATTTTCCAGGACCTGCGAACCAATTCGCAGCTGATCATCATCACCCACCAAAAGCGCACCATGGAGATCGCCGATGCGCTCTACGGTGTCTCGATGCGCCAGGACGGCATTAGTGCTGTGGTTGGCCAACGCATCGATGGCAAGTAGGGGCAACTATGGCTTTTGAGTGGTTTAAAAAGAAGCGCAGCGATGAATCCATGCCGCCGGTCTCGGCCGCCGACACCCCGGTTACCCATGCCACTGTGGAGCAAACCCACGCGGTAGCGGAAGTTGCCAAATCTGGTGGCTCAAGAAGTTTTGCCAGGCGCATTCGCAGTCTTTTTACCGGTCAACTTTTTGACGCTGACCACATCGATGACCTGGAAGACATCTTGCTCCTGGCCGATTTCGGCGTGGATGCCTCTGCAGACATCGTGGCTTCGGTTCGCAAGCAAGCCACCGCGGCCGGCGCCAAGACTGAATCTGAGCTCAAAGCTATTTTGGTGAGCGTGCTTACCCAGAGTCTCGAGGTCCCGAACCGAGAACTGAATCTAACCGGCGACCAACTGCCTTACGTGTTCCTGGTGGTTGGAGTAAACGGAGTTGGCAAGACCACCACAATCGGAAAACTCACAGCATGGCTGGCCGAGGGGGACTGGGACGTGGTGATAGGAGCAGCCGATACCTTTAGAGCCGCCGCCGTGGAGCAGGTTGCCACCTGGGCCGCTCGCTCCGGTGCCAAGTTGGTAGGGCCAAAGGTGGAGGGGCAAGACCCTGCATCGGTGGCCTTTGAGGCTGTGGAAACTGCAGTTGCCTCCGAAGCCGACATCGTGATCATCGACACCGCGGGTCGTTTGCAAAACAAACAGGGCCTCATGGACGAACTGGGCAAGATCCGCCGAGTGGTAGAGAAAACCGTGCCGGTCACCGAGGTTTTGCTGGTGCTGGATGCCACCACCGGTCAAAATGGGCTGGCCCAGGCTAAGGCGTTTGCCGAGGTTGCCAACGTGACTGGAGTGGTCCTCACCAAGGTCGATGGAACCGCCAAAGGCGGCATCGTTTACAGCATTCAACGCGAGCTGGGCATCCCTGTGAAATTGATTGGTTTTGGCGAAGGCATCAACGACTTCGCATTCTTTGAAGCCGACGAGTTCGCTCGCGGTCTAGTTGGCATTTAGGCTTAAACCCCACCCACCAAGGAGTTCCGTGTTCGGTAATCTGTCTGACCGCTTGGCGCAAACGTTTAAGAACCTGCGCACCAAGGGCAAGCTAACGCCTGCCGATATCGACACCACGCTTCGAGAAATCCGTCGTGCGCTGTTAGAAGCCGACGTGGCCCTCGAGGTGGTAAAGACTTTTGTATCCGCGGTTCGTGAGCGCGCCCTGGGAGACGAAGTCAATAAGGCTTTGAACCCGGCACAGCAAATAGTTCAGATCGTAAACGAGGAACTGATTGCAATCCTGGGTGGCGACGCCCGCAGAATTCAGTTCGCCAAGAACCCGCCAACCGTAATCATGCTGGCCGGTCTTCAGGGTTCGGGTAAGACCACTCTGGCCGGCAAGTTGGCCAAGTGGCTCAAGGATCAGAATCAGACTCCGCTTCTGGTGGCAGCCGACCTTCAGCGCCCAAATGCTGTGAACCAACTTCAGGTTCTTGGTGAGCGCACCGGTGTACCGGTGTTTGCTCCGGAGCCGGGAAACGGTTTAGGTAACCCGGTCAAGGTGGCTAAAGAGGCCATAAAGTTTGCTACTCAGAAGCAGTACAGCGTGGTCTTGGTTGACACCGCTGGTCGTCTTGGCATCGATGAAGACATGATGCAGCAGGCACGCGATATCCGCGATGCCGTGAACCCGGATGAAGTTCTTTTCGTCATCGATGCGATGGTTGGTCAGGACGCGGTAAACGTTGCCAAGGCTTTCGAAGATGGCGTTGGAATCAGCGGTGTGGTCCTCACCAAGTTAGACGGTGACTCCCGCGGTGGTGCGGCCCTTTCGGTGGCATCGGTTACCGGAAAGCCAATTCTCTTTAGCTCCACCGGTGAAGGCCTAGACGCCTTCGAGCCTTTCTATCCGGACCGCATGGCCAGTCGTATTTTGGACATGGGAGACGTTCTTAGTCTTATTGAGCAGGCGCAGCGAGCTTTTGACGCCGAAGACGCAGCCAAGATGGCCGAGAAATTGGCCAAAAACAGCTTCACTTTGGATGACTTCTTAGACCAGATGCAGCAGATGCGCAAGATGGGCTCCATGAAGGCCATGTTGGCTTTGATGCCGGGCGCTGGGGCCATGCGCGAGCAACTGGATAACTTCGATGAAAAAGAAATCGACCGCACCGAGGCGATCATTCGCTCGATGACCCCGGGAGAGCGCCGCGACACCAAGATCTTGAACGGATCCCGTCGTTTGCGTATCGCTCGTGGTTCTGGAATGACCGTGACCGACGTGAACTCTCTGGTGAATCGCTTTGAGCAGGCCGCCAAGATGATGAAAACCATGTCTAAGGGTGGCATTCCACAGGGTATGCCTGGAATGCCTGCCGGTATGCAGGGAATGGGAATGGGCGGATTTGGCGGCGGAAAATCCAAGGCCAAGGACAAGAAGAAGGGTTCCAAGAGTGGCAACCCGGCCAAACGCGCAGCCGAAGAAGCTGCTCGTTTGAGTGGAGAAAAGCCATCCGACGGCTCAGCGCCTGCGGGATCTGCATTCGGACTTTAGTCGACATCGCCTTTTGAACTAGCGGTTCGCGGGTTTTTCTGGCAGAATATCGGAGTATCTTTGCGTCTGACCCTCTAATCATGACGCGTTCTAGATAACCCCAGAGCTCCTTCACCGAGTGTGCCCCCACGCTCACGGTGAAACGTTCGCCCCAATAAAAACCAAAGGAAAAATTGTGGCTGTAAAAATTCGCCTGAAGCGCCTAGGCAAGATCCGCGCGCCTCACTACCGCATCGTCGTTGCCGACTCGCGCACCAAGCGCGATGGCCGTGCAATCGAAGAGATCGGTCGTTACGTACCAGGTCAGCACCCATCCATCATCGAAGTTAACCACGAGCGCGCCCAGTACTGGCTAAGCGTTGGCGCACAGCCAACCGAGCAGGTTGAGGCACTTCTAAAGCTCACCGGTGACTTCCAGAAGAGCAAGGGCGATGCCAAGGCTCCTAACCTGGTTCAGGTCAAGGAACCAAAGGTTGCTTTTGTTGCTGAAGCAAACAAGAAGGCTGTCCTAAAGCCAAAGGCCGAGATCAAGGTTGAGGCACCCGTAGTTGAAGCACCTGCAGCAGAAGTTGTTGCAGAGGTTGAGGCTCCTGCAGAAGACGCAGTAGTAGAGGCTCCAGCAGCCGAAGAAGCAGCAGTTGAGGCTCCAGTAGCCGAGGCTGAGGCTCCAGCAGAAGAGGCTTAGTAATCGTGCTAGCCGCTGCGCTCGAACACCTAGTCAAGGGAATCGTCGACCACCCGGAAGACGCTATCGTGACTAAGCGAAACACCTCTCGTGGGGATCTACTTGAGGTTGTCGTACACCCAGAAGATCTGGGTCGTGTGATCGGGCGCAACGGCCGCACTGCTAACTCGCTTCGCGCCGTAGTAAAGGCCTTGGCCGACGGCAAGAACATTCGAGTAGACGTGGTGAAGACCGATTTCTAGGTCGACCAAGCTACGCATAGGCCGCCTGCTCAAGGCACACGGTCTAAAAGGTGCAATAAAACTAGAGCTCTACACCGACACCCCGAACGAACGATTTGTTCCGGGGGCAACTTTTGAGTTGCAGGTGCCAGAAGACTCGATTTGGTTTGGCAAGACCGTTACGGTTGCTGAACTGCGATGGTACAACCAGTCGCCAGTGTTGTTTCTTCAAGACATCTCAGACCGCACCGCCGCGGAATCGCTCATCAAGGCCATTTTGCTCATGGATGCGGATGCCGACGAACTCCCAACCGAACCAGACGCCTGGTACGACCACCAGTTGGTCGGACTCAAGGTCTTGCGCGATGGGGCAGAAGTTGGTGTGGTCACTGCGGTGGAGCACTTCCCGGCTCAAGACCTACTGGTAATCAAAACCGGCGATAAAGACGTGATGGTTCCTTTCGTGAAAGCCATCGTTCCCTCGGTAGACCTAAAAGCAGGAACCCTAGTGGTTACTCCACCAACTGGACTATTCGAGGAAGTCTTGCCTGAGTTGGCAACACCCGAGCCAGCAAGTCCTGCTGAAGAAACCGAATCGGCAGACACCGTCGCAGGCGAATCTTCCACCGAAGACGCCGAATAGCGGTTTGAATTGCGCATCGATGCGGTTTCGATTTTTCCTGATTACTTTCAGGCTCTAGATCTCTCACTCCTGGGTAAGGCTCGTCAAAGCGGGCTGATTCAGTTTGAAGCGCACGATTTGCGCGATTACACCTTTGACAAGCACCGCACAGTAGACGACACCCCATACGGGGGTGGCGCCGGGATGCTAATGAAGCCGGAACCTTGGGGTTTGGCTTTGGATGCGATCATGGGCGAACACACCGACGCCACCATTATCTTTACCTCACCTGCGGGTGAGGTTTTCAACCAGTCGTTGGCCTATGAACTTGCGCAAGAAGAGCGCATCGTGTTTGCCTGCGGCAGGTACGAAGGAATCGACCAGCGGGTTGTGGACTACGCGGCCACCAAGGGTAAAGTGCGCCTCATCAGCATCGGTGATTATGTTTTAAACGGCGGAGAAGTGGCGGCTATCGCCATGACCGAGGCCATAGTTCGTCTTATTCCGGGGGTAATCGGTAACGCCGAAAGCCTTACCGAGGAAAGCCACTCGGGGGAGGGGCTGCTGGAATACCCCAGCTACACCAAGCCAGCAAGTTGGCGCGGCCTAGACGTGCCGCCGGTTTTGCTCAGCGGCAACCATGCAGCAATCGCAAAATGGCGCCACGAACAGCAGCTTGAGCGCACCAAGCGGGTTCGTCCAGACCTATTGGGCGAGTAAGCCGGCTGTATTGATAGGCAATTCTTTGCCATCACTGCCTAAATGTGGCAGGATAGAGGTTTGGACGCGCCGCTAGATGTGTTCTGCCGCAGGGGAACCTGGCTGTCCAAAGTTACTTACAACCCCTTTCTTGTTGATGACCTGCGCGCTGATACAGATAGTGATAACAAAATGCATATTTTGGACGCCGTAGACGCAGCAAGCCTGCGCTCAGACATCCCAGCCTTCCGTGCCGGTGACACCGTTGAGGTTCACGTAAACATCATCGAAGGTAACCGCAGCCGTGTTCAGGTTTTCAAGGGCATCGTAATCCGCAAGTCGGGTCACGGAGTTCGCGAGAGCTTCACCGTTCGCAAGATCTCTTTCCAGGTAGGCGTTGAGCGTACCTTCCCAGTTCACTCCCCAGTTCTAGACAAGATTGTTCTAGTAACCCGCGGAGACGTTCGCCGTGCCAAGCTTTACTTCCTTCGCGATCTTCGCGGCAAGAAGGCCAAGATCAAGGAAAAGCGCGACGCCGTTCAGGCTTAAATCTTTGGGTTGCGTTCAGTTTCTGAGCGTAAACTAGACAAATGACTAATTCCGGGCTCCCTGATCCTGCAAATGTATTTCGCAGGCAGAGGGCCCGGAATCGTCGTTTAACGCAGGGTGGTGCCAAATGGCGTCGCAATCCGGTTGTGGTTTTCGTGATTGACCTAATCGGCATTTTGCTAACTGCGCTTATTCTGTCGCTGCTGATCAAGTCATTCTTGGTTCGTTCCTTTTACATTCCATCGGGGTCGATGCTGAACACGCTTCAGATCAACGACCGCATTGTGGTGAACGAACTGGTTCCAAATGTGATCCCTATTGAACGCGGCGACGTAGTGGTATTCCGCGATCCGGGCGGCTGGTTGGGCCCTGTCACCAAGCCGGCTGTGCCATTTTTGACCCAGGTTCAAGACTGGTTCCTCAGCTCATTCGGAATCATTGCCCCAGACAGCGATGTTCACTTGGTCAAGCGCGTTATCGGGCTCCCTGGCGATCACGTGAAGTGCTGCGATGCAACCCATCACGTAACCGTAAATGGCGTTCCAATCACAGAGGACTATGTAATCAAAGGTGCGCGTCCTAGCACCGTGGAGTTTGACGTCACGGTTCCCGCTAACTCGATTTGGGTCATGGGCGATAACCGCGACAACTCCGAGGACTCCAGATTCCACAAAGACCTTCCGAGCAAGGGTTTTGTGGATAAGAAGTTCATTGTTGGTAGAGCTGTGATCATTTCCTGGCCGCTTGGGCACCTAACCTGGCTAGACAATCACTCCGATGTCTTCAAAAACGTACCCAACCCTTAGTCTCGAACAATCGCTGTTCGACTCCGGTGTTCAGTTTGTAATCGGCATCGATGAGGTTGGCCGCGGTTCTCTTTTTGGCCCCGTGGCCGTTGGTGTTGCTGTGATCCAATCGCAAACCCACGCGGGCAAATCCGATTGGCCGGCAGAGCTTTGTGATTCCAAACTGATTCCTCAGAAAACTCGCGAGCGTATTTTCCAACCCGTAGCCGACTGGGTGAGCGGATGGGCAGTGGGCACAGCGAGCGCTGCGGAAATCGACTCGCTAGGAATCATTCGCTGCCTAGCTTTGGCTGCGGAACGCGCTGTTAGAGACTTGCCGGCCGAGCTCCGTGCTCAAATCGGCGCTGCGCCGCAAAGCGCCAAGGCAATCCTCGATGGCTCACACAACTGGCTTGGTGGGGCAGTTGGGGTTGTGCCATCGATGGTTCAAACCAAAGCCGACCGCGACTGCGTGAGCGTGGCGGCCGCATCGGTGTTGGCCAAGGTCGCACGAGACCGACACATGGAACTAATGGTGGCTGCCGATACCAGTCTTGAGGCCTACGGAATCGCTGGGAACAAGGGGTATTCCTCAGCGGCCCACCTTGAGGCGTTGCGAACCATTGGCCCAGCCGCTGAGCACCGCAAGACTTGGCTTACCAAGATTTTGGCCGAGGACTCGCTCTTCTAACCAAGCCATAGACTTAAAGCGATGGACGAGAACGAATTCGACGAACTAGACCGCCAAGCCGAAGTAGCTTTGCTGCGGGAATTCCGCGATGTGGTCGGAACCTTCAAATTTTTGGTTGAAACCGAACGTCGCCTTTATTTGGCGAATGAGGTTGACTTCAAACGCACAGACACCCCCACCGATTTCTACTTTGAACTGGAACTTCGCGACGTCTGGGTTTGGGATATCAACCGACAGGATCGCTTCATAAAGACCGTCAAAGTGCGCACCTTCAAGGATGTAAACATCGAGGAGCTAGAGGGTCAGCAGTTCCAGCTACCCAAGGATCTTGCGGTAGGCGAGTAGTACTCAACAGCACTAGGTGCCCCAAGTTGTGCACAGGTTCCTCCGGTTTGAGCCCTAACCAGCTGGCTTAATCGCAACCTTGCTGAGTGAATGACAACAACATTTGGCTTGGACGCTACGGCGAAGATCGGGCCTGCGAATACCTAAATCGACTCGGGTACCAGATTTTGCAGCGTAATGCTCGAAGCAAAGCGGGCGAAATAGACATAGTCGCCACAGACCAGGGCACTTTGGTTTTCGTAGAGGTCAAGACCAGAACGTCCACCAGCGCTGGGCATCCTTTTCAGGCCATAACCACGGGAAAATTGGCTCGAATCCGCCGAGTCGCCGCGGAATGGTGCAGCACACATAAAGTGCCAAACACTCAGGTGCGATTCGATGCCATCGGTGTCCTTGTTTCCGGTGGAAGAGTTAGCGTTGAACACCTCAAGCAGGTGCATTGATGTCGCTTGCCAAGGCTCACGCGATTAGCCTCCTAGGACTATCCGGCACTCCCGTTCAGGTGGAAGCCGATATCAGTGCCAACTTGCCGGCATTTGTTTTGGTTGGTCTTCCAGACGCATCTTTGTCCGAATCAACCTCTCGAGTGAGGTCTGCCTGCACTAACAGCGGGTTTTCTTTTCCAGCAAGGAAAATCACCGTAAATCTTTCACCGGCTTCCGTACCCAAGTCCGGTTCCAGCTTCGATCTGGCTATCGCTATCGCAATTTTGGCAGCGATGGAAGTGGTGCCAAACCAATCGATTCAAGGCGTCTTGTTCATTGGTGAACTTGGTTTAGACGGCAAACTGAGTCCGATTCGCGGGGTGGTTCCTATGGTCCTCGCTGCCAAGAATGCCGGATTTCAAAAGGTGGTGGTTCCCTTAGCCAACCTTGGTGAAGCCGCTCTGGTGCAAGGGGTGGAAACCTATGGTTCTAGCTCGCTTTTAGAAATAGTACAGGTGCTTCGTTCAGGTGCCCAGTGGCCGGATCAACTCGGGTTGCTGGAGCGGAGAGACTCTTCGGCAGGCGAATCTAACTTGGGCCATGATCTGGATTTAGCGCAGGTAGTTGGGCAGCCGGTAGCTGTCAACGCTTTGGTTGTGGGTGCGGCCGGTGGTCACCATATCTCGATGTCTGGTAGCCCAGGCGCTGGCAAAACTATGCTTGCCGAGCGATTGCCCACCATCTTGCCGAGGTTGACCATGGAGCAGGCGCTAGAGGTGGCCGCCATTGAAAGTCTGGGTGGACAACTGTCGCAGGTAACCGAACTGAATCAAACCCCCAGATTCCAAGCACCGCACCACACCTCATCGGTGGCAGCGATTGTGGGCGGAGGAAAAGGTTTCCCCAGACCCGGGGCGGTATCTCAGGCACATCGCGGGGTGTTGTTTCTAGACGAAGCACTTGAGTTTCAGGCATCGGCGTTGGAATCACTTCGGGAACCTCTGGAATCGGGCAGAGTGGTGATTCACAGATCTGCCGGGTCAGCTGTGTTCCCAGCACGCTTTCAACTGGTTCTGGCAAGCAACCCGTGTCCATGCGGTTTCTTTGGGTCGGTAAAGCGAGATTGCAGTTGCAGTGTGATTGTCAGGCGCCGATACGAATCCAAGATATCTGGTCCGCTTTACGACCGAATAGACATTCGTCTAAACATCGCTGCCGTTTCGCTCTCGGCCAAACTGGGGATGGCAGGGCAGGCGCCAACTTCGGATGCGGCTCGGGATCGTATCGAGGCAGCACGAGCAATGGCAAAAGATCGGCTAAGGGGTTTGCCGTACCAGCTGAATGCGCAGGTTCCCGGAACCTTGCTAAGGGGCCGCCTAAGCCCGGGCAAACAGGCTATGCGGCTGTTAGATAGGCATTTGCACTCGGGCAAAACCAGCATGCGCGGTTTTGATCGTTGTTTGCGCTTGGCTTGGACAATTGCCGACCTAGAGGGTGCAACCACACTTTCGGCTGAGCACATAGCACAGGCTTTATTGCTGAGAGGCTCCGATGAGAGAGGTGCGTTGCAATGAACATCGCGGAGTCAACAAGAATCGATTCGATCATCTCGAAAGCACAGTTATTGGAGTTCGTTTTACCTGTTTTGGCGCAACCCCAAGTGGGTTCTGCAAACTCGGAGCCACGGGAAGATCAATCTGACCCAAATACTCACGAGCACCTGTTGAACACCTTTTTGGCCGCTACTTTCAGCACCTTGTGCGAACCAGGGGACAGGCTTGGTGGGTTGCTGGCGGAGCAGCTTGGGCTCACGGCCTTGCTCAGGCTTTTGATCGACCGTGCCGATGCCTCCTATTTGCGAGGAATCCTGGGGCCTGATGCGGTTCAATCTATTGAACACAGTTTTCTATCTGATCTAGAGAAACTTTGGCGGGAATCCAACGAACGGTGGCTTCCGCGCCTGAACCAGAACAAAGTCCTACAGGGGTTAGCAGCCCTCAAGGAGCTTAACGGTTCAATAGTTGCCAGAGGTTCAGATCAGTATCCAACCCCGCTCGAGCAACTGGGTGCGGGTGCGCCGCACGCTCTCTGGCTAAGAGGAAACCACGAGCTCCTAAACTCTTATCGCACGGTGTCAATCGTGGGTTCCAGAAGCACCAATCACTATGGAATCGAAGCAACCGCACAACTTGTGGCCAGCGCGGTCGAGAATCAGGTGGTGGTGGTCTCTGGTGGCGCCTTTGGCATCGATGCCGCCGCCCATCAGGCAACACTTCGGCAGGGTGGGCAAACCATCGCTGTGATGGCTGGGGGAGTAGACCGACTCTATCCCCGAAGCAATGAGGTGTTGCTAGAGCAAGTTGCCCAAACCGGGTTGGTTTTTTCGGAAGTGCCGCCGGGTGTCACCCCAGCGAAATGGCGCTTCCTCATGCGCAATCGGCTGATAGCAGCCCTGGGGCTCGGAACGGTTGTAGTGCAGGCTGGCAAAACCTCCGGTTCTCTAAATACCGCCAGGTACGCTCTGGAACTCGAAAAACCGGTGGCGGTAGTGCCGGGGCCATGGGATAGCGCACATTCGGTGGGTTGCCATCAGTTCCTAAACGAGTCACCCGGGTTGGTAACCCTGCTGAGTAGGCCAACCGAACTTCCCGCTTTCCTTGGGCTAACCAACCAAGACGAACACACGCTTGCCGGTATGGGAACTCTCGAGATCAGGGCCTTGGATACCTTTGGTAACGAGCCACTGGAGGTATGGGAAATCCAAAGACTTTCCGGACTCACCAACAGCGAGGTACAGATTGCTTTGGGTTCACTGGAACTTTCGGATCGAATCGTGCGGGTTGGCGCTGCATTCAGGCGCATAACCTAGGCTTTTTACATGGCCAACCTAGATGCGCATCTGATTGACAGATTCATCGCGTATCTGACTGGCGCCAAAGGCTATTCCGCTCAAACTCAGCGAGCCTATAGATCCGACCTAATCGATTTCATGCAATCCGCAACCGCTAAAGCCAATAAAGACTCTGCGGAACTGACCTTAGACGACATCCGAGATTGGCTCTACTCGGTAGCCGAAGCTGGGGCCGCCAAATCAACCGTCGCGCGCAAATCGGCATCGGTGCGCTCGTTCACCAGTTGGCTAGAACGGCAAGGGCTTCACGAAACCGACCTCGGTCTCAGATTGCGCACGCCCAAGTCCTCCAGAACACTTCCCAAGGTGATCAGCAGGGAGGCGCTCGCCGAAGTATTCGAAACCCTGGCAACCGGTGCGAAAACATTAGAGCCAACCAAGATCCAAGACCAAGTAATAGTTGAGTTGCTGTACGCCACCGGAATGCGAGTGAGTGAACTGGCTAGCCTAGGCCTTGCCGATATCGACTTTGCTAGGAAGCTACTCCGGGTCACTGGTAAGGGCAATAAGCAGCGCATGGTGCCATATGGTCAGCCGGCAGCCGCGGCCATCGAAGCTTGGATCAAATACGGGCGCCCCAAGTTTCAAACCGACCAAAGTGATGACTCGCTGTTGCTCTCTTCCAAAGGAAAGCCAGTAAACGTTCGGGTTATCTACTCTGTAGTGGCCAACCTGCTGGCAAACACCCCGATGGGCTCCGCGGGTCCACACTCACTGCGCCACACGGCCGCAACTCACCTGTTAGATGGCGGGGCCGATTTGCGTGCGGTGCAAGAACTGCTGGGCCATGCCAGCCTGGGAACCACTCAGATTTACACGCATGTGAGCGTGGAGCGACTGAAACAGGGCTACCAGGGAGCGCACCCCAGGGCCTAGGGTTGAAACGCCGAAACGCCGAAACGCCGAGACGCTCAAACCTCGAGACTGTTAGCTGCAAATCACTTTGACACCACGCTGGGAGCTAAACCTCCAATCATGGCGAGTGGTGAAAGGTAAGGTCCGTTGTGGCGCAGCGAAAAGTGCAGGCAGAGCCAGGGACTGCAGTGCGATTTGTAAGTTAGAGCGGGACAAACCCAGCCGATTGGTTGGCCAACTACAACCTTGGAACCCACCGGCAGTAGTGAACAAGCCGGCTCGAAAGCCGTCTTGTAGCCTCCATTGTGCTGAACCGCGAGCACGGGCTTTTGCGCCACCGAACCCTTGAAAGCTATTACGCCATCGCTGGGCGCTACCAGTTGCTGCCCCGAAGTCACCGAGTAGTCGACTCCGCGATGACCCGAGGAGTAATCAGAGTTGGGAGCCAGATAGTTACGCACCAGCAAAGCGGGTGCTTGAATCGGCAGGATCCAAGAGGTCTTGGCGTTCGCGGAGGCCGGGTGCTGGCTAATCCAAACCATCGAGAACACAAGAACCAGGAACGGTAAAAAGCGTGGCGATCTCAGAATTGATGTCATAGGGCAAGGGTCGGACATCGATGCGGGTTTTCCGCAAGCACTAACCAAAATGGTGGAAAACTGGTAGGCTTTCAACAGCGGTATGACCGCAGAAAACCCCTTAAAAACGGCCTTCTAAAGTCATGCCGACTTCGCGCGTTGAATCACGTGGGTTTGCTCAGTCCAAATGAATGTTTGGTAAAACCCCCGCAACGCCAGGTGTACCGGGCAATTCCGCCCGTTACAGTCAACTGAGTGGCGCACGTTTGCGCCAAGAAGGAGTTCGGCTCATGGCAGTCGTAACTATCCGCCAGCTGCTAGACAGTGGCGTTCACTTTGGTCACCAGACCCGTCGTTGGAACCCAAAGATGCGTCGTTTCATTCTGACCGACCGTTCGGGCATCTACATCATCGACCTACAGAAGTCGCTGACCTACATCGACCAGGCATACGAGTTCGTCAAGGACACCGTTGCACAGGGCGGAAGCGTACTTTTCGTTGGCACCAAGAAGCAGGCTCAAGAGGCAATCGCCGAGCAGGCACTTCGCG
This sequence comes from Microbacteriaceae bacterium, assembly GCA_947373155.1. GTDB lineage: Bacteria > Actinomycetota > Actinomycetes > Actinomycetales > Microbacteriaceae > Rhodoluna. Next base: position 20,012 of record CANBWO010000001.1, on the reverse strand, counting down.
TAGGCCAGCCATACATCAACCAGCGCTGGTTGGGTGGACTTCTAACTAACTTCAACACCGTTCAGAAGCGTCTTGCACGTCTGAAGGAACTTGAGGTCATGGACTTTGCTGACGCCAGCAAGTCGGGCCTTACCAAGAAGGAACTACTTATTCTTCGCCGCGAGAAGGACAAGCTAGAAAAGACCCTTGGCGGTATCCGCAACATCTCGAAGACCCCTTCGGTCATCTGGGTAGTTGACACCAACAAGGAGCACCTAGCAATCACTGAGGCCAAGAAGCTGGGCATTCCAGTTATCGGAATCCTAGACACCAACTGTGACCCAGATGAGGTCACCATTGGTATCCCAGGAAACGACGACGCAATCCGCTCGGTCGGTCTTCTAACCCGCGTTATCGCTGATGCAGTTGCAGAGGGCCTAATCGCTCGTCACGCAAAGCCAGAAGCAGCAGCTGAGCCACTAGCTGAGTGGGAGCGCGAGCTTCTTGAGCAGTCGCAGGCAGCAACCCCAGCAGCAGTTGAGGCTCCAGTAGCCGAGGCAGTTGCAGAGACCCCAGCAGCAGAAGAAGCCGCTGCCCCAGCTGCAGAAGCAGTTGCCGAGGTAGTTGCAGAGAAGGAAGCTAAGTAAGAATGGCAAACTACACCGCCGCAGATGTAAAGGCGCTCCGCGACAAGTCGGGCGCAGGCATGATGGACTGCAAGAACGCACTTGACGAGGCCGATGGCAACGTTGAAAAGGCGATCGAAGTTCTTCGCCTAAAGGGCCTAAAGGGCGTTACCAAGCGTGAAGGCCGCTCGACCAGCAATGGTCTAGTAGTTGCTCGCGTTCAGGGTGGCACCGGCTACCTAGTTGAGCTTGCTTGCGAGACCGACTTTGTTGCCAAGGCAGACAAGTTTGTTGCTCTAGCAGACAGCATCGCAGACGCAATCGTTGCAGCAGGCGCAGAGACCCTTGAGGCCGCTCTTGCAGCTGCCCTAAACGGTTCGACCGTAGGTGCAGTTATCAACGATGAGGCAGCCATCATTGGCGAGAAGGTTGAACTTCGCCGTGTTGCAGTTGTCAAGGATGCAGCAGTTGACGCTTACCTACACCGCACCAGCAAGGACCTACCTCCTCAGGTGGGCGTTCTTGTTGCTTACTCGGGTGCAGACGCAGAGACCGCTCACGATGTTGCAGTTCACATCGCAGCTTTCAGCCCTTCGGTTCTAAAGCGCGAAGACGTTCCAGCCGAGACCGTTGAGACTGAGCGTCGCATCGTTGCAGAAACCGCTCGCAACGAAGGCAAGCCAGAAGCAGCCCTAGAGAAGATCGTTGAAGGCCGTGTAAACGGATTCTTCAAGGAGAACGTTCTACTAGAGCAGGACTTCGCAAAGGACAACAAGCTTTCTGTTAAGAAGGTTCTAGACAACGCTGGCCTAACCGTTTCGGCATTCGTCCGTTTCCGTGTTGGAGCCTAGTTCTAAGCTAAAGGCCTAAAAACCTAGAAAGCCCCGGCCCGTTTGGGCCGGGGCTTTCTGCTTGCACGCCTAGGATAGTTCTTGGGAAATCGCCGCACTAAAGGAGTCAACGCATGGGTGAAAAGCGCAGAGTATTGCTAAAGCTTTCGGGTGAGGCATTCGGCGGCGGAACCCTCGGGGTCAACCCGGACATCGTTGCACAGGTGGCAGCTGCCATCGCCGAGGGCACCAAATACGCCGAGGTGTCGATTGTGGTTGGTGGAGGTAACTTCTTTAGAGGTGCGGAACTCAGCCAGCGTGGCATGGAGCGAAGCCGAGCCGACTACATGGGCATGTTGGGCACCGTCATGAACGCCCTGGCGCTTCAGGACTTTCTAGAGCAGGCAGGGGTGGATGTTCGCGTGCAGTCAGCAATCAGCATGAGCCAGGTTGCCGAGCCATACCTTCCGCTGCGTGCCATCCGTCACATGGAAAAGGGCCGAGTTGTGGTCTTTGGTGCGGGTGCAGGTTTGCCTTATTTCTCAACCGACACTGTGGCTGCCCAGCGTGCGCTAGAAATCCACGCCGATGAGGTTTTGGTTGCCAAAAATGGCGTAGATGGGGTTTACACCGCGGATCCAAAGAAGGATGCCAACGCTGTCAAACTCGACACCATCACCTACCAGGACGCCCTGGTGAACGGACTCAAGGTAGTAGATGCCACCGCATTCAGTCTTTGCATGGATAACAAGATGCCGATGCGCGTCTTTGGCATGGAAGGTAACAACATTACCGAGGCCATAAAGGGAGCCAAGATCGGCACCCTGGTCACCGCCTAACCCAAGCCTCGGCCTAACAACTAAAAAGCTTTAGCAACCCAGCATTAGATTCAAGACTTTCAAATACAGGAGAAACCGTGATCAGCGAGATTATTACCACCGCAACCGAAAAAATGGGCAAGGCCGTCGAAGCCACCAAGGACGACTTCGCCACCGTGCGTACCGGACGAGCCAACCCACAGATGTTTCAGAAGATCATGGTTGACTACTACGGCACCCCAACTCCCTTGGCTCAGTTGGCCGCTCTTCAGAACCCAGAGGCTCGCACTATTGTTGTAACCCCATATGATAAGAGCGCTCTTGGCGCCATTGAAAAGGCAATCCGCGATGTTCCAAACCTGGGTGCCAACCCCACCAACGATGGCAGCCTTGTTCGAGTAACTTTGCCGGACCTAACCGAAGAACGTCGTAAAGAGTACGTCAAGTTGGTTCGCACCAAGGCCGAGGACCACCGCGTTGCCGTGCGCAACATTCGTCGCAAGTCCAAGGACGAGCTTGATGCTCTGAAGAAGGACGGCTTGGCTGGCGAGGACGACCTCACCCGCGCCGAGAAAGAGCTCGATGGCATCACCAAGAACCACGTAGACGCCATCGATGACGCCTTGAAGACCAAAGAAGCAGAACTGCTTCAGGTATAACTTATGACTCAGCAGGCAGCAAAACCTGAACCAACCGGACGCTCACTAAAAGCGTCTGTGTTGGTTGGTTTGTTGCTTGGCGGCGCCTTCTTAGCAAGCATCCTGATCTACGACCCCATTTTTATGGTGTTGGCCTCTTTGGCAGCCGGCTCAGGGGCGTGGGAACTATCTACCGCTCTAAGAACACAGGGATGGCACGTACCGCGGATTCCTGCCGTGGTGGGTTCAGTCCTGATCATGCCAATCACTTTCTTCTTTGGCGCTCAGGCCCAGTGGCAATGTGCACTAGCAACTGTGGCAAGCCTGATTCTGTGGCGTATCGGCCAGGTGCTTTTTGACCCTCACGCTCGAAACCGCCCGTGGACCCAGACCCTGCAGGATTTTGCCGCAGCCGCATTTTTGGTGATTTACCTACCATTGATGACTAGCTTTGCGGTTCTGCTGTTGAGGCAGCACAACGGTGGCCTGTGGGTGGTCACCTACGTGACCACCGTGGCAATGGTGGACACTTTCGGCTACTTGGTTGGCCGCAAGCTAGGAAAGCACAAGATTGCGCCTGGAGTGAGCCCTAAGAAAAGCCTCGAAGGCCTGATTGGTTCTATCTTTGGCGGAACCGCCACCGCAGTGATTGGTTGTTTGGCCCTGGGCAAGCCGCTCTGGTTCGCCATTCTGTTTGCCGGAGCCATGATTTTGGCCGCAGTATTTGGAGACCTCGCAGAGTCGTTGATCAAGCGCGACCTCGGAGTGAAAGACATGAGTTCTTGGTTGCCTGGTCACGGCGGTGTAATGGATCGAATGGACTCGATTCTGCCTGCTACTTTGTTGGCCTATCTGCTGATTTCCCTTCCGATTTAGTGATGCTTTAGGAACCTGATGAGCAAGAATTTTCCAACCGCTAATTCCAAGGAACTGGGCTACGACCAGGGGCAGGTAGACGCCGTTATCAATCAGGCGAGGGTTCAGTTTGCAGAACCTTCAAGCAATATCATCGATGCCAAAAAGCTCCGCACCGCTCAGTTTGATTTGGTGGCCGGCGGGTACATAATCGCAGAGGTAGACGCGGCTCTTGATCGTTTGGACGATGCCTTTGCGCTTCGAGAGAAACAGCGCCTGGCCACAAGTTTTACATCGGTGGATGCTTTCGACGAAGTGGACAAGATTCGCAAGTTGATCAAAAACCGCGTCCGCCGACCAAATCGCAAGAAACTGGCCCGAGTCGGAATCTTTGCCAAGGGTTATTCGGTGAAACAGGTCGATCTCTTTTTGGCCGAAATTGGGCTTCGCCTTTCGGGTAAAAGCGATCTCAGTATCGGCGAACTGCGAAACGTAACGTTCAAGCCAAAATGGGGTGGCTATGTTGAGAATCAGGTTGATGCGCTCATCGACAAAACGGTGGAGTACCTTCAGCTATCTGCTGAGTAGTCTTGCGCTCCTAGCGCTGTTATCTGCCACGGCAGAGGTTTCGGAGCCGGCCGCGGCTTCCTCGAACGTTCTTGCCACCAAAGCACTTGGCCAATTGGCCGTCAAAGGGCGAGCCCCAAAGACCGGTTATCTTAGGAGCAAATTCAGCGATGGCTGGGGTCGGTTCAACGGTTGCGACACCCGAAACATTATTCTCACTCGCGACCTAAAGAGCGTCACCTATAAAGACGGTTGCCTGGTTGCGACCGGACTCCTGAGGGATCCCTATACGGGCAAGGTGATTAGTTTTGTTCGAGGAGTGGGAACCAGTACCGCGGTTCAAATCGATCACGTGGTGGCACTTAGTGATGCTTGGCAAAAAGGGGCACAGCAACTTCCAGCTGCCACTCGTTATTCTTTCTACAACGATCCGCTAAATCTCTTGGCGGTAGACGGCCCCACCAACGAGTCCAAAGGCGATTCCGATGCTGCGTCTTGGTTGCCGCCTAACAAAGCCTTCCGTTGCCCATACGTGGCTCGTCAGGTTGCCGTGAAGCGCAAGTATGGGATTTGGGTCACGTCCGCCGAGAAAACTGCCATCGCTGCGGTTTTAGCTAACTGCCCGAAACAGTTGCTGCCACGGGGTTAGTTTCTGCTATTTGACTTAAAATTGGTGGAAAGCGCCCATCTTGTTATTGGATAGATGTTTGACGTAAAGCGCAAAACGAAATCGAGGTGAGTTGTGGGTAGACATGAGGCCTATCGACCTACCCTCGGTAAACGGGTGAATCAGCGCTTTCTCGACTGGCTTCGAGCCAGAAACATATTCTTACCCAGACTTCCAAGATTTAGGCGCGGAGCTTTCAACCCCGTTTTCAGTTTCTTTTTCACCGCGGGACTAATGGCGGTAACCGTGGTGGATCCTTACGGCGGAACCCTTACGGCCGCTAGTGCAATGGACTACAGCGGAAACGTGCTGGGTCCTCAGCAGCAAATGGACCAGATCACTGATGCGACCGTGAGTTTTGCTCGCGGCGGCTTCAACATCATCGCTGGCAGTTCGTTTCAGAAAATTTACGTGGCCGATGCGGGAACCCCGGACCCAGGCTCCGCCAAGGCATTTGCGTACAGCTTGGCTGGCCAGTTGAACTGGGGTCAGGATCAATACTCTTGCTTGGTCAAACTCTGGACCCGCGAATCGCAGTGGAACGTGCTTGCAAACAACAGTCAATCAGGTGCCTACGGAATCCCGCAGGCGCTTCCCGGTACCAAGATGGCCAGCGAAGGACCAGACTGGGCTACCAATCCCGAAACGCAGATTCGCTGGGGTGTCAAATACATCCTTGGACGATACAAAAACCCCTGTACTGCACTCGTGCATTCCAATAATGTGGGCTGGTACTGATGCCCAGGAGCAATCGGCCTAAGAAACAAAAGAAGCAAGAGCCGGAGCCAGAGCTAAATCTTGATCTGATTCGGATTGGCTCCCGAAGAACCGAGTTGAAGCGCGGAGTTGAGTACACCGTTCAACCTACGAATGGGCTAAATGCAGAAGAAGGCAAAACCTGGGTTTGCCCTCACTGTAGTCAGGTCATCAGGCCTGGTGTTGCACACCTTACGGCTTGGGATTCAGTCCGCGGAGTCGAGACCCGACGTCATTTTCACATTCGCTGCTGGGGCGCATTTATGGGAGCACTACTTTGAGCCTTGAAAAGATCACTTCGAATACTGCGTTGCCATCGGTGCGCACCGAATTTACGCTGACTACCGCAGATGGCCACACCTTGGTGGCAGAACTTGCAATGCCAACGGGGGGAGCGCCAGAAGCAACCCTGATTTGCTTGCACCCGCTGCCTACGCACGGTGGTTTCATGGATTCTCACGTGCTTCGTAAGGCTGCCAATCGCCTGCCCTACCTGGCAAACGTTGCGGTGCTTAGATTCAATACCCGAGGCACCGAATCTCCTCACGGCAAGAGCACGGGAGAGTTCGACGGCGGGCAGCTCGAAAAGTTGGACCTAGAGGCTGCCGTTGACTTTGCGGTGGCTCATAACCTGCCAAATCGCTGGCTACTTGGTTGGTCTTTTGGTACCGAGTTGGCGCTCAAATACGGCTGGAATCAGGATGTGAACGGCGTGATTTTGTTATCGCCACCACTACATCGAACCAGCCAAGCGGAGCTGGCGCAATGGAATCACGTGGATAAACGCGCGATCGGTTTGATCCCTGAGTTCGACGATTACCTAACCCCTGCGGAGGCGGCTCCTGCCTTTGCCGTGATGCGCAAGTTTGAACAGATTGATGTAGCCGGGGCCAAGCACCTTTGGGTGGGGGAGCCTTACGTGAAGCGCGTTCTAGACGAAATAGTGCAGGTGGTGGCTCCTAGTGCCTACCCGCTTCCTTCGGAAGTGGATGTTGCACTCTAGTGTTCGTTTTGGCGGGGAATCCATACCTGTCGCAAAACCAAAATCACCGATGCCGCAACTGGAATAGCTACCAGCGCACCCAGCACGCCGAGTAGCGCACCACCGGCTAGCGCTGCCACAACTACCACGGCTCCAGGCACAGATACTGCCTGCTTCATGATTCTCGGGCTAACCACGTATGCCTCGATCTGCATATAAATCAGGTAATAAACCAAAACAATCAGAGCTAACTGGGGGCTTTGACTTAGTGCAACCAGCGTTACCACGGCAGCGGCGCTCAGGCTACCCACCAGAGGAATCAGGGCCAGCACAAATACAATGGCTGCCAGAACTCCGGAGAACGGCACGCCAACAATCAGCATGAATATGAAACCCAGGGTGGCATTGATGGCGGCCACGCTGACCTGCCCGATCACATAACGCCCAACCGCGTCAGCAATTTGCTCGCTGAGGTCCACAAATTTTTCGCGACGCGACTTAGGAACGATCGAATACACGAAGCGCTTGAAGCTTTTCATCGATGCCATGAAATAGAGGCTCAAAATGGTGATGATGATTGCGCCCGAGAAACCGTTCACGATCGAGATACCAACCTGCACCACTCCGCCTAGCAGCGAAGGCCAGTTCTTGGAGTTGGAAACCACGGTGCCGGCATCTGCCAGTGATTGGGAAATGGCGCCGCCAAAGCGGTTATCTAGGCTCTGAACCAATGGGATTTTGGTAAAGCCATCGATGATATTTGGCGTACTTTGAACAAACTTGGCACCCTGGGTAATCAGCGATGGGGCGAACGAGACCAAAATAGTGATGACCCCGCCCAGGATCACAAACACCACGATGGCGATAGCAAGCGGGCGTTTGATGTTTTTGCGTTCAAGCCAAGCCACGATTGGGTCTAGACCTAGGGCGATGAAAATTGCCGCGAAGACGTATGTAAGGACGCTGGCTATGGTTACCACCATGTTGCCAATCAAAATGGCGGTGAGAACTCCCAGGCCACCCATGAGACCAAGCTGAAATGCGTTACTCACCTTGAACGGAGTGGCTGACACGGTGGCCCCTAAGAGTTAGCTGTGGTCCTAAGGCAGTTGCTTATCGGACTTATATGCCGAATCTACTAGAGCCTTGAGGTTCTTTAGGTAAACCGACACCGAGTCACGCTCGGTTTCAATTTTGCGAAGTTGTTCTTCAGCAGCACGTACCCGAGTAGCGGCCTTTAGCGCGGCGTCGCTTACGGTGTTGCGAGCTTCGGCTTCCGCCGCCGCCAAGGTGGCTTCGGCCCGTGCTTTTGCGTTATCGGTGATGGTCTTGGTGACCGAACGAGCGGCTGCCTCAAGGGTTTCGGCCTCTAGCCGGGCCGCGTTTGCTCTGGTTAGGGCGAGTGCCAACTGGCTATTTGCGTCGTCCAAATATCGCTGCGTGGTTGCCACTGCCTCTTGGTGCTTGCGAAGGTACTCGGCTTCGGCTTCTGCGCGCCTAGCGGTTAGTTCAAGTTCCAAGTCGATTCGGGCCTGCTCAGAAACCAACGCCTCTGCACTCAACAGATCTAAATCGCGACCAATGTCGCGCTGGGCCAGAAGTTTGCGTTCGGCAAGGTCACGCTCTACACGAGTTTTTAGAGTTTCAACCTCGCGCTTGGCGGCTGCTCGAAGTTTAGCGACCTCGGTTGCGGTGGCACCGCGGGTGGCACCGGCTTCGCGAATCGCGTCTGTGGTAACTCTTGCCGCATTGTCTCGAGCCTCGGAAAGCATGTTGTCGGCCTCCACCCGGGCCTGACCGATAACGCGCTCCGATCGACGCTGTGCCTCGGCAACCATGGCATCGTAATAGCCTTTGGCTTCGCCGTGCATTTCTTGTATTTGAAGTTCTGTAGCGTGCAGTAGGCGCTCGCTCTCACCGTTCGCTTCTGAAAGCAAACGCGCTGCCATTTCTTCGGCAGTACTCAGGATTAGCGCGGCTTTACCGCCCACGCCTGCATAGGATGGCTCGCCAGCTTCTTTTAGCGCCGCTAGGGTTTCCTGAAGTTTGGCGTTTGTCTCGCGAAGTTCTGCTGCTAGCTGCGAGTTTTGGTTAGAAAGAGCAAGGATTTCCTTGCGGGCATCGCGAAAGGCATCGTCTACCGCGCCCTTGTCATAGCCGCGCATAACTACCGCAAAATCACCATCGGGGTTCAACAAAGAGGCGCTCCTGAGGGGGTTGGGTAGAATATCTGCAGGTCCTTAGACCTCAACAAGTTTACCCCGAATGGATTTCTGATGCGTTTTTTGACTGCTGCAGTTCTATTCGTCGTATCTGTGATCATGATTCTGGCCGGTGTTGCCCTCAGAACTATTTGGCTGCCACCAACGCATCACACGCAGTTCATCACTCTAAATACCAAACAACCGCTGGTCACCGTTGCGCACAGTGTGATCACGCAGTACCCGGGTAATCCCGAGGTAGAAGTTGCTGGGCCAGCCAACGTAAACGTTGCAGTCGGTAGACAGAACGACGTGGTTGCTTGGGTGGGCGACACCAGCCATAGCCTGGTGACCATCAAGCACGGCGATGCAACTGTTTCGCACGAAACTGGTTTGGGCGTGTTTGCGAATCCGGCTGGCTCTGATCTCTGGCGCGAAGAGGTGTCCGCTTCCAATCACGTACAACTGCGAGTCAACACAGCCGATGATGCCGCGATGCTGCTTTCCACCGATGGTATTTCTGCGGCCCCGCAGCAAATCAAACTGACTTGGCAGTTAGCGGTTGATACCACCGGAAGCCGTTTGCTTCTGATTGTGGGTGGCGTTTTCCTAGTTTTGGCGATCCTGATTAACTGGTGGGCCTGGTACACCATGCGTCGCGATCGTGGACCAAGGCGCAAAACCCCAAAGGCACCGCAAGGACCAAAATTGCGCCGAAAGAGTGGCAACATCGTGGCTCCTACCAAAGGTCGCAGGTCCGCCAGGAACCTTGCCGTTGCTGGCGCCATCTTGGGTCTTTCAATGACTTTGAGTGGTTGCGGTTTGATCGGAGGACAAGCCTCGCCTTCGGTAACTGCTACGCCAACCACCTCTCAAGTGAAACTCGATCCTCCGGTGGTTACCCAAAAACAACTGGTAAACATTGTGAATCGAATTGCCGTTTCCGTCGGAAAAGCAGATGCCAGCCACAATCCAAAGTTGCTGGTAGATCGCATTGCTGGCCCGGCTCTGGCTGCTCGACAGGCGCACTATCACCTTCAGGCTGCGTCCAAAAACATTCCCAACCTTCCTCCACTGCTGACCGATAACCTCAAGTTCGGGCTCCCAGCTGCTTCAAATCAATGGCCGCGCGTTGTTATGGCCCTAGCCACCGGAGCGGACAGCAAAGCGCTTCCACAGATGCTGGTGTTCCAGCAAGCCACACCTAGGTCTCAGTATCAGCTTTGGTACGACATCGATATGTTGCCGGGAGTTGCCACTCCCGCGGTAGCAGCCACCAGCGTTGGAGCCATTCCGATCGCACCCGACTCGCTCTTTCTTAAGATCGCGCCAAACGCCCTACCGACCGCTTTCGGAAACCTGATTGACCAAGGACCATCGAGTCTGAGCGCGCCAATGTTTAACGTGGCTAACGATGAGTTTTATCAGCAGGTAGCCCAAAGTCAGGCAGTACAAAAGGCCAATTTGCACAACGGAAAAATCACAGTTACCCACGCCCTGGGCGACCCAAACGTGATGAGCCTTTCAACCGCCAATTCGGGTGCGTTGGTTTCCGTTTACATGAGTGACACCTATGTCATCAAGCCAAACAAAGCAACTCAGGCCGTGGCGGTTCAGGGAAATGAAAAGCTGCTACTTGGCGCCGCCGGAAGTGCCAGTGGAATTCGTTCGGTTTACGGAACCATGCTTTTGTTCTACGTTCCTGCCGTAGCTTCTCCAGACAAAATTCTCACACTTGGGGCAACCCAGGTATTGATTAGCGTTCGAGGACTCTGATGACCGATTACTCCAAGGCAGCCTTCCGCGGTGCGGTAGATCTCTCCAGCCTCACCAAGCCCAAAAGCGCGCAGCCTGCCGCAGCCCAGTCGCCACAGGCTGGTGTTGAACAGCAGGGCACCGAGGCTCAGGTTTTGCGTGTTCCGGCTCTTGTGGTTGAGGTAAATCAAGCCACCATTGTTAGCTATCTAAAAATCTCAGAGCGCATGCCCGTGCTTGTGGATTTCTTCACAAGTCGCAGTGAGTCAAGCGCCACCCTCACCAAAAAACTAGAAGCTGAAGTTGCTAACCGCAACGGTGCTGTCATGCTGTTGCGCATCGATGGAGATGCCAACCAACCAATATTGGAAGCATTTCAGATAACCCAGATTCCTGCTGTCGCGGCTTTGCTCAAGGGGCAACCGGTTCCGATGTTTTCGGGAGACCAAGAAGCCGAAGTTATTACTCAGATAATCGACAAGGTTATGGTCCTGGCGCAGGAGAACGGGCTTGTCGCTACTGCAGTAGCCGACGACAACGCTGAAATGCCAAAACCGATGTTGCCACCTCGCCACCAAGCTGCTTACGATGCAATTGATGCCGAGGATTATGTGACGGCAGTAAAAGAGTTTGAGGCTGCACTGGCCGAGGCTCCTGCCGATGAAATCGCCGTTGTGGGCCTTGCTCAGGCCAAGTTGTTGGTTCGCACCGACAAACAGGACCTAGAGCAGGTACTGCAGGCACCAGTGCAAACTTTGGCAGACGTCCTTCTGAAATCCGACGTCCTAGCTGTGATTGGGCACTTTGAGTTGTCTTTCAAGGCATTACTAGACACCTTCGAGGTAGCCACAAAGGAAGACCGCGAGGTTATCCGTCAGCACCTTGTTGAGTTGTTCAAGGTAGCGGGAGCTGCAAATCCGGACACAATTGCGGCCCGAATTCGCCTCACCAATTTGCTCTACTAACCTTTCGAGGGCTTGAAGAAGACCGCGCCCAGCGGAGGAACTGTGATCTCGGCGCTGAACGGTTGCCCGTGGCTGCCGCCATCGTGCACCGAAACCTTTCCAAAGTTGCCCACTCCTGAGCCGCCAAATACCTCGGCATCGGTGTTTAAAATTTCCAGCCATTCGCCATCTCGGGGGAAGCCGAGTCGGAATCCACCGTGCGGTTGGCCCGCAAAATTGATAACGACCACGATTGGTTCACCGGCTTCGTCGTAGCGAACGAATGAGAGGCAGTTCTGGTCTGCGTTGCCGCCGTCGATCCACTGGAATCCGCGGGCATCGTGGTCTAGCTGCCAGAGGGCGGGGTTCTCTAGGTAGACGCTGTTCAATGCGCTCACCAAGGCTTGGACTGCCTGGTGACTTGGTTGCTCCAGGATCCACCAGTCCAAACCGCGCTCGGAAGACCATTCGCTCAACTGACCAAACTCGCTACCCATAAACAAAAGTTGCTTGCCGGGGTGAGCCCACATGTAAGCCAAGAATGCTCGAACATTTGCCAACTGCTGCCAGCGGTCGCCAGGCATCTTGGCAAGTAGCGAACCCTTGCCGTGAACAACTTCGTCGTGGCTGATTGGCAGCACGAACTTCTCGTCGTAGGCGTAGAGCATGCTGAAGGTCAGCTCGCCATGGTGGTACTTGCGGTACATCGGGTCTTTTTGAATGTATTCCAGGCTGTCGTGCATCCAACCCATGTTCCATTTGAATCCGTAGCCTAAGCCGCCGCCATCGGTTGGTGCGCTCACGCCGCCCCAGCTGGTGGATTCCTCGGCAATCATCATCACGCCTGGGTTTCGCTTGTAAACGGTGGCGTTGGCCTCCTGCATGAACTTAATGGCATCGATGTTTTCGCGGCCACCGTATTGGTTCGGAAGCCATTCTCCAGCTTCGCGGCTGTAGTCCAGATAAAGCATCGATGCAACGGCGTCTACTCGCAGGCCATCGATGTGGAATTCTTCGATCCAGTAGGTGGCGTTGGCCACCAAAAAGTTCCTGACTTCGGTGCGGCCAAAGTCGAAGATGTAGGTTCCCCAGTCTGGATGTTCCCCTCGGCGTGGGTCTTCGTGTTCGTAAAGCGGACGCCCGTCGTAGCGCCCGAGGGCCCATTCATCCTTGGGGAAATGGGCTGGCACCCAGTCCAAAATCACACCGATGCCGGCCTGGTGGAGTTTGTCGACCAGATACTTGAAGTCATCTGGGCTGCCAAATCTTGAGGTTGGTGCGTAGTAACCAGTTACCTGGTAACCCCAGCTCGGGGCATAAGGGTGCTCGGCAACGGGCATGAATTCAACGTGGGTAAAGCCCAGCTGCTGAACGTAGGGGATAAGCTCGTCGGCTAGTTGGCGGTAATTTAGGCCGGTTCGCCAAGATCCCGCATGCAACTCATAGATGCTCATCGGTGACTTTAGAGCGTCTCGTTTGGCACGAGCGGTGAGCCAAGACTTGTCTTTCCACTTGTAGTTGCTCTCGGTCACAATCGAGGCGGTTGCCGGCGGAAGTTCGGTTTGACGAGCCAGCGGATCAATCTTGGTGATCCAGTGACCATCCTTGGTCAGAATCTCGTACTTGTACTTGGTTCCCACTCCAACGCCTGGAATGAAGATTTCCCAGATGCCACTGGAACCCATCACTCGCATGGCGTGACCAACACCGTTCCAGTGATTGAACTCGCCAACTACCCGAACCGCCTGAGCATTTGGAGCCCAAACAGCGAAACGGGTTCCAACTGCGTCTCCGAGTTGGGTGGACACGGTGTGAAGGTGCGACCCGAGGGCCTTCCAAAGCTCTTCGTGACGACCTTCTGCAATTAGGTGAAGGTCAAGATCTCCCAGAGTTGGCAGGTAGTGATACGGGTCGTCGGCCAACCACTGAACATCGTCTTCGTAGCTGGCAACAATGCGGTAATCCGGCAGCGTCTTTGAAGCAAAGGCTGCCTGCCAAACTCCGTTTTCCAGGTGGGCTAGTTCTACCTGCTGGCCGTCTGCCAGATTTGCCACAACCGACTTGGCAAATGGCTTGAGGCTGCGAATTGCAAAGCCGCCGTCGACCTCGTGCACACCCAGAATCGAGTGCGGATCGTGATGCGCACCCACGCTTACCTTCCAGAGCGAGTCCGCATCCAGTGTTGGTGCCTTGAGTGCTTTGATAGCCGCCTTGTTTGCCATGGTTTTCCTTAGCTGTGCTCTACTCGAAGAATGTGTACCGGCTCAACAAAGGCGTCGAGTTTCACGTAGTTGTGCTCTGACCACAAGAAGCTGGCACCCGTGATTAGGTCCGTGACTTTGAAGCTGCTTCCTGCCGCTAGACCAAGCTTTTCAAGGTTTAGGTGAACCGTTGATTCGCGAACTGCATGTGGGTCGGTGTTTGCAACAACGATGATGGTGTTTGCCTCTTGGGTAGGGCTGTGTTCGGCATTGATGTGCTTACTGAAACAGAGGATTGCGGAGTCATCGCTGCCGTGAATCTCCAGGTTGCGCAGTTGCTCCAGCGCCGGGTTTTCCTTGCGAATGTGGTTCAAACGCGAGACGTAATCAGCGATGCTCCGGCCACCTTTTTCGGCGGCTTTCCAATCGCGCGGCTTGTACTCGTATTTTTCGCTGTCGATGTGTTCTTCGGCTCCCGGGCGAGCCACCGATTCCACAAGCTCGTAGCCTGCATACATGCCCCAGTTCGGGGTGGCCATGGCCGCAATTGCCGCACGAATCTTGTGAGCAGGCTTGCCGCCAAACTGCAGGTATTGAGTGAGAATATCCGGAGTGCTGACCCAGAAATTTGGGCGGAAGAAGTCTGCGGTTTGATGCGCTACTTCGGTTAGGTATTGCTCCAGCTCCCATTTGCTGTTTCGCCAGGTGAAGTAGGTGTAACTCTGTTGGAAACCGGTCTTACCAAGTGCGTGCATCATCGATGGGCGGGTAAAGGCCTCTGCCAGGAAAATGACCTCGGGGTGGGCGTTGTTTACTTCACCAATCAACCATTCCCAGAACGCTACGGGTTTGGTGTGCGGGTTGTCCACGCGGAAAATCTTTACGCCCTTGGAAATCCAGAACAGGACTACGCGCAGCACCTCGTTGTAGATGCCTTCTGGGTCATTGTCGAAATTGATGGGGTATATGTCCTGGTACTTCTTTGGTGGATTCTCGGCGTAGGCGATGCTGCCATCGGCACGAGTGGTGAACCACTGCGGGTTGCTCTTGACCCAAGGGTGATCAGGGCTGGCCTGAAGTGCTAGGTCGAGTGCGATTTCTAATCCGAGGTGGTTCGCCTTCTTTACGAAAGCCACAAAATCTGCCATGGTGCCCAAATCCGGGTGGATGGCATCGTGTCCGCCAGCTTCACCGCCGATTGCCCAAGGGGAACCTGGGTCTTGGGGTCCAACCACGAGGGTGTTGTTCGGCCCCTTGCGATGAGCAACGCCAATTGGGTGAATCGGCGGCATGTAAAGGATGTCGAAGCCCATGTCTTTCACCGCGGCTAGGCGCTTACCAGCGGTTTTAAAGTTTCCGCTGGTCCAGGTTTGGGTCTTTTCGTCAAAGGCCGCGCCTTCACTTCGAGGGAAGAACTCGTACCAGGCTCCGCAACCGGCTAGTTTGCGTTCACAGTTGATCGTGAATTCGCTCGATTCGGTTTCTAGCGATCGAATCGGCTCATCGGTTATGGCATTTGCCACCTCAGCGGTTTCGGCCAGTTCCAGACGAGCTACGGGGGAGAGACTTTCGTCGGCAAGTTTTTGCGCAAGGGCTACCAAAAGCTTGGAGTTGGCCTTGCTTCGAGATTTTTGCGAGGCGGCTCTGGTGAACAGATTCACGCCCTCTAGCAGCATCAGTTCCTGATCGATGCCCGCGTGAATCTTGATTTCGGCATTGTGATGCCAGGTGAGAAAGTCATCGGCGAAGGCGCGAATCGTGAAACGGTAATTGCCCACTTCGGCCAAAACAATTTTGGTGTGCCAGGTATCGGATCCCGGTGCGCCAGGGTGCATTCTGTGAACGGTCTGGATTCCGGCTGGGCTAATCAGCAATACCTCAGCCGAGACGTCATCGTGGCCCTCGCGGAATACATTGGCAGAAAAGCTGATGATTTCGCCTGCAAAAGCCTTTGCTGGCCACCGACCGTCTTCCACACTCGGCGCTACCGCCAAAATCGGAAGGCGACCAATTGGTGCAGGGTGACGGTATTCGATGTAGTTGCTCACACTTTGTAATTTAGTGAACTAGAGACTCCAGTAAGGGCATAAACCGAAAGCCTTTACATGTTTGTTGCACAATAAAAACAATTGCCTCTGATTTACGAGGTTTTGGATTGTGCTTTAACTCGAAGCAAGACCACGGACGAGCCGGACATAATCAATTCCGAACCCCCGGCGAGTTCGCCGATTTCGGTTGGCGGTAGCTCCCAGGCACTATTCCAGAGCAACTCGTAGCTTGCAACCTCGAGTTCTTCGGGAAGTTTCACCGTTTGCTCGGTCTCGGCTCCGTGAATAATCAGCAGGGTTTCGTTGGTGCTGCCATTTGGACTCAAGTTTTGACTGAAACGCATCACAGTTCTGGTTTCGGAGTTATGCCAGTCATCACCGGTCATCATGTGACCCGTTGAGTTGAACCAGCGAATGCGGTCTAGTCCAACCTCGATTTTTTCAAATGAACCGAAGTTATTTGGGCGCAAGGTTGGGTTTTCCTTGCGGAGCTTAGTTAGGTACCCGAAAGTGGTTTCGAGATCCTGTTGAGAACGGGTTAGATCCCAGTTCACCCAGCTCAGGTTGGAGTCTTGGCAGTAGGCGTTGTTGTTGCCGAGTTGGGTTTTTCCGCGCTCATCGCCGGCGGTCACCATTGGAATTCCTGCGCTGAAAAGCAGAGTAGCCAGCATGTTTCTGGCGGTTTTCCTGCGAGTTGCGCGGATTCCGGGGTCTGGAGTATCGCCCTCGACGCCAAAGTTGAAAGAGTAGTTGTTGCTGGTGCCGTCGCGGTTGCTTTCGCCGTTTATCTGATTGTGCTTCACGTTATAAGACACCAGGTCTTTTAGTGTGAATCCATCGTGGGCTGTAACAAAGTTGACGGTGCCTAGTGGTCCCTGTGATCCTGGAACAATATCTCCGGAACCGGCCAGACGGGTAGCCAAATCCGCCACGCCATTCCAGTACTTGCCACTGTTTCGGGCATTGCCTATGTCGCTCAACCAGAACTTTCGCACGCTGTCGCGGTAGCGGTCATTCCATTCGCTGAAGCGGTCTGGGAAGTTACCGGTTTGCCAGCCGCCCAGACCCACATCCCAAGGTTCCATGATCAGCTTTGCCTGCGACACGATTGGGTCGCTCTGCATGGCGTTTAGCAGCGGATGGTTCGGGTTAAAGGTGTTGTGTTCGTCGCGCGCCAGGGTTGCCGCCAAGTCAAATCTAAAGCCATCGATCTGCATGACCTCGGTCCAGTACCGAAGGCTGTCCATTGTTAGATCCACTACGTGCGGGTTGGCAAAGTTCAACGAATTGCCACAGCCGGTGGTGTCCTGATACCAGCCCTTTTCATCCAGGCGGTAGTAACTGGAGTTGTCCAGGCCCTTGTAGCTGTAGGTTAGACCGCCACCGCCGCCCTCGGCAGTGTGGTTGTAAACCACGTCGAGAATTACCTCGATGCCCGCCCTATGAAGTTCGCGGATAGCCGTTTTCAGCTCATTGACGATGTGCTCAGGACCCTTTTCACGCACAGTCGGCGAGGCGTAGCGTGGGTGCGCAGAGAAAAAGTTGATGGTGTTGTAACCCCAGTAGTTGAAAAGTCCCATGTTCATGAGCCTCGGCTCCGAAATGAACATTTGGATCGGTAGCAGCTCAACCGAGGTAACGCCGATTTTTAGAAGGTGCTGAATTGTTTCCGGATGCCCAAGGGCCGCGTAGGTTCCGCGAATGTCGTCTGCCAGAGCAGTGTTTCCTCGAGTCAGGCCTCGGGAATGGGCCTCATAGATGATGGTCTCGTCGAGCGGAATATTTGGCTTTTCAACGCCCTGCCAATCGAAATCCTCGGCAATGGCCACGCAATAATACTCGCGAGCGGCTAGGCGCTCTACCGCCTTGGCATATGGGTCGATAAGAAGCAGTGAAGGGTTGAAGGAATCCCTTGGCGATGAAGGGCCATCGGCTTTTAACGCGTACTTCACTCCGACTTTGAGCGCTGGAGTGCTGGCTTCCCAAATGTCGTAGTCACCCTTGACCAGATCAACTGTTTTGGTAACCACTCGAGGGTTGGCGTCTTCTAAAATGCAGAGTTGAATAGCAGTTGCGTTTTCCGAGTAAACCCGGATGGTGCCCTTGCCCTTGGCAAAAGTCACTCCCAATCGGTGTGGGTTTATCTGGATATCGCTAAAAGTTTTCGGCATTGCAGAGAATCCTACTTTGTCTTAGGTTACGAACTCTTTAAGGACAAGGCGTTTGGCAACAAATGGCAACCAAACATTTTGCCCAGGCAAACTAGGCTTGACATGTGAGTTTTTACCTCGATCACGCTGCCACAACCCCGCTAAGGCCTTCGGTTGTTGATTTGCTGACCCAATCTTTGCTCACCCAGGGCAACGCTTCATCGGTGCACAGTTTCGGGCAGAAGGCGCGACAAGTAGTGGAGCAGGCGCGCGAGGACATCGCTGCCGCTGTTCATGCCGACAGAAACGAAGTTATTTTCACTTCCGGTGGAACCGAGTCCGACAACCTGGCAATCCAGGGTTTGTTTTCTAGCCGTAACCCAATTGGCGGCGTTGCCCGGCCAATCATTGTTTCGGCCGCCACCGAACACCACGCTGTGCTCGAACCAATTGAGTGGTTGGCTGCCAAGAAAAATGCTCAGGTGCACTGGCTTAAAACCGGCAGCGATGGGCGCATTAACCTAGAGGAACTTGAGGAGCTGCTGTCCTCGAAAGCCGAGGAAGTTGCCCTTATTTCACTGATGTGGGTGAACAACGAAACCGGTGTGGTGCAGGATATTCCGGCGGTTGCCGAACTTGCCAGCAGATTCAATGTGCCTGTTCACAGCGATGCGGTGGCGGCACTTGGACACATCAAGGTTGATTTTGCCACCAGTGGGTTGGCGGCCATGAGCATCACCGGTCACAAACTCGGAGGCCCAGTTGGGCAGGGTGCGCTTTTGGTTTCGCGCAAAACCAAACTTGACCCGATTTTTCACGGTGGTGGCCACGAGCGCGGAATGCGTCCCGGAACCCTAGACCCAGCGGGTTCCAGTGCATTAGCTCTGGCCGTTAAGAGTGCCGTGGCTGAGCTGGACCAATCAATTCAGTTGTGGACAGACCTAAACCTCCGCTTGGTTCAGGGGGTTATTACCGCAGTGCCAGAGGTAAAAGTAGTTGCGGTTGATCTTGAACTTGGAACTGCCCGGGTCCCGAATATCGTGAACTTCATCTTCCCGGGTTGTGCGGGGGATTCCCTGCTGTTCCTTCTGGATGCAAAGGGAGTGGCCGTATCGAACGGTTCGGCTTGCACCGCCGGCGTCACCAGCGCATCGCATGTATTACTGGCCATGGGGTATTCGCAGCACGATTCCTCTGCCTGCGTTCGAATCTCACTTGGGCACACCAGCACCCAACAAGACATCGATGCCTTTTTGGCGCATCTTCCAGAGGCACACGAGCGCGCAAAATCAGCCGGGTTCACGGTTTAGTTGGTTAGGTTTTTAGCTGTTTTTCAAAGACAATTGACTCGATGAAAGTTCTTGCAGCAATGTCCGGCGGTGTCGACTCCGCAGTTGCCGCCGCGCGAGCCGTTGAGGCTGGTCACGAGGTGGTTGGTGTTCACCTTGCCCTGAGTCGCAACTCGGGAACGCTGCGAACCGGTTCACGCGGTTGCTGCACCATTGAAGACAGTATGGATGCCCAGCGCGCCGCCAACCTATTGGGTATTCCTTTTTATGTGTGGGACTTTTCCGAGAAGTTCAAAGCCGAAGTGGTAGATGACTTCATCGCTGAATATTCAGCCGGTCGAACCCCAAATCCCTGCATGCGATGCAACGAGCGCATTAAGTTTGCGGCCTTGCTAGAAAAAGCTCTTGCACTCGGCTTTGACGCCGTTGCTACCGGGCACTACGCAGAGGTGCGACTCGGAGATTCCGGAGACCTGGAACTTCACCGTTCTCCCGCTTTGGCCAAAGACCAGAGTTACGTTTTGGGCGTTCTTACTACCGAGGAACTAAAGCACGTGCTTTTTCCGATCGGTGCCAGCGCGGACAAAGCCAGCGTGCGTGCAGAGGCAGAGGCCCGCGGGCTTTCGGTGGCTAATAAGCCTGATTCCTATGACATCTGTTTTATCCCCGAGGGCGACACTCAGGATTGGCTTGCCGACAAGGTGGG